>CAYTFM010000120.1:0-18688 GCA_964436735.1 uncultured Victivallales bacterium | reverse complement strand
GTCGGAGAGATCGAAATAAAAATCTTTCTCAATAAACAACTCAGCGGCAAAGAGCATCCCCGCCTTGCATCAGGCGCTGGAATCCTTCTCATCGCTTTTCCCCGTATTGAGTTTGTTACGCAAAGTCCGTGCCGAGAAGCCAAGCAGCTCCGCGGCCTTTAATCTGTTTCCCCCGGTCCTGCGCAAAGCCTCCTCGATCGCGGCCCTCTCGATCTGCTCGAGGTTAAGTGTCGCGAAGCCGGACACCGAGAGAGCCTGCCCCACGCCCTCCCCCGCGGCTCCCCCCCTCTGCGCGCCTCCGCCGCCTGCCACAATCTCGATGGGCAGCGCCGTCTCCTCGATCACGGGGCCGTCCTCGAGAATGGCGACGCGCTCCACGGCGTTCTCGAGCTCGCGGATGTTGCCCGGCCAGCGATAGGCGCGCAGATGCGCCAGCGCTCCGGCCGAGAAGGTCAAGGGCCTCTTGAGCCTCTCCGACTGGAGACGCAGAAAATGAATGGCAAGCAGCGGAATGTCGCCCCCGCGCTCGCGCAAGGGTGGCAAATGAAGCGGAAACACATTAAGACGGTAGAACAAATCCTCGCGGAAACGCTTCGCCTCAACCTCCTTCCGCAAGTCGCGGTTGGTGGTGGCGACGACCCGCGTCCTGACTTTGACGGTCTTGACGCCGCCGACGCGCTCGAACTCCGAGGTCTGCAGCACCCGGAGCAGCTTCGCCTGAATCGCCGGACTGACCTCGCCGATCTCGTCAAGCAGAAGCGTCCCCCCGTCGGCCAACTCGAACCTGCCCACGCGGCGCTCGACAGCGCCGGTGAACGACCCTTTCTCGTGTCCGAACAACTCGCTCTCCGCGAGGGAGTCGGGCACGGCGGCGCAATTCATCTTGATGAACGGCTTCGATCCCCTTGGATCCGCGAGCTGGTGGATCTCCGAGGCGATCAACTCCTTTCCCGTGCCGCTCTCGCCGGTGACAAGCACCGTCGTGTCGGTCGCCGCCACCCGCGCCAGCAGCCTCGCCACCTCGCGCATCTGAGCGGATTCACCGATCGCCCGCTGGCACGAGTTCGGCGGGTTCGCCAACTCCCGGCGAAGTAACTCCTCGTGGGTCCGCATCCCCAGCCACCGCCGCGCCTTCTCCACCAGCACGTCGGTCTGGTCAGGCGTGAACGGCTTGATCACGAAGTCGAACGCCCCCAGCTTCATCGCCTCCACGGCGTCCTCCACCGTGCCATACGCCGTCATGATGACGAAAAGGACACCCGGGCACTTTTCCATGCAAAAGCGCAGGAAGTCGATGCCGGTCTTGCGCCCCATCTTCAGATCGGAGAAGATCATCTGGAAGTCCTTCCCCACCACGACCTCCATCGCCTCCTCGGCGGACGAAGCCGTCACCACCTCGATCCCCTGCCGGGAAAGCGTCTCCTCCATCAACTGGCGGATCAAAAGCTCGTCGTCAACCACAAGTACCCGGTCAATCATGCCGCACCTCTCGAAAGAAAAATCCGAAAATCGAAGCACGAAACCCGAAACGGTTTGGGTGCTGTGTGACTTCGGTCATTCGCAGTTTGAATTTCTGATCCCGATATTCGATTGTAGGATTCCCCAGCCTCCAGTCCGCCAGCGCACCTCAACTTCCATCCCAAAATAGCCCACTGCGCGAACAAGGGCAAGAGGCGGAACAAACAACGTGATGGAACAAACCTCCTCGCCTCCTTGTCTAATACTATATTATTCCACACTGCAATCAAGATGATACAATTGCCGCAAAAGAACGCAAAGAGCACAAAGATTGTAACCTTTTGATCATCTAAATATTGATGCGCTTCTATGTGATCTTTTGTGTTCTTTCGCGGCTATCTGTTTGAATGCGAAATGGAATTAGCAGCACACGCGCAACGCCGGAACGAAAATACGCCTTCTCTTTGGCATTATTTATGCGTCCGCCTCCAAGCGGTTGCATATTAGAGTGGCCGAAGGTATTTTCCTGCGTGAGATGGGCAACCATCGTTATTTCCGTAGTCTGATCTTGCGGACGTAACGCCATTTACGGAACGAAATACCCGAACGAACGTAAGCTATTGACCCGAAAACGGAAATAACCGATGGGAACCTTTATGAACAACAAACTCGCCGCCCGGATCCTCCGGTTCCACACCGCCGCAGGAGCCGCCGTCCTTCTTCTGCTCGCGTTGACCAGCCAGCTTCTCGCTCTCGAGCCGCCCAAGGACTACGGCCTCATCGCCCGAGTCCTTGTCGGCATGCTGGGTTCAGAGCACTACAACCATCACACCGTCGACGACAAGGTCTCCAACGAGCTCTTCAACGAATATCTCAAGTTCCTCGACCCTAGCAAGATGTATTTCACGAAGAAGGACGTCGACACCTTGAGGCCCTTCAACGACAAACTCGACGACGATCTGAAGGCGGGCGACATGACCTTCGCCTACGACACGTTCAACATCTTCATCGACAAGGTGAAAAAACGCGAAGCCTTCGCCAAAACCGTCATCGAGAAGGGGTTCGACTTCACCTCCGACGAGAGCTTCGAGTTCGACCGCGCCACCACCCCATGGGCCGACTCCGAGGAGCAACTCGACGAACTCTGGCGGAAAAAACTGAAAAACGACTTCCTCACCCTGCGCCTCATGGAGCGCGCCACCAAAGAGGACGAGGCTGAGGCGAAGAAAAACAAACCCGCCGTCTCGGAGAAGGCCGACGCCGAGAAGGACAACCAGCAGTCAGCCGCGCCGGACGCCGCCCCGAAGAAACCCGCCGCCGCCCTCAAATCTCCCGAGGAGCGTATCATGAAACGCCTTGAGGGCCATCGACGCCACCTGGAGGATTACTAGGCAATGGACATCCTTGAGATGTACCTGTCCTGCCTCTCGCGAGTGTACGACCCCCACTCGGCCTACATGTCCCCGCGCGCCGAAGACGACTTCAACATCTCCATGCGCCTCTCCCTCTTCGGCATTGGCGCCGTGCTCACCTCCGAGGACGGCTACACCAGAATCGAGAAAGTCATACCCGGCGGCCCCGCCGAAAAAGACGCCAGACTCAAACCGGGCGACCGCATCGTCGCCGTCACCCAGGGAGAGGACGGAGAACCCGTCGACGTCATCGACATGCCGCTCAGCAAGGTCGTCGACAAAATCCGCGGGGCGAAGGGCACGAAAGTCAAACTGAGCGTCCTCCAGGCCAGCCAAGGAGCCCAAGCCATTCCCGTCGACGTCGTCATCGTCCGCGACGAAGTCAAACTCAAAGACTCCGAGGCGACCGGCGACATCCGCGAATTCTCCGCTCCGGGCGGCGCCAAACTCCGCCTCGGCGTCATAAAACTGCCATCCTTCTACTGCGACTTCGACGGCGCCTTCAAAAGCAAGAAGGACTACAAGAGCTCGACCAAAGACGTCAAAGCCATCCTCGAGCGTTTCGCCAAGGAAGGCGGCGTCGACGGCGTCATGCTCGATCTGCGCTCCAACCCGGGCGGCAGCCTCAAGGAGGCGATTGAGCTGACCGGCCTTTTCATAGACAAAGGCCCCGTCGTCCAAGTGCGCTCCCCCGATGGCGAAGTGCGGGTCGAGGAAGACAACAACCCCGCCTGCGTCTACAGCGGGCCACTGGTCCTGCTCGTGAACCGCCTCAGCGCCTCGGCCTCCGAGATCTTCGCCGGCGCCATACAAGATTATGGGCGCGGCCTGATCGTCGGCGAGCACCAAACCCATGGGAAAGGAACCGTGCAGACGGTCTACGATCTGATGAACATCCTCTCCCGCCTCGACCTGCATTTCAAACCCGGCTCGGTGAAACTCACCAGCGCGAAATTCTACCGGATCAACGGCGGCTCCACCCAGAACAAAGGCGTCATCCCCGACATCTGCTTCGACTCCTTCACCGACCACATGGACATCGGCGAGTCGAAACTCGAGCATGCCCTCCCGTGGGATCAGATCAATCCCGTCGACTACAAGCCAAGAGGAACTCTGCAGGAAATCCTTCCCGATCTCAGCAAACTGTCAACTGAGCGCCGGGCGAAGGATCCCGACTTCCTCAAACTCGGGAAGGCGATCGAAACCTTCAAGGCTATAAAAGAGAAGAAAAGCGTCTACCTCAACGAGGCGAAACGATGGCAGGAATATCAGAACGAAAAAGCCATCGCCAAAGAACGGGAGGCGATCTTCAAGGAAGAAGAGCCGTCAACCGCCAACGCCGAACCTCAAAAGGGGAAGACAAAGGACATCTTCCTCGATGAGACGCTCACCATCCTCAGCGACTACGCCGGCGCGCTGAAAAAGAAAGAGCAAGCGGCCGCGCCGCCCAAGGAGGCGGCTCCTCAGATCTCGGAAAAGGCCACGCCCGCCGTCAAACTCTGAGAGCTCGACCACGACCTCTCACGACGTGCCGCGGACTAGATCGCGCGTCCTCCTTAACCCGCCCGGCGAGCATCCTTGGCGGCGCCGGAAGGGTTTGTTGAAGCTGAACTGGTCGGGAAATCCCGCCAGTTCGGCGATCTGACCGATCCGCAGCTCTGTCGTACGCAATAGATTCATCGCCCTGTTCATGCGCTCCTCGACGACAAGCTCCTCAAAGGACTTCCCGCATAACTTCTTGACAAGATGACTCGTCCGTGACGGGGAGAGATGCAATTCGCCGGCCAACGCCGGAAGTGAGGGGGAACCGGACGCCCGCCTAAAGACGTACTCGCGGATCACCCCCTCTCTGCTTTGAGCACGGTCCCTCAGCAGCAAGGCATCTTCCACATCCGCCACAATCCCCTTGGAAAGGACACTCAGCATGCGGCCGATGGTGTTCGCCCGCTCGCCGTCAAATTCCTCAAGCCTCACATACTCCTTTTCCGCAGCGACCTGCAATAGGTTCGCATTGTCAGGACAGGATTGCCCCACGGGTCGCCAGATACCTATATAAAGCAGCCCAAGAAGCATGTCTCCCTTCTTAAGAGGCGCGACAATCTCCACCACCCCCTTCCAGCAGTGATGGAAGAAATACTCTCCGACGGACTCTTCAGCCTTTTGGATCATCGCATAGCGGCAATGCGCAACGCATCTATTGCTGAAGCCGACCTTGCATACCTGATTTTTCTGATGGGATTGCCGTTCCAAAGAGAAAAGCGGTCGCCCTCCGCCGTCGTGAAAAATCCCCCGGTTATCAACGAGGGTTATACTCACGCCAAGCAATTCCTCGAAGGCCGAAAGGGAAGATTCAACTCTCGTGAACACACTCATAATGGATGCAGCAAATTTTATTATTAAAAGGTGACATTTAGCATATTAATACAAAATAATGGCATGATACGCCATTTGCAAAGCGTATGCGGCGACCTACAATTGCCTTGGATAACGTGACATCAAATATAAAGGCCGCCAATGAACTCCGACCTCTATCTTCATCTGCTGGACAAATGGGCTCCGATCGCCTTGAAGGATATCTACAAGGTTCCCGGCAGACCTGATCTCGCCTGCTACGGCACCGGCTATAACAGCTGGGGCGTCCAGACAAACCAGAAGGCGTTCGCTGCCTTCGCCGTTCTCGCGGCAGCCCCCGAGTCCGATATAGCGTCGACCGACGTTTCCAAGCGGTCGCTTTTGGAGACTTCGCTGGCGCTCCTCAGGTTCAGCCTCGAAAGCCACATCGAAGGCTCCGCCGCATGCCTTGACGGCGAGAAGTGGGGGCACACCTGGATCAGCGCCCTTGGCGTCGAACGCATGATGCACGGCGTCGACGCGCTGCGGGATTCGCTCTCGCCTGCCGATCTCACCCTTCTCAAGCGGGTGCTGATCTCCGAGGCCGACTGGCTCATGGACAACTACGACATTGTCGGCCATCCCGACGGCAACTCCGGCAAAAAAAAGCCCGAGAGCAACCTCTGGAACGGAGCCTTGCTCCACAGGACCGCCGCACTCTACCCCGACACCCCAAGAGCCGCCGCCTATAGAGAGAAGGGATCGAAATTCCTCATCAACTCCATATCAACACCTTCCGATGAGCAATCGGTAAAAGTGGTGGACGGCAAGATGGTCAAAGAACGCTTCGCCGGCGCAAACTTCTTTGAAAGTCTATCGCTGGACCACCACTCCTACCTCAACGTCGGCTACATGGTGATCTGCCTCTCCAATGCCGCAATGCTTCATTTCTCCCTCAAACGGCTGGGCGTCACCCCGCCCGAGGCCCTTTCCCACCACCTTGAGGAGTTATGGCATCTTGTGAAAAACCTCACGTTCCCCGACGGCAGACTGTGGCGGATCGGCGGCGACACCCGCGCCCGCTACTGCTACTGCCAGGACTATCTGATTCCCTCATGGCTGCTGGCGGCTGACTACTTTGATGATCATGACGCCCCGGTCTTCGAGCAGGAGTGGTTGAGAAAGGTTGCGGCGGAACAGGAACATAACGGCGACGGCTCCTTCCTTTCGGACAGATGCCGCCCCCTCAGGTCAACCTCCCCGCTCTACTATACGAGATTGGAGTCCGACAGGGCGTGCGCCATCTCCATGGGCGCCTACTGGCGAAGAATGTTCCACCTCCCCACGACAACGATCACCACACCCGCATCGGCCACAAAGTCGTTCTCCTGGTCAGAACCGTTCCATGGCGCGGCCCTCCACCGCGACTCCTCACGCGCCGCCTCATGGGTCTGGCGCGGCGCCGAGGGTCCCTGCGGCGTCTTTGTCCCGACACATGCAAGCGACATGGCCGAATGGCGGCAGAATCTCGCAGGTGAATCGCGCGGCCTGGGCAGAAAGAACTGGAGCGTCGTCAAATATCACACAGGGAGATGCTTCGACGGCGGATTCATCACCTGCGGTTCATTCACCTCGCGCTCAGGGGACTTTATCGCCGAAGGTGAAACGGACAAGGATCTGGTTCTGCACCACGCCGCGTTCGCCGCGCTGCCCGATTCGGCAACGGGAATTGTCCTGCAAAAAGCCCGCGCGCTCATCCGGTGCCATCTGTCCTCGGTCAAGGGGCTTAACCTGCTCGTGCCGAACGATATCTTCAATGGGTGCAAGAGGGTGCTCGGCCTTGAGGATGGCACGTCACAAACCGTCCGTTGGAAAGGCCCTGGCAAGGAGCGGACGTGGGACACCGGCTCGCGCTCGCTTGTGGCCGATAACATTCTGGCCGTCCGCCTCGTCTACGGAGGCGACTCGCTTGTCCTCCACGCTCCCGCCGAACGTCAGATTGGCCTGCGAATGAAGCCCGAGGGGGGCGGGATGCTCAACGCCCTCGAAATCTGCTCGACCTTTAGCCGAGGATGTGCCGAATATGAACAGGGTGCGACACTCTTCGATATGGGCGGCGTTGTCTTCGCCAGCTCGGGCAAGATCGCCAACGCGATGAAGGCGGAACTGAAACGAATCGAGTGCGGCGCGGCGACGGATTGCAGAGCCGTGCTCATCGAGGGCGCTGACGGAAGGCGATATTTGTTCGCAGTGAATTTTGGAGATCAGCCCGCGGATGCTGAACTCGCGCTCCCCGCGCCGTCCTCCGAAGTGGAACGCGTCAGCGGAGGTGGATTCTCTCAAGCCGCCGGAGGTGCGCTCACCCTTAGCCTGCCCCCTTGCGGCTCGCAGCTGCTGCGACTGCACGATTGAGAGCGATCCAACCCGCAAGCTCCACCAGCGCACCGGCGCATGGCTGCCTCCGCCTGAAGAGCCCGCAAATAACGGCGCTGCCCCTCTTGCACAGCTCAGCCGTCTTGGCTATACTCAGCTCACGTCTTAGACATTTCCTAAAAAGGTTCTATCACTAAGTCGTTAGGGGGGGCAATTGCCCCAAGAGTCACGACGGAAATGTCTCAGAATAAAATTTTGTCCCAAAATTTTCTTCGGCACTGTTTGAATTCACATTCGGTTGCGGGTGCAGCCCGCCTTTGGAGGTTACGTAAATGGGAACGATGCTGTTCAAGCTGTGGAGCGCCGCGCTGCTGGGACTGCTTCTCGCGGGCTGCGCCAGCGCGCCCAGCGACACCGGCATGATCACCCACGTCGTCGTGTGCTGGCTTAAGGAGCCAGGCAATCCGGACCATCGACAGAAGATAATCGAGGCCTCGAACTCGTTCAAGGAAATACCCGGCGTGCGCAAGGTCACTGTCGGCGAGCCGCTGCCAAGCGACCGCGCGATGGTCGACGCCAGTTTCGATGTCGCGGTATGCGTCCGCTTCGCCAACGCCGACGCCCTCAACACCTACCTGAGGCATCCGCTGCACGAGAAGGCGGGACGAGAGATCCTCCTCCCACTAACAAGGAAGGTCGTCGTCTACGATTTCAAACAAGACTAACGCATGACCGCCAAAATCAACAGCCTGAAGATCAGGCAGTCCGAAAACATCTTCATCTGGACGGCTCTGAGCGGCATGTTCATCGTGACGCTGCTCTGGCCCGGCTTCTTCCTCTCCGACATGGCCGTCAAACTCAACCTGAGCAACGTCCAGACGGGTCTTCTTAACGCCGCCTCCAGCATCATGCTGCCGCTGCAGTTCATCTCGGCCCTCTACTGCCTGCGCCACGGTCGCAGAAAGGACATCTACATCCTGTGCTCCTTCCTGCTGAGGCTTGCCGTCCTGGCTCTCGGATTCTGCCTGCTGCTGCACCATCTCACCCCGTTCACCCACGTCTCGACGCTGGCGCTCGTCATCGTGATGGCGACGCATCTTGCCTGCAGTCTGACCGTGCCGCTGTTCTTCGACTGGGTCGGGGATGTCGTCCCACAGCGGGACAACGCCGTCTTCTGGGGGCGGAGGACCGCGCTCACGTTCATATCCAGCATTCTAAGCAGCCTGGCGATTGGCTGCGCCTTCAAATACGCCGGCGACGGCCTCCTGGTGAACGCCTTGTTCCTGATCGTGGCCGGCGTCATCGGCATGGCGGAGACCGCCTTCTATCTGTACATCCCCGCCGTGGAAGCCCCCTCGGAGCGCGCCCCTCCCCCGCTGCTGAAGATGCTCAGAGACGCGTTCAACGATCTGAATTTCCGCAATTTCGTGGCATTCAACAGTCTCCTCACATTCGCCGGAATGATGTGCAGCGCGTTCTTTTTCATCCACCTGCTGACGACGCTGGGGTGGTCGCCGCTGAAGATCCAGCTGTTCTGCGTCGCCGCCGGCCTCGCCTCGTTCGTCGGGTGCCATTTCTGGTCAGAAATCGCCGCCCTCCGGGGCAACAAGCCGGTCATCCTCATCTCGCTGGTGATGAAGGCCGCCGAGTTCGCGGGGTACGCCTTGATCGCGAAAGGCGGGGCGTGGTGGTTCTCCCTGCCGATTTTCATCATCAGCGGCTTCGCCAACAGCGGCATCGCCACGGCCACCTCGTCGATGCTGACGGCCGAGACACCCAAAGAGAATCGGATGCTCTTCTCGGCGATGTTCTTCTCGGTCGCCGGCGTGGCGGGCGCCGGCGGCGCCGTGGCCGGCGGCTTCGTGATGAGCCTGTTCCAGAACTTCCGGGCGACATGGCTTGGCGTGGAGTTCGGCGCCTTCCACACGATCCTCCTGGCGGACATCGCCGCCATGTTCCTCTGCGTCCTGCTCATCCTCCCGTACCGGTCTGGACGGAACTATTCCGCCCTCAACACGGCCATGGCGTTCTTCGAGGGCAACCCCGCGCTGTCGTTCCTCCGGCTGGTGAAACTGACCGGCAAGTCGGGCTTCCAGGAACGGCACGACTTCATCTCGCGCAACCGCAGCCGCCTCTTCGTGCAGGAACTCGTTGACGCCCTCGACGACCCGTCGCCGCTCATCCGCTACAGCGCCGTGTACTCGCTGGGTGGCATCAAGGATCCCGCCTCTGAGGAAGCCCTCCTGCGCGAACTCGAGAACGAGGAGGGGGCCCTCTCCGTCGGCGCCGCCTATTCGCTCGGCAGGCTCAGAAGCGTCAAGGCGGCTCCGTCCCTGCATAAAAGCATCCAGTCCGACGACCGAAGCCTGCGCGCCGCCGCCGCATGGGCCATAGGGGAAATCCGGGCGCCCGAGTCGCTGGACGTTCTGCGGCAGGCCCTTGCCGTCGAAAAAAGCGGCTTCGCCTCCGCGTACATCGCGGACGCCCTCGGCCACTACGGCGACCTGAACTCGGTCGAGGCGATCTTCGACAAGCTTAGCGACTGTTCCGACCCCGGCCTCCGCTTCCAGTTCTGTGTCGCCATCGGCAACATCATCGGCAAGCCGGGGCACTTCTACGAATGCGTCATCAACGAGCGGCAGAGCCCCTTCTCGGCGATCGAGACCCTCTGCCGGAAAATCCAGGCCCGCCTCGACGACACCCCCGGTGCCGGCGTCGGCTTCACCGACAAGATCGCCTCCTGCTTCGAGGACAAGGACTACAACCGCGCCGCCAAGGAGTGCTTCAAGGCGGCCTACCGCAGCCGCTGGCCTGACATGTATCGCACCCATCCCGCCGGCGACACGCTGGGGACATGGAGCAGAGACGACATCGACAAACTCAAGCGGAGTATGGACGCCGAGATCGACAAAGGAACGGAGGCGGGGGACAGGAACGTCATCGTGCACGGCCTGCGCTTCCTGTACGTCTTGGCCCACGAGAGGCCGGGAGGGGACGTCCGGGCGTTCGACGAGGCGCTCCTGGCCCTCCACATCCTCGCGGAGATCGCCTGAGCTAAGAATTCCGCAGCACAGTATCGCGGAATTCTTTGACGGTCATGCCGGTCTTGCTTTTGAATTGCCGGTAGAAGAAGTAGGGACTCTCGTAGCCGAGCTGTTCGGCGATCTCCGTGGCGGGGCGGTCAGTCCCGGTTAGCAGTTCCTTGGCCTTCTCGATCCTTTCGCGGATAAGGTAACGCTTCGGACTCTCGCCGACTTTCTCTTTGAAGGTGTGCGAGAAGTGCGACACGCTCATGAAGACCCGTTTGGCGACCTTCTTCAGATCTATGTCCTCCGCCAGGTTCCGCTGCATCAGATCCATGGCGTTGTTGATCCGGTACTGGATGGTGTCGCCTTCCTCGCCAAACCTCGTGCGGACCGCCTCGCGCACCGCGCGGCGCAGCTTGACGATGAACTCGACCAGATAGCTTCCCAGCAACAACTGACTGTCCTCGCCAGGGCGCTCCTGCTCCTCAAGCATCCGCAGAAACAACTGGTAGAACTCGCCGCGCCGCGGCAGCGGAAAGACGGGACCAAGGCCGTCGAGCCGCGGGAATTCGAGCCCAGGCCCCGCCAGTTCGTCGGGACGGAATCGGAAGACGATGTACGACACCGTCGGCGTCCCGGGAAACTCAACATGCGGATCGCCCGGACGGAACACCAGCAGATCGCCTGCCCCCGCCTCGTACCGCGCGCCGTCGAGCTCCACCCCCCTCACCCCGTTGATGATATACAGCAACTCAAAGTGCGGATGTAGATGCGGCCGATCACGACCAGCCAACTGGTTGACTTTGAAATGCGCCTCGATCCTGCCGTCTGCGAGATCAACCAACGGAGGAGGAACAGTAGCGCCTGCGGACTTCCCCCCTTGAACCACAGCACATTTTCTCGTCCCCTTCCCCATCACCCCCCCCTGAAACCTGAAACCATGTCCTACCCCAGCCCCATCGCCTGCCTGCGATACCTTCCTGGACTGACGCCATGATGCTTCTTGAACGTTTTGTTGAAGAAATATATATCCTCATAGCCGCAACGCTCGGCAATCTCCGTTAGAGTCGACGCCTCCTCCCGCAGCATCCGCGCCGCACGTTTCATCCTTTCCCCAATCAGGAACAGCGTGGGAGGTTGATTCATCCCATCATGAAACAACTTCCGGAAATGCGAGTTTGAAAGCCCCAACCGACCGGCTTCCTGCGCGAAGTCCCACTCTTTCGCCGGATCCTGTCTGACTCCTGCGACAAGCCCCTTGATCCTGGCATCCATTTTCTCGAATCGCTGCTGGAGCTCCTGCTCGTGAAGTTGCAGGATCAGCCCTTCGAGCATGATCGCCGCCCGATCCATTCCCCAGACCGGATTGTCGAGATACGCAAGCAACTCGTCAAACGCCATCGTGAAACGGTTAAGATTATGGATGGGAATGATCGGCGCGTCGACGGTGAATATCCCTTTTCTTGCCAGTTCGTCGCCGAACGCCCCACTGAACGCCACGTAGCGATGCTCCCACGTCCCCGCGTCACCGCCTCTCTTGCCGAACTGGAAATGACTCCCCGGGTACGTCAACCACGCCACGGGTCCTTTCAGCTGCCGCATGGGAGCGTCCCCCACTCGGAGCTCCAGTGATCCCGACTCGGCGAAATCCAACACGTAGTAGTCAAAAAACTTACTCACCCACGCCCTGCAGCGAGGAGCGTGCCCCCAACAGGGATACCGTATGCCAAAAAAAGTGCTCACAATAATTATATAGTACAAATATTCGTCAGATATTCCATTTACTCAACGCATTTTTATATATATAATGAGAAGCAAACATTTCAATCATTTATTACAATTATCCAACACTATCCCTGGAGAACCGGACGATGAAGGAGCTGAAGGACTACCTCAAGACAGACAGCCGCACCCTTGACCACATCACGAATTTGAAAACCAGATACAAGAAACTCTACGAGAGTCCGTCCGACTGCCAACCCATGATCATCGTCGACACACCGACGCAGCTGCCCTGCTGGGAGGAGCGGCTCGCCGACCCCGCCGTGATGCTGCGCGCGGAGCTTGACTCGCTTCGTCCACACTTTGAGATGGGCGACGACCGGGTGCCGAGCGTGAGAGTCCAGTTCGGCACCGCGCAGCCGGCGTCGGCCTATGGCTGCGGCATCTACACACCGCCGAACTCGCTGCCAGCGGCGGCTGACCATGTGCTGAAACGCATTGAAGACGCCCTCGAGCTGCAGGTCCCGGATATCAATGCGGGACTGTACGCCAAACTGCACGAGTGGACCGACCTGTGGCTCGACGTCCTGCCGGAGGGAATCGAGATCCAGCACCCCGACATCCAGAGCGCGTTCAACACCGCGCACCTTGTCCGGGGCAATGACATCTTCACCGACTTCTACGACAACCCAGAGGCCCTTGACGCCCTGCTCGCCAACGTCACCGACTTCATGATCAAGATCACCCGCATGGTGAAAAGCAAAATCAGCGCCGACGCGGGCTACTTCTACGACTGGGGCGGCATGTGGGCCGGCACCGCCCGCATCAGCAACTGCACGATGCAGCTCCTCCCCCCCGAGTTCTACGTGAACCACGTGATGAAACACGACATGCGTTTCTTCGAGGCGGTTGGCGGCGGCCGCGTCCACTATTGCGGCACCAGCCGCGAGATGGCCGAGACGTTCTTCAAGCTGGACAAGGTCAGCGGCTATGACGTCAACCCACCATACGACAGCGCGCCATTCGAGGTCTGCGACGCGATACCGTCGCGCAAAGTCCCCTTCATCCCCATTGGCGGACGCGACTCCGCCGCCTGCCAGTCGTTGCTGAAAGGCGACGTGCCGCGGAAGCGCAACATGATACTGCAAACCTCCGCCCCCGACATCGAATCCGGCAAGGCCCTGCTGCGCGAGTTGCGCGCCGCCTTCCTCAACTGAAGTTGTTCCGACATATACATTCTCGACGAGGGCGGATGCAAAGCCGGAAAAACTCTACGCTCCGGCAATCACAAACTTCCGCCCCTTCGCCAGTTTCACCTTAGCGCCGAAACGCACTTCGCCATCGGAAACCACATACTTTGGAGAGACGGCTCCCACCTTCACGCTCTTGACGCGCATGCCGCGCAGCGACATGGAGCGGAATGAGCGAAGATTCAACTCTCCATAGAGCACCGAAAGAGCGATCACTTTCTTTTTGAATTCGACCACACCCCACGCGCCCTCGATCGACCAGAAGCATTTGAAAGATGCCGCTCCCTTGTTCAATACGGGATTGAAGCCAATCATTCCCCGCGTCATATCGAACTCGAAGCCACTCAGCGCGGTCAGCAGGGCATACGACGCCATCGACCGCGCGTAGTTCGAGCCGCACTCAAACTCGTTCCACGGATTGCGCTTCGCCCCGTCGAACTTCTCCCGGACGCTCTCCGCGATCTCAAGCCCTTCCCTCACCACCCCCTCCTGGATCATGTGCGCGGCGGCGGCGTACTCGAAGCCGTACATCGTCTCCTCCGAATACGGCACCGGCACGACGGGCTTGCGCGCCCCCTCCGGCCAGTCGCAGATGACGACCCCCTTCTCGTCATACAAGGAGTACAGGCGGCACGGGTTGACGAAGTCGCGGAACGATCGTTTGTAGTTGTGTGTGTGGATCGCCTTGAGCGCCTGCCGCACTTGCCCCTTGTCGAAAATCTCGCCGAGTCCGGCGATGTTCGCATGCCACTGCGCCACCACTTGGTCGACGGCCGAGCCTTCGCCAATCTGGTACTTGATCTCCTTGTGCTCATCGTTCCAGTAATTCGCCGCATTGAAGCGGTCGACAACGCCCTTGTCGTCCAACTGAATCTTCTGCTGATAGTACTCGCCGTTGAAAAGGTTCGCGTCCACCCATTTTCTCCCTTTATCAAAGAGTGCGCGGTACTCATTGGCCACCCCGTTCTCGCCAAGGGACTCCGCCATCTCCGCCCCCGCCTTCAGCGCGGCGAGATAGAACCCGGTGAGCCACGAGTTCGGCCCGAACAGCTCCATGTCGAGCGTGTGGTGCTGCCGCCCCTCGAGCACGCCATCCTTGTCGGCATCCCAGCGGTCCTCGTTCGTCGGCGCCCAGGCGAACTCGATGGACTTTCTGATCGCCTGCCAATGTCCGCGCAACCATTCGGTGTCGCCGCAGATCTTCCAGTCGCGGTACATTTTGATGACGTCGCCAAATTGACCGTCGACGCATGGCCGAAAATCACCCCGGGCACGGCCGAGCGGCAGCTTGATCCGGAAGACAAGCCCGCCGTCCTCCCGCTGATTGTAGGCGTAGTTCAAATCGCGCATCGACCGCTCAAGCTTCGGGAAGAGAAACGGCAGGGAGTAGGCGTAGTTCCAGACATGCGTACAGGATCCCTCGCAGCACCCCTCGTCGCAGTGGCATCCCTCGAACCCGTAGAACGAGCCGTCCTCAAGCCGCAGCACCGTCGGCGACTTCAGCAGCGACAGATTCGCGGACACCGCATCGATTACCGGCGGCGGCAGGTCGGATCCGAACAGCGCGTCTTTGAAAAGACGGGTTTCCTCAAAGAGCCGCCCCCAGTTTTTCAGACAGTAGGCGGCGCTGTCGACGGAATCCTTGAACACCGTGGCGTAATAGTTCCTCCAACTCTTCGGCTTCCCCTGCCCCTCCCCGCAGCCGCCTTCACAGCCGCACGACTGCTCCGGGCTCCAATAATTCACGCAATTGGGAAAGCTCCATGAGAGAACGAAGCGGACGCGTTCCGTGCCGCCCGGCTTGACTGAGACATGCGCGGCGAGAGTGCAGTGGTCGTTGCCGCCAGGCGCGTCGTACCGGCGATTCTTGAAGCTCCCCGCTTTTCGCATATCCTGCCAGTAGATGCCGAGATTGTCGAACCATCCGCCACGGAACCAGTACTCCTGATGACTCGTCTTCGCCGCGTCGGTCGCCACGGTCAGATCGCCAAACGAGGACTCGGACGCGTCGTCCTTCGCCGTCCCCAGCTGGATTCCGCTGAGCTTGCCCACCTTCTTGCACGTATTGACCGAGCAGTCTTTGCCATGCGGATTCTGCACAACGAGCGCCAGCGTGTAGTCGAGTTTCCGCCGCGTCGTGTTGCGCACGGTGATTTCGAAGAACGCGGCGGGAATGCTCGAGTCTTTGTCGTTCAACGGGATGAACGGATTCCACGCCGTCACGGCAACCGCGCCGGGAAATTTCGCATCCTTGAACGAAAGCTCGGCGAACGGATACTCGCCGCGGAACTCGACTGACGAGAAGTTCGGCATGCCCGCCATCGTCTCGCGGTCGGGGCCGAAGCCGAAACCGCCGAAACGCCGCGCCTTCGGACTCCCCATATAGGAAGGATGCAGCGGCCCGCACAGCACCCACGCGTCGAGTACCTTCTTTCCCTCCTCCGCCTTGATGGCGAAATGCGAAAACCCGTTCCTGCTGTTCTTGTTCGGCTTGTTGAAGATCTCCCAATCGACAAGCCGTCCGTCCCCGGCGATCCCCACGCACCCGCTGCCAATGCCGCCTAAGGGAAACGAAATCTCCGTCGCCTTCTCGCCTTTGTAGATCACGTCGCGTTGCTCCTAAAAATCCGTTGTTAGTCCGTACAGGCATACCGCTTGACAACGCCACCCGCGCGCAAGCACCCGTCCGGATTTTTATTGGTCTTGAGTTGCCCTGAACACCGAACACTGCCCCCCTGAACCCTGAACCCTCCCTCCCCTCCCATACCCCTTCACACCGTCTCCCCCTCGACGATCGTATGCGGCACGAGCAGATCCCCCGCGGCCTCTCCCTTGAGCAGCCGCATGAGCAGTTCCACCGCGCCTTCCCCGGTCGCCGCCGTGGGGTATGCCACCGTCGCCAGCCGAGGCTTGACGTAGGACAAGATCGAAAGGTTGTCGTACCCCATGAGCCCGAAGTCCCTGGGAACGGACAATCCCGCCGCCTCGGCGCGCCGAAGCGCCTCGATGGCGTAGATGTCGTTCGAGCAGAGCACCGCCGTCCGCGTCTCGCCGCGGAATCCACCAGTCATGCGTTGCCACATCACCTGCTCGTCAATGATGACCTCATGCGGGATCCCAAGAGTCGCGACCGCCTCGCGGAAACCATCGTGCCGCCGCTCCTGCCCATAAAGGTTCATCCTCCCCTTGTGCCGCATCGGCGGACAAAAATAGATGATCCGACTGTATCCTTTCCCCGCAAGACACGCGACCGCGTCCGCCGCGGCGCCGCATTCGTCTATGCCCACGTGCGCGCACGCCTTCCCGAGCCGGTTGCCGAACGTGACGACGGGAATTCCCGACGACGACAACCGTTCCCCCACCGCCCTCGCCTTGCCAACAGGAACCACGATGAGACCGTCGACCTTTTTCTGGATGAAGTAGTCGAGGCACTGCCGCTCGGCCTCGGGATCTTTCCGGGAGAGCGCGAGCAGCGTCATGTAGCCGCCGCCCCGCGCCGCACGCTCGATCGCGCTCACGACCTCCGTGAAAAAGCTGTTGTCAAGGTCGAAGGCGATGACGCCAATGCTCATCGTCCTCCCCGTCGACAACGCGCGGCCGACGAGGTTCGGCGTGTAGCCGTGCGCAGCGGCGACCCGCAGCACCTTCTCGCGGGTCTTCGCGCCAACTTCGAGACGCCCATGCAACGCCCGGTCGACGGTCCCCCTCGAGACCCCGCACAACCGCGCCAACTCCCAGCTGTCGATCCCCATACGCCACTCCTTCCCCACTTTTCCGTGCACGTGCACGTCACCCTCAAGCATACCGCGTTCCAGGCGTGCCGTCAAGAGAGTCTCAACTGGAAATCCACAAGAGCGGTCTCGGCTCAGCCATTTCCTCTCATTGCCGAGAATGGGATTCTCATTCTTGATTCCCTGCACGCCCGCCGCCGTGATAGGATTCCATCGGCGCAACACCTGTTTTCATCTTCTTCCACAGCGAAACGTTGTGATTCCCCGTCTCCCAACCTGTTGGCATGTTTGGTGCTATCGCTACGTCGCCACGACACAAACGCAACCACGAAAGGATTCCCCATGAAATCCCGCTTTCTCGCCTTCCTCTGCGCTATGGCTCCGCTCATTCCGCTTCAAGCGGGCGGTGGCGCGGCCAGCCTGAACGTGGTCACGGAAACGCATTTCCCGGAATCGTGGAACGAGCCGCAGGTGCTCGTCATGGGCAACAGCGTCATCTACTCGCCCGCCATTCCGGTGCTGGGCAAGACGACCCCGCGGGGAACAAGTCTGAACGTCTCCAGCGTCGCCGTCACGCGGCAGGAAAGCCAGCTCATTGTCGAACGGCTCTCCTTCGTCGACACCGAGCCAACCACAATCCCGTACGCCCTTCTTCCCTCGGCGAAGAGCAAAGACCGCTCACAAGCGAATGGCGCCCCGATCGCCAGGCCCGTCGACGACACGGAGGGGAAAACCTCGCCACGGCTCATGCGGATGAACGAGCGGATCATTGTCGACGGCAAGGAGTGCCGCGCCATTGGCATCACCTCGGTCCCCGCGGGCGAGGCGAAGGAAGGCAAAGCGGCTGCGGAGGAGAAGGGATTGCGCGTCGCCACCGCCGATGGTTCGCAGTTCGTGGTGTCGCCCGGCGAGCGGTTCGGCGTGCCGGCGACGAAGGTGCGGGTGCTGGATCCCCGGCTCAACAGCGTCTTCCCAGTCTACTGCCCCGGCGTGCTCTCGATCCGCGACGCGAAGGGGAACGAGATCGAGCGCTACGACGTCATCGCCTCGGACGACACATCCGTCACGCTGAAAAGCGGAATCGGCTTGGCGTTCACCATCGGGAAAAGAAAGTGACGTCAGCTTCACCTGCTGCGGGCTACGGCAGCAACACAGAGATGGACAACCGCTACTATACGGGGCAAGATCAAGTCGGTCAGCGCTTGATCTTGCCCCGTATAGTATAGGAATAGATCGTGACGTCCGCTTTCTTCTTGTAGGTGGAGCTGATGTTGCCCGTGTAAGGGAGTTCCTCGCCCGCCGCCTTTTCCCCCGCGGCGTTGGACAACTTCAAGGAGCAATACCCCACCGAAGGAACGAGCGTCGGCCTCCACATCCCGGACACC
>CAYTFM010000119.1:16264-24525 GCA_964436735.1 uncultured Victivallales bacterium | reverse complement strand
ACGTTTCCCCGCATTACTGAACAGCAACTGTCCAAGTTGTTCGCCGAACGCGATCTCCGCGCCGTTCTTCACGGCGTACCAGCATCCACGCTCCCGCGTCAGATAGGCAAGGCTCGCGCTGTCAGCGCTGAACGCGAGCTGGCCGATCTCATAATAGGCCTTCTCCTCGCGGCCCTTCACCACAACCATGACGCGGCCCTTTTCGGTCGCCACATACAAGAAGCGAGTTCCATCTGGACTGAAGGATAGGCGGTCGACCATTTCGTAGCTCTTGCCGTCGACGCCATTGAACACCACCAGCCATCCCTCATCCTGCCGCACGGCGTAGGCCACGGCATTCATCGCGCCAAAAAGCGGCGGGCACACCTCGTCGTACTTTCGCCCCTCCTTCCCGTCGAGCACAATGAGCGCCTTGCCGTCCTCACGAGCCCGATAGACAAGTTTTGTCCCGTCCGGAGAAAACGCCACCTCCCCCACCTCGGCATACCGTTTGCCGTCCTTCCCCTCATCCACCACGCACACCCCATCGCCGTCCGCCGCCACATAGGCGAGTCGCTCAGTCGTCAGTGCGAACAAGGGCGCGCCAACGCTCGAGAACGCGCGGTGCTCCTTGCCGTCGACGGCGATCAACTCCTGTCCCGAGGAATACGCCTTGAATGCGACCCGTGTCCCTTTCTGGCTGAAAACGGGAGGGTCGATTTTCATGTATCCCGCCGATATGCCGCCGTAGCAGGCGATGACCACGGGGTCGACCCGCACGACGACGCACACGCCGGGATCGCGGCGGGACACGTAGGCGACGGCCCGCTGATCCGGACTCACGCGGAGCGAGCCAGGCTGGATCGGATGAGGCAAGGCGTATTCCGCCGTGGAGAGTTTCGTGACAACTTTCGGCTCGCCCTTCTCCTCCGGCTTCTCCTCGCACAAGCCGACACCGCCAAAGTGGAGGGAAAAAGCTAACAGGCTTATCATCGTCGGGTATCTCATTAGGATCTCTCACCTGCCGCATGCAACATTTTTGCACCACACGGTAACTTCTTGAATTGAAACGAGCATGGCTCGCACGCATGGTGTGACGCCACCCATAACACAAACCGATAAGCTTATGGGGGGGCGGGTCATGCTCGTGGAGGAGTTCATCTTGGAAGAGTTATGATTGGTAGCTCAGCCCCGCCGAGTTGTGCAGCGTCACACTACGCAGCTTGATGGGGTGATCCGCTTCAGTGATTTCGACAATCACTTTTCGACAGGCGATCAAGGGTATCCGGCAAATCGCTTTATGGCCGATGTTCCGTCCCTCATGCATGGTGATCAGCGCTCCGCTAACCGCCGTCTGAACATGAATGGAGAAACGCCTTACGGCCTCACCTTGACTTAGCTCCTCCTGAATGACCACATGATCCAGATAGAACGGTTTGGCCGCCTCATACTCCCACCCATCCTCCGTCACCTTGCCGTCCGCCCACACAGCCAGAGGACTTCCGAAACGGCGTCGGACTTCTTCGCCCAAAGCCAGCAACGCCCCGCGGTCGGCATCGGGGAGCAGACCGCGCCGGTCCGGCCCGATATTGATCAGCAGGTTAGCGCCTCGACCGACCGAGAGATAATACAACCCCATCAACTCCTCAAGCGGTTTCACGGTGTGCACATCCGCCTCCTCGAAAAACCAGTTTTTCCGACGCATCATGCAGTCGCATTCCGGGGGAAGCCAAAGCGGACGCTCTGCGAGCTTCTCCTCCCCCACGGTGTTGATCGAGAACCGTGAACTGGTCACCGTGTTCCAGTTGGGCAGATTGGCGATGCCATCCTCGTTGCCGACCCATCGGAAATTGGGATCCCCCATGTTAAAGATCAGCAGGTTGCGCTGCATCCGCCGGATATCGCGGATGATCCGCTGCCAGTCGTAGGTGTGCCCTTCGGAGCCGCATCCATCAAACCAAAGGATGTCGATCTCTCCATAGTTTGTCAGCAACTCGCTGATCTGATTGATGAAATGCTCGTCATACGCCTTCGCATCGGCGAACTTCGCATTCCCCCATTCCGCCGGGGAATAATACAGCCCCACCTTCACCCCATGCCGGCGGCAGGCGTCGGTGAACTCCCGCACCACGTCGCCCTTCCCTTCCTTCCAGGGGGTTTGCGCCACGCTGTATGTAGAATGTTTCGACGGCCAGTTGGCGAACCCGTCGTGGTGCTTGCACACCAGCACGGCGTAGCGCATCCCGGCGCGCTTGATCGAGACAACCCAGTTGTCGCAGTCCAAACTGGAGGGGCGGAACCCCTCCGCCGGCATTGGCTTGCCGTCCCAATCCCGATGCCCCTCGTAAAAGGTACGAATCCCGAAATGGAAGAAGACGCCCATCTCCCAGTCCTGAAACTCGATCTGCCGCGGGGCAGGCACCGCGGACGGCATAAAAGACTGACTATCCTTTTTGCAGATCATACGTGAACGCTCCTTTAGTTGAGCTTCTTGCAAAATTCATTTCCCTCTATCAACATTTTCCCCGGAACAGGGCTTCTTCCAATCTCTTCGCCGTCGGCGAAGACGAACATCCCTTTGCCATGCCCGTAGCGCGTGCCGTCTGCGTCAAAGCCAATCGTCAGGCGTTTCCCGTGGTAATGAACCCCGTCGAGGCAGAAATATGACCAACTGTTGTTGGGTATCAAAGGGTTGATCTCGACAATGCTGTCTTGGCGCGGCCTCAAGCCGATCAAGCCGGAGATCACCAAGTCGCAATAGCCTGAGTGGTTGTAGCATCGGCCCCGCTCTGGGAACTCGTCCTTTGAGCGGCTCTTCAGGATGTTGCGGGACAGCCATTCGCCGCTAAAGGGGTCGAGGTTCTCGTCGATCCAGCGGATCGTCCGCCCGTCATCGCGGGTGAGGCGGTGCGAGCGGGCGTACGTCCCGAGCAGCGCCAGATAGTCCGCCTTGCCGACGGCGCATGGGGGGTAGTTGTTCAGCAGGTTCGCCAGGGCCACGAGCGTCTGGGTTGTGGCGAACGGCCAGCTGGGCCCGTTCCACAGGCATTCGTGGGTGCAGGGATACATGAAGCCGGGATGGCGTCTTTCGGCGGTGGTCGGCCCGAACGGGGCGGCGAAGCCGGCGGGGTCGAAGAGCTGCGTCCAGGCGTCCTCGTAGCCGGGGTCGGGCAGGTTGAAGTACCAGGGGACATAGCCCAGAAGCTCCCTCACATCGGCCATCTCACCGGACTTGAAAACACGTGGCGCGACCTCCTGCCAACTATAGTGAGGACGGGCTCCGACATCGTTCACCAGCGTCTTGAAGAAGCGCGCCTGCGGATCCCAAAGGCGCTGCTGCACTCCCGCTTTCAGCCCGGCGGCCTTGGCGGCAAAACGCTCAGCGAGATCGTTCCGCCCCGCCATCCGCGCCACCCGCGAGATGACCACCGCGTCGCCATACATGTAGCTGTTGATAGTGGGGCGCAACCCGTGCCCGCCGATCGAGAACTCCATGCCTTCAATGCCATCCAGCTGCCAGAAAAGACCGCAAGGGTCGAGGCGCGGTTCGGAGTTCCCCCACTTGAAGTCGGACGTCCATCCCTCCTCCCAGCACCGGTAATTCTCGACCAGATCCGGCAACAGCTCGAGGACGACAGCCGCATCCCCAGTCAACAGGTAATGGGCGAAGATGGCGTCCGCCGCCCAGAAGCTGTAGCGGCGAGGCTCGCCTCCAGCGCGGAACCAAAACCGGCTGTAGTCCTGCATGTAGCGCTGATCCTTCAGCCAGCGTCCTTCGTAGATGTGGTGCCCGGCAGCGCAACTGATGGTGTTGTGCCTCCCAGCCCAGCTGACGTCCGGCAGGAACTCCGTGACGACAAATCCGTCCAAAGTATTTCTGATATGTTTGCGGTACGTCCACCACCGGAAGTAGTAGACCGCCTCAAGCTCGCTGTCCGGGCATTCAAAAAACGGAATCTGCTCTTCCAGCCATTCCCACGCTTCGCTGTTGGGAATGGCGTTGACGACGATCTCGTTGTCGTCGGTGTTGAACTGGTCGATGAGATGTTTGAATTTCCCTCGTTCAAGTAGCATGGGAATTTCTCCAGGGATTCAGCGGGAATATCATACTGTTGCGAGCTGTGCCTGCTCCAGCCTCACGGGTTGGCGGGATTTGAGTTGAATCTTCAACTTCCCGCCGTCCACAACAGCGTTCAACCGCACGCCTTCGCCTGACAGGGTCAGCCCCGCCGCCTTGAGTTTACCGTTTCTCCACCCTTCCGGAGCCGGCCAATTGAGGTCGGTGTCCTGTCTGGCATAGGCGATGACGCCTTTGCCATCCGGGGCCGGGACGACCGTGACAAAATCCTCCGCCACTGTTCTTCCATCGACGACCACGCTGTATGTCTTCCGCTCGTCGTCCACTTCGATGTGGCTGTTCGGGCCATATTCGATGCGCCTGACAGACCCTTTTGAGATCGAGTTTGTCCACTTCGCTCCACGCAGCATCATGTATGGATGCTGAAGTAGGTAAAGAGCGTCCAGCACCTGCGCCCATGGTGTCGGGATGATGTCTATCCGCGCCTCGGCGACGATGAAGTCGCCCGCCGGCCAGCAAAGACCACAGCCCCCTCCCTGAACAAGGCTGTCGAGGATCGTATCCGTGGTGTCCGCCTTGGAAGAGTTCCAACTGGTGGCGTGATGGTATACGAACTGGGTGAACGGCACTGACTGTTCACCCTCCCAATACTTGTCCGAATTGAAAAGCGACCAGGAGTGGCCGATGTGCCCGACGTAGGGGTGCGTGAGGCACTCGCTGGTCACGTTGATCCCGCGGGCGTTGAAGTCCTCTAGTATCTCCAACTTGCCTTGGACGAACGCCTTCGCAGGCCAGGGATGGCGGGGGTTGGCGTCGAATGCATAGGGATCCCCACTGTATTGATCGAGGTGGTAGGTCTGGCTGATTCCATATTCCTTGATAAGCCTGTCAATGTGCTTCCTGGCTTTCGCGCGATAGTTAGGCAGAGATATCCGCAGCAGTTGGTTGGGGTGCCAGTAGCCGCCGTTGTACATGCGGCCGTTGCAGTCGCGGGCGATATATTTGCCGTCCACGCAATCGGCCTCGGCGTCGTACACGTCGAGGTTCTGGTGGAAGCTCACGATGGCGTTGTACTGCCTTGCTTCTTTCATCACCCTCAGCAGCATCTCCTTGTCCCCCAGCGGCGGGAAGATCTTCCACACCTCCGGATAGTCCGTCTCGCCACCTCTGGACTGGAAGTAGGTCAGGTAACACACCTGCCTCATGCCACCAGTCACGTTATGCACCTGGCGGATGATGTCGAGGGCCTCATCGAAAGTCAAATACGGCTTCTCGCGGTGGGACATGTTGATCTTGTACACCAGCGCTCCGTCGTAGAGCGGATGGCACTTCGACTCAGCTGGAAGCAGTGTTTGGAAGTATCTGGCGGCGTCCGTCCAGTCAAGAGACTTGCCCTTGGAGGCCGAGATGAAATGCAGGCGCGTCTCCTTCTCTGGGGCGCACAAGAAGGGCTCGACACCCGGGATGACTCTCGAGGCCTTGTTCTCTGGGGTATAGATCTTCAGATCCGTCGGTTTGCCGTTGAGGTTGCGCTGGCGATGCATCATCTCGACTCCCAGGCTGGCGATGGTTCTGCCTTCGGCCACCCGAGTGTATTCCTTGACATCATTGACCAGCAGGTCCTCATAGCCATTGATGTTGGTGTCCACCGTGACCATGAAGGACGGCCGATATGCCGCGCCGCATGGCCGCGCCGTGAAGTAGCACCAGTTGAAGTCCAGGAGGCGTGGTTTGCACTTCGCGGGGTCCAGCACGCGCCCCTGGAAAACGCCGGTGACGACACGGCTGTCCCCGTCGTCGCTTGCGGCGCTGGCAAGACGCTCCAGGCGCGTCGACAGAAAAAAGAATCCGGCATGCTCGCGGACGTTCCCGAGCCGCACCACCATGTCACATCCCTCAAGCGAGAAGTGAAGTTCGAAGTCCGCCGCTTTCACGCCGTTGACGCTGACGCTACCGGAGTAGAGGGCCTCCTTCGGGCCAGCCTGGCAAAGATAGGTGGTCTCGACACCGAGATCGTCGCTGGTGATCTCCCGGCGCTCCGCTCGACAGTAGACGTGGACGCGCGGCAGCGAGGCTTCTACCTGCCCCAAGATGCGCGTCCCGCTCTTGGCGTCGTCATAACAGATCACGCGGGGGAACCGCCTGTCGAGCCACACATCCACACATTCATTCGACAGAACAATCTCTGTGGTTTTTGCCACCTGTGCGGCAGCGGCTTTCCCTGGGGTTGTTTTTCTCATTGCAAGCTCTTTTTTGTTCATTTCAGTTGTTCCCCTACGGCCTTGGCCACCGCCTCGCCCATGATGCTGTAACCTTCCGCCTTCCAGTGGAGTGTGTCTCCGCACATCAGGTTTATCCTGGGTGTCATGAGCTGGTTTAGGTCGTTGATCGGAATTTTAAGGTCGGCCATGACTTTGGCCGCCATGGCGTTGTGCTTTATCACGATCGCGTTGCTCTCGGGATCAATCTGTTCCACTTTGTCTTTGATGGTCACAGGCGTGGTGCTCGCCCACACCAGCTTCGCCTTTGGGGCGTTCTGCTGGAGGAACTCCACGAACTGGCGCATCAGGGGCTCGAAACTGTCATCCGCGATACGTTTTTTCCCCTCGTGGAAGCTGTGCAATCCCATGTTGAAGTGGATGACGGCATAGTCGTTCTGCGCAAGGACTTCTTTGAGTTCATTCCGCAACTCGTTATTGGCCTGAGTGTAGGGATGGCCGTAAACGTCCACGTTTGCCTTCCCCTTCAACAGTTTCGCCACGGTGGGGCTGTAGCCGCCAAGGATGGAGTCGCCGATCAGCAGCACCCGCGGCAGTGCGGGATCATTGGGCTCAGCTTTCAGGAGCCCCCAAGCCATGACTGACGCCACGGCACACACATTGATGAAGCCAATCATTCCGACAAGCAAGGTTTTTCCGCTGCGCATGTGAACGTCCTCCCTTGGATTATTGTTTTTTCTTTTCAAGGACAAGGGGCTGCCAGCCCGACGTGTCGCCATAGTTGGCACCGCCCTTGCTGAAGGCCCAGCCGAGCGTCGTGTCGCGTCCGGTGGTGTCCGGATTGTCCTTGTCGTTCACAAGTACGGACATCTTGATCGGCCTTCCATTCTCCCATTTTCCCGCTGGAAAGTTGTCCCGGGACAACGGCAGGACATATTCAATGACATAGCCATCCTCCGTCAAAGACGTGCCCGTCTGCAGCCCCGGCATCGTCTTCCGGAACACCTGCGATGCCGACGGTGTTTTGTCCTTGGCGGGACTCACCGCTATCTGGTAGCATCCTTCCGTAGGCGCGACCTGCCATTGCATTTCGAAGCTGCGCCCGTCTACGAAGAGTTCCACGCAATCAAAGTTCCACGGTTCGGCGCCGGGACTTGCGACGAGCACCTTGTCGTCTCTGACGACCACGGCCACGCACAGGGCGTCTGCCGTCCAGGCCGCGTAAATGTTGGCGCTCAGATCGTCTGGGCCGCTCCAGGTCTTCGGATCTCCATTGGCGAGTTGCGCCGCCTGCGCGATCACTCCTGTCGGCGTGCCCTTTGAGACAATCTCGCCCCAGTCGTCAAGTTTCCCGTCCGCCTTGATCTGGGTCTCCGTGAAGGGGATGGCTCCAGAGCTTTCGCCAACGCCGAAGGCCGCGATTTGGACAAAAGGATCAGTGCCTATTTTCGCCTCGATCCGCACCTGGGCGTTTCCTTTCAGCAAGGTGGCCTCCGGCACCAAGGTGAAGGGTATCTCGTAGATCGCCCCCGCCGCCAGATTATGGCTGACATGGGAAGGATCGGCATTGAAGCCACGGCTTACGATGAAGTCCGCGGATAGCTCCGCCGCTGCCTTGCCCCTGTTCACAAAAACGGCCTTGCCGGGAATTGTTTTGCCAGGGGCATTGAAAACCTGAACTTCCAGCGAGGATCCTGGCACCTCGGTTATCTTCTCGCCAACGCCCAGCAGATACAGAGGCATGAACCCTACGGGAAGGTCAATGGTCTGCGCGGTCAGCTTCTTTTCATTCTTAACGAGGTAGCCGTTCTCGACAATCACGACATCCACGCCGACATCAAGACTCAGATAACGTCTCTCCTTGATCTGGGTCGTCCATAACCCCAAGACGCGCTGCCCGTCAACGTCGAAGAGAAAGGCTTTGACCGAGGCATCCTTGAGGGGGATCGGGGTCACATATTTCGCACGCGCGATCCGTTCCTTCG
>CAYTFM010000119.1:0-16254 GCA_964436735.1 uncultured Victivallales bacterium | reverse complement strand
ATGAGCAGGGATTGTCAACGAGCCCCAACTGCAGTTTTTGGATTTCCTCATAGGGCCGCATGGCAATGTCCCACAGGGCGCGTTTTGACTCGACCCATTCGGGAAGTTTGGAAATCGGATTCTTCGGATCCATCTCCACGGAATGAGAGTCCCGTCCGGAAGCTTTCTGCCAGCCCGCCAAGCCGTCGGGATAATCCCCGTCCATCGGACTGTTGAAGCGCGGCTTGCCGTTTGGCTGATACCAGATGTTGTAGTCGGAGAAATTGTTGACCGCCGCGTCCCATTTCGTCTGCTTGCGGTAGTCCCGGTGTTCCGCGTAAAGGAACGTGTTGTTGAAGGCAAGGTTTTCCCAGATCACGGTGTTGTTGCCCAACCATGCGTCATGAGCGATGACATATTTCATGAACCCGGCCTTCCAGCGTTCGACGGTGAAAGAGTCGAGCCCGGCAACCGTCTTCCATTGTTCGATGCTGCTCTCATACCACCCCTTTTTGCCTTTGCTCTCGCCCGTGCGCTCGAACCATCTGAGGTAGATGCCGATCTCATTGTTGAAGCAGATGTTGTTTTGAACGAGGGCCGCGCAGGTTTCGCCGACGGTGATGCCATAGGCGTTGTTGTAGCAGACATTCCCGCGCATGGTCTGCTCCCAGTTTATTTCCGAGAAAACGCCCCAGAGGTTCGAGTGCACGACGTTGTCCTCGTATAATGCATCGGGCGCCGCTCCGTCCAGCCACAGACCCGCGCCCCAGTTGCAATAGGCGTGATTCCTCATCATCACCGAGTTGATCCCCACGCAAAATTTGGCCCCGCCGCCTTCCATTCCGGGATCGATCCTCCGCCAGTTGTTATAGCGCATGACGTTGTCTTCATAAATCATATTGGCGTTCATATGGGCCATGGTTCCCAGGCAGCCGTTCCACTCTAATAGGTTCCCTTTGACTAAGGCGTTGTTGCTGTATTTCATGCATATTCCCGCATATGACGCCCAGCGGATGTGGTTGTCTTCGACGCGCCAGCGATTGCCGATGATGTTGATGGCCGCGCGGCTGCGGAAGATGTCCGCGCAGTGCGTGAGGGTGAATCCAATCACGTGGATGTCGTCAAGCGCCTTTTGCGGCCAGATGAGGCCTTCCCGCCGCGCGTACTCCACGGTGGACTTCGCCATGGAGGCGTTCTCGTCGGGCATCACGTAGACGATTTTGGAGTCCAAGTCCAGCCAGAAGGTGCCGGGGGCCAGCGTGTCGCGCGTGTCGGCCCTCTCCAGCGGGGAGCCGTTCAGATGCACCCATTCGCCGTTGCCGTATGGCGCCCAGCTCGCGTCATGCCTCTTGAGCCCCGGGTCGCTGAAGGACCAGACTCCTCCGCCCTCGGATTTCAGGTCGGTGATCACATCGGCACCGCTGATGACAGCCGCTTGCGGCACCTCGCTTTTGAAGACGATGGGAGCCCCCTCTTTGCCGGAGACGGTCAGCGTGACCGACTCCCTGTAGACGCCAGGCCCGACAAGCACGGTGTCGCCGGGCTGGACTTTCAGGGCGGCCGCCGAGATCGTCTTAAGCGGCGCCTCGGGCGTGCCTGGATTGTTGTCCGAGGCCTTGGCGTCGCCTGCGGCGACGACATAGGTGTTCCGCGCGGCTGGCGCCTTGGCGGCGACCACGTCGTCCGCCATCAGAGGCCTGATCTTGTTGTTCCAGATCTCGTATCCCTTCTCGTTCATGTGCAGTTTGTCCTCGACCAGGAGGTCGGGGTTGGGCTTGCCGTCGGCGGTCAGCATCAGCTTGTAGATGTCGACAAAGCCCACCTGCTGGCGCTCCTCGGCGTACGCCTTCACCAGCCGGTTGGCGGTCTCCATTGCCGGCATGAGGTGCTCCCGGGCCAATGAGGGTTTGATCGAGATGAAGTAGATGACCACCTCCGGTAGGGCGGCCGACACCTTGTCGACAAACTCCTTGAACCGCTCCGCGACCGCCTCCGGCGTGGAGCCGTAGAAAAGGTCGTTCTCCCCGGAGTAGAAGAAGATCCGTTTCGGCTTGTAGGGGATCACGATCTTGTCGGCGTAATGGGTCGCCTGGTTGCTGGTCGACCCGCCAAATCCCCTCTGGATCACGGGAAGCGGAGCGAAGCTCTCCGCGAGGTGGGGCCAGTTGACGATGGATGAACTGCCCACGAACAGGTTGGCGCCGGCCGGCGGGAACTTCTCCTTGTCCTTCTCAAGAAACGCGTTGATGACCGGATCGAACGGCAAAGCCGGCGGCTTGTCCTGCGCGGAAGAGCTGGGCATCCCGCAGACCACGAGCACGACGGCCGCGAGCGCGGCGGTTTTGAAAGTTGACATACCTACCTACCCCCCTATGCTTATTGCTATCTTTTATGGACTCACCATGTCATGTAAGGGATCGCCTCGATGGGGTCGACCGGATTCTGCCCATCCGCGTTGCATCGTTTCATGTCGCGGAGCTCATTCCGGGTGCAACCGCGCGCGCTGCCATCGGGCATCCAGACGTTCGCGGTGTTCTTATGAGCGAGGAAGAGGTGCCCGGCGTCGTTCTTGTGCCAATCCACCGCGTCGTTGTAAAGATACCTCGCCTGCGCTGGATTGAAGGCCGTCCATGTGCCGTCGACGTCGCACTTGTTCAGTTGCACGCTGTCGCCCATGAAGGGGGCGTCCATTTTCAGGGAAGAGTATATCGGGACATAGCTGCAGGCGCCTGAATCCGCGGACAACCGCTCCCCGGGATATCTCCGCCAGTTCCATATCTCCCTGATCCCATACGTCAGATCGCTTGACACCACCCCGCGGCTGAAAACCGACCCCTGCGACTTGTGCCCCTTGGTGGGTGGGGGCGTGGAGGGACAGGTCACGCAGGCGTTGGCGGACAGCCACGACACGAGCCCACGGGTGGGGGTCAGCCACGATTTCTGGGTGGTGGCGTCCGACAGATAGCCGTTCCACATGAGGACGTCGGCCCAGAAATCCTGTATGGCCACGTCCTTTGCGTATGGCATGATGAAGCGGTCGTTGAAGTCTTGCGCGTAACTGATCGCCCCCGTCCCACACTGCCTGAGGTTGCCGATGCAGGAGATTGATTTGGCGCCGTCTTTGGCGCTCTTCAAAGCCGGCAGGAGCATGCTTGCCAAAATGGCGATGATGGCGATGACCACCAGCAGCTCGATGAGCGTGAATGGGATCTTCAATGGTTTTGTTTTCCTCATGGGCTCCTCCAGGATTAAAACCCGCCTATAATCCAACAGCCGATGTCTTAGTTTGACTCCCTTTAGCTGGCTGCCGCACAGGTGCCGCCAACTGGGGGGGGATAGGAGACGGGGATTGATCTTATCTTCCCGATCCTTCCACCTATTTTCGCCAAAAGCATTCTTACGCCCTCCTCCCCGACTCGCATGAAAGGTATCATCATAGCGGTGACTTCTATGCCCGCGATGGTCTTGTGTTTCGCCTCGAACGAGATGACTGACAGCTCATCAGGTATTTTTATCCCCAACTTCGCCGCCGCTAAGATCACTGCCTCGCACTCCCAGCCGTAGGTGATGATGGCGCTCGGGCGAGTCTTTGAACGCAAAATGTCGGTTGAGGCGTCGATGAAGCCCTCTGGGGAGAGCTCGCGGAAGACGAATTCGGGGGGCAGATTGAAATGGCTCATCGCGGCATTGTAGCCTCCGAGGCGGTCATCATAGCTGTAATGGGGGTTCTTGCTGTAGCTGAGGTAGGATATCTTCCGGTGTCCAAGGTCATGCAGATGCCTGACGGCCTCAAATCCACCATCGAAGTCATTAGGATAGACACAGTCATAATCACTCTTCCTGTTCATCCATACGCATGGAATACGGTATTTGTCTATTATTCCCAGCATTTCCTCTGGAGGATGCGAAATGTAGTCAACGAGCAGCCCGTCCGTAAACCATTCCCTCAATATCTTGGGGAAGCTTTCCTCGGAGGTGAGCTTTGTGTCCGGAAGGATGCCTATCACAAGATGCATATTCGCGGCAGACAGCGCCTTTTGTATCCCCACGTGACACATTTCTGTGAAAAAGCTTTCACCCGGGCGGGTTGAGAGAATGAGGCCGATTGAGTTGTGCCTTTTCAGCCTCATGGCGCGGGCGGTCGCATCGGGTCTATAGCCGAGACTGTCAATCGCACATTGAACTTTTTTGCGCGTCGCTTCGCAGATTCCAAGGGCGTCAGCACTCCCTGAAATCACTGCCGAAACAGTCGACTTCGATACCCCGGCTTTCGCCGCAACATTCAAAATCGTCGATTTTTTCATCTTCCCGCCTCTTCAGATAATCTATGCGAAACGATAATCTGGAACGTTCCAGATTATATCATACCCCCAATGTGTCGTCAAGCCTCATTTCAGGGAAAATCATTTAAAATTCCTCGATTGGGCCCGCTCGGCATACGAGCGGCATACGGCGGGCATACGAGTCATACGGGGTCGGACCAGGTAAAATAATCACAAAATTCACACCATAAACAAGAAACAAAAGTGAAGACGTGAAAAAGCAGACATTAGAGGCGTTTTTTACAGTGCAATCTATGATCTAAAATTTTTAAAATGCGGGCGTGTAGTATCTATGCCTGCCCTTCGCCTTCAACGCCCTCGTGGGAGAGAGAGCATTCGGCTTCGCCGCACTCCCGTGGGCGCACTTAGGCCGTGTGACGGTTAGTATCATAAGAGAGTGCACTCGTTAAGGAAAAAGCGACAGCCCCTTTTCCCGCACCTTCTTGCGGATTTGTGATAGACGGGTCATGGTAGTCTGAAGCTGCAAGCTAAACGGCTACGTGAACTGCGATTGTCATGCGGTACAGTGCCGCAGGAGATGTCCTCAGCCGACCTTTGGCATAGCCAAGTCGCACAACGGATCTCAGATCTTGAACTCCTTGACCGAGCCGACGGTCGCAGCCTTGCGTCGCAGTTCCCTGAGGGTGCACACAGGGATAGCTTGGCGGGCCAACCTATTTCAGTGCGCCCCCATAGTTTCTCCCGATCGTCGATATTGGAGGAGGAAAGTCTGACCACCTCATATCCTTTTGGCGAATAGCTTCACTTTTGATCTGGTCACAGCTGCGGACGGGATAGTTCGTCGTTGATGAGTGAGGTTAGCTTGGAGTTGAACTCTTTTGCTTGCTGGAGGAGTTGTTCCACCTCTGGTTTTTCATGGACAATGGCGTGGTAGTCGCCTTCAGTGCGTTTCATGTAGGCGATTTCAAAAGTTCTGCCAGTCTCGCGGGAGATCACTCCTTTGTGGATGAATTCTTTATGGAAAAGAGAGCGTGCGCTTCTGTGTCTGCGTATTTCAAATCCCTTCAGGAAGGCATAGGCGTTTACCAGTTGGAACATGGAGTAGTATATGCGCGCAACCGCTCCTCTGGTGAAGTTGTTTGAGAGGAGCGAATCCGCCTCCTCAAGCATGATAGCGGACGCTTCGATTCGGGCGCGGGCGTATGCTTCCATGTCCTGCCGGTTCATACGGCGACGCCGTCGCGGTCCAAGTTCTCCTCGAAAGGAGTCATTGGCCCTTTGAATGGAATTTGCCTTGCGAAGGTTTCGAACATGACCCCAGTGTCAAGTTCCACGTCATAGGCGATGCTGATAATGTCCTCTTTGAGTTTCCAGTCGACGGGTATGCGCATTTCAACCATCACGTCCACATCAGACTCCGCCGTATCGTCGCCTCTTGCGACGGATCCGAAGACGAGAAGGCGGGAAAAGCTCACGCCGTATTTGTCGCTCAAGGCTTTCTTCAGTTTTAAAATGGCGTCAAGGTTGCTCATCCGAACCACCTAATTATATGACCATAAAAACATTAGCATGGCTTGTTGTAGTTTTCAATACAAGCTTCAATGGCGGCGTTCCCGCGGGAAAGCGGAGGTGAAGTTGCGGGTTAGACGTTGAAGATATACCGCATGCCCATGACGAACCGGTAATTCCACGCTACAGCCAAGATGATACAATTGCGACCTGCCCTGAGTTCCCTGCCCGTTTGGAACGACCGACCGCTCAAGGGTCGCGACCTCCTTCTCAGGGGGGCAATGGTTGCACCCCGCACACCTTTGAAGTTGTCACCCTCAAGAGAATCTGAAGAATTAAGATTGCGTCAGTCGACTGTCAAGGATAGCTTACACGAGCAGGTCGGGAAATTTCGTGGCGCTCACGCCGCCAGATCCTGGGTGTGGGTAGGTGGAGGGATCGATAAACGACGTCTGCCCAATCACTATTATTCGCAAATGCCATCCCATCAACGAATTGAAATATGTTTGTGAAATAAATGTGCCTTCCGAGGACCGAAGTCACGAAGAAGCTCTGGGACTACATCAAGAAGAACAAGCTGCAGGATCCGAAGAACAAGCGCAACATCAACGCCGACGCCAAACTCAAGCCCATCTTCAAGAAGGACCAGGTCACGATGTTCGAGATGACCAAGCTCGTCTCCAAACACCTTGCGTCGTGAAATAGACATCCCGTAGCCGCAGGCCGACGCCAGGCGACAACGCCCGGCGTCGTCGGCGGCAGCCCCCCATCATAGCTGTGCCCTTAACCGGCACCGCCGGGACCACTCGTTCACACTCGTGGCTCTGCTCAAGCTGGCCTGAACCGAGCCCCGACAGTCATGGAGGGGTTGCGACGGATGAAACAACAATTTCCTTAAGCGATCAAGCTAAGCTTTTGCATGCGGGGAAAGTGGGTCGTGCCTTCCGCGCGCTAACATGACGGGATAGTCCAATGAGACTCATACATTTCAGCGTGGCGTTCAAGAACGGAAAGAAGCGGATTGTCAAATGGGGGCTGCTGTTCCTGTACCCACCGGTGGCGGGGCTGCTCTCCGGCGGGGTGCTCGAATATCTAAGATATCTGTTGGACGGCCGCTGCACGGCGGGCTCGTTTCTGATGGAGGCAGCCCTCGTGACCGCCGGTGTCGGAGCGTTCCTGCTCGCTGACGGACTTTTGAGGCCTTTCGACGACCTGCCCGCTCTTAAGGGAGACGCGGAGGCGGACACCAAGGGCGGGGACGACGATAGCGTTTCGTGAAGAGGGCTTAGTGCTTATCCGTAAATTAATGGGCCGGCCACGCAGCGGCGGAGCGATGGTCGTCGACTTGTCGGAGGCATCTCCTCCCACAGGTTGAACGCCTCACACCTCCTCACTTAAAAATCGTCATCGTCCTCGATATCGCCTTCGTCGTCCCCCTCCCCTTCCTCATCGTCCTCGTTGTAGATGTCCGGCGATATCGGGTGACCGCACTCGGGGCAGCATCCACCCTCGGCATCCACTTGCGCCGCGCTGATCTCGATTTCGCAGTATGGGCATTCAATCACATCCATGGGGCTTTCTCCTGGTTTTAATAATTTGAGGGTGCCTCACGAAACGGCTGCGCGTCAAATATCGTAACGTCCTCTGACGCATGCTCGCCTGTTCGGTGTGCGTGCTCCTGTTGTACGTAGTGTGCTGAGTGAACGCGTGGTGGTCGGGAATAAAGGCTCTCAACGTACACAGGATAGCCGCAAGCGTCAAGATGACTGGCTGCAGTTCCCTGTTTTTTTCAGGGTCGGACAACGAACGACTGGCTTCATGCTGGGGAAAGAGCAGGCGTCAACAAACTCAAAGTGGCCACTAGCGTCGATCGGATGTGACGGACTTCACTGTCGAATTGGGGCAAAGGAGTGCGGCATGGCACGCCTTGTCATCGCATCCGGTCGTTTGCCCGCTGCGCGGCGAGGCTCGCCTGGATCTCACGTTCCGTCCAAGTCCTGCCATGGCCGACGCCTGGGCAGAAGCCGGCGACCTCACGCTTCCACGTCTTCGCCCGTATCACGTCGGGACGGAAGGGCCATGTCCGGCACTGGGTGGGGCGGGCCTCGTAGACCGAGCACGTTCCGTCCTTCAGAAACATGCAGTCCCTCCCGCTCAACCGTAGATGGAAGACGCCATCGGTTTTAGCGCAAAGTCGTTTGGTGAACCGCAGGGTGGCGAGGCCGAGGAAGGCCGCCAAACGCCTGCGGTCGTCGATGCTCAGGAGCACGTAGCCGAACTCTCCGTGGGCACTGCAGCATATGCCGCACCCCTGGCACTGAAAGCGGACGCCAGTCCGCCACCACTCCGCTTTCTTCTTGGTTTTTCTTCGCATAAGAATTTCCTCGTCGCCAAGCTGCTTCGCCAGACCAGGCTCCGCGCTACAACGTATCGAGCAGTCTATAGATCTCCGTCAAGCTTCGGACGGACTCCACGACTATCTGCAACAGCATCCAACTCAGCGCAAGTATCACGATAGAGAGCACTTCTTCCAACCACGGGCGCTGTTCGGCCGCCACCAAATCTTCACAAGGAAATATCTGACGCGGGGAAAGAACGGTGGACAGGTGCCATCACTTCAGCCGGTTTACATGCTCCTTCTCCCAGTATTCGATGTCGGCGCCGGTGCCGATCCTCGAATACTCGTCCGGCTTGCCGCCGTTGTCTCGGTGCCAGTCAAACCGCACGACATGCCTTTTGGCGTCGATAGGCTCGCTGAGGAATCCCTCCCGGAACTCCGTCGGCAAAGAAACCGGCTCGCCTCTCGACGTAATATCTGTCGGGACAAGAAGGACGCGCCCGTCCTCGACACGCCAGGAACCCTTCATACCAAACCCAACAATCTTGTCGGTGGTCAGCAGTTCGAACCGCCCGTTTTCGTGGAAGATCAGGTTGTCAGTGTGACCAAGAAACACATCCTGATATCTGTACTGCCACACACCAACCATGCCATCCAGCAGAGGATCATGGGTGGATGGGCTCTGGCAGGAGGGAAGTCCTATCAGCAACAGAAGGGGCAGAAGCGTGCGGGCTTTCATGGTTTTGCGTCCTCTCTTCACGAATAGTGGGTGTTACGCTCAATTAGGGTGAAAATTTAAACTTGAAATTTTCACCCTAATTGAGCATAACAACTGACGCCGCGCTCAGACGGTGTCGTGGTTCTTCGTTTTCATTCGACAACAATATTGACGCCCTGGCTCTAACGCAAGGGGATGTCGCAGATTCCTCATCATCGCACCTCGCCCCATAAGGGTCTCGGAATGTACTAATCTACCGTTTTTAACGCCAGGAATGGACCGCCGCCTGGTCCACCTCGGGGGCACGCATTTTTCCCGAACTCCCCTTGTTTTCCGCGGAAACGGCATATACTCTGTATTGCAGAGCTCTTTGCTGTTTATTCTTGTTTGCAAACAGGGAACAAAACCAGCCAAGGAGGAGGAACCATGCGTGTCATGCTTGTCAATCCCCCGCACCCCGCGATCGGCAGCCGCATTCCACGGGAGCATCTTCCGCCCCTCGGCCTCCTGGCCGTCGGCGGACCGCTGTTGGACGCCGGCCACGAGGTGCGCCTTCTCGACGCCGAGTTCGGCCCGCTGCCTGTCGCCGAGATCGCCGCCCGGGTGGCTTCGGCCGCGCCCGACGCCGTGCTGCTGGGGCACTCGGGATCAACCTCCGGCCATCCCGGCGTCGTGACGGTCGCGCGGTCGATCCACGCCGTCCTGCCCCGCTGCCGGATCATCTATGGCGGCGTGTATCCGACCTTTCACTGGCGCGAGATTCTTGACGCCGCTTCTGAGATCGACGTGATCGTGCGCGGCGAAGGCGAGGAGACCACCCCCCGCCTGATCAAGGCACTGGCCGACGGCACGTCCCTTGACGACATTCCCGGCCTGGCCTTTCGGAGGAACGGCGCGGCAATGGCGACGCCGGCGGCCCCGCCAGTCGCAAATCTGGACGCCTGCCGCATCGCCTGGGAGCTGATCGATCCGGCGCGCTACCGCTACTGGGGCGACCGGCGCGCGGTGGTGGTGCAGTTCTCCCGCGGCTGTCCGCACCGCTGCAGCTACTGCGGACAACGCCCCTTCTGGGGACCGTGGCGGCACCGCGACCCCGTCGCCTTCGCGGCTGAGATCGCGCGGCTGCATCGGGAACACGCGGTCGAGGTGTTCAACCTGGCGGACGAGAACCCGACCGCCGACCGCGAATGCTGGCGCGCCTTCCTCGAGGCGCTGATCCGCGAGAACGTGAACGTGATCCTCGTGGGCTCCACCCGGGCGGACGACATCGTCCGCGACGCCGACTTGTTGCCGCTGCACAAAAAGGCCGGCGTCGCGCGGTGGCTGCTGGGCATCGAAAGCTCCGACGAGACCACGTTGCGCAGAATCCGCAAGGACGGCTCGAGCGAAAATGACCGCGAGGCCATCCGCCTCCTGCGCCGACACGGCATTCTGTCCATGGCCACCTGGGTGTCCGGCTTCGAGCAGGAGTCCGATGCCGACTATCTGCGCGGGCTGCGGCGGCTGCTGGCGTACGACCCCGACCAAATCCAATTGCTTTACGCGACCCCGCACCGCTGGACGGCGTATTACGCCCAGGAAGCAGGACGCCGCGTGATCCAGACGGATCTCAGCCGCTGGGACTACAAACATCAGGTGCTGGCCACCCGGAACATGCCACCATGGCGCGTCGTGCTCTGGGTGAAGCTGATCGAGGCCGTCATGCAACTGCGTCCGCGCGCCCTGTGCCGCGTCATGGCGCACCCCGACCGCGGCCTGCGCGCGGCGCAGCGCTGGTACTACCGTATCGGAAGAAAGGTCTGGCCGTACGAGATCTGGCACTTCCTCTTCCGCGACCGACGGACGCGCAACGGCCCAACGCTGGCGGACTTCCAAGGCGTGGCATCTCCTCTGAAACTAACCACCACAAAACCAAAGTGCGCCCACGGGAGCGCGCTCCCCGCGCCATTCCGGAACGCCTCATGTTCTTTCTATGGTTGAACATCGCATCGGCGAAGGTGGGTGCGCTGATAAGGCCCAAGGAGATCCGCTGACATCACCCACACCTGCGCCCCTGGGATTCCTCGATGGAAAGGCTTTCCAGGCGAGAAGCTGATTCAGGGTGTTTTGCCTTCCGTCGCGGCAAGGGAAAACGCGATCACCTCGCTGTTGCGGCGAACGTACATGCAACGGTTGGCGAAGGCGGGGTGGGACCAGACGACCTTGCGGTTGCCCACCGGCATGTCAGGTTCGCAGAGACGGGTCTCGTCCAGCAGCTCGTAACCGGCTGGGGACAGGCGGGCGATCTGCAGCGCGCCCTTCTCCGTGAAGACAAAACAGTGGTTGTCGTGCGGCACAAAAAAAGCCGTGAACCATTTGTCCTTGGGCTTGGGTTCGCCTGTCAGCGCAAGCGATGTCCAGATGCGATGGCCAGTTGCGGCGTCAAGTCCGCATAGTTCGCCATGCAGGGAAACGCCATACACCTGGCTGCCGTCAAAGAGAACGGTGCTCATGGCGCTGTTGAATCCTGCCGTCCGAAATGTCTCCTCCGGAGTGAGGCCGGCGTCGATGCTCCACAAAAGAGTGGCGTCTTTCTTGTCGGGCGACACCTTGAACATGGCCGCGCCCTCCCATTGGCCCGAGATGCAGACTCGATCCTCGAACACGGCCGGGGTACAGATCGCCATGCCCATCTTGGTCGGGAACGCCGCCGACCAGATGACGTCGCCAGTTTCGAGCGTCAGGCCGGCGAGGCCATCGGAATGCCGGATGACAAGCTGCCGTTTGCCATTGATCGTGCGAATGACCGGAGCGGAATAACCGGGTTCCCGGGACGACAACGCCCGCCACAGCTCCTTGCCGGTGTTCCTGTCGAACGCCACCACCGCATGCCCCTCGCCGCCGACGATGCAATACAGGTACCTTCCATCCAAGAGCAGTTGCGTGGAGAATCCCCAGGTGGGAACCTTGACCTGATATTCGCTGGAAAGGTTTTTCCGCCACAGGAGTTTCCCGTCCGCCGCATCCAGGCACATCAAGTCCCCCATGGTTCCGAGCGTGTGGACTTTGCCGTCGGCGACGGCGGGAGTGCCGCGGGGGCCGGAATCGTAGCCGACGCCGCTGTACTTGCATGGATAGGAATACTCCCAGCGGATTTTGCCGCTGTCCACATCCAGGCACAGAACTCGCTCGCTGGTGTCGCCGGTGCTGGCTTTCTGGAGATCCATCACGAACACGGAACCATTCGCCACCGAGGGGCCGGAATATCCCGGGCCGACAGGCGTCCGCCATTTCGCGACGAGACCGGAGGCCGGAAAGGTGGTCAGTATTCCCGCTTCGCGCCAGACGCCATCGTTGTGCGGCCCCCCCAGCCACTGGGGCCAGTCATTGCCACTGGCCGCAGCAACAAGCAACGGCAATAATCCAACCGTCACGGCCAAGCGCACGCACGGCCGTTTGCCCCAAAAGGGCACTGCCATTGGTACGGAAGTCAAGGCTGTAACCACCGCAAATTTCCTGAGTCCCAAAACCATCTCTTCACCCCTTTTTCCCAACAGTGATCTTTGCGCAACCGGAGGCACGCCACCAGCTGCGGTGTGTCTTATCTCAGGCGGATGAAGTAGATCATTCCGCAGTAGGTCTCGCCGCTGAGGACGGGAGCGAGAAAGAACTCGCCGGTGTTGCCCTCCACAAGGCGATCCACGAAGGTGGCCTCCTTCTTGCCCTTCAGGGCTTCAAGGGTCTTCTCGGCGAGAAGCGCCGACGGCGCGGTGAAGTCATAATTGGTCAGGCTGTTCTCCTTGGGATAGCCGCATCGGTTGACCCCTTTGGCGTCGACCCACTGCGCCGAATAAAGGCCCACATGCCCCTTGTAGAACTTCGTCAAAGCCTCAAGAACTTCGGCATCCCGCCCTTCCCCCGCGGCCGTCTTCAACGCATCATCGCTGGCCAGTTTCCGCAAAGCGTCCTCAGCGGAGACGAGGCCAAGCATCGTCAGCGTGCGCCTCCCAAGCGACGGCTCGCTGTTCACCGCCTTGGTGACCACGAGCTTCCATGCCACTCCGTGCGACCAGACAGTGACCCACCCCGCTTCGACAAAGACCTCCGCCTTCTTCCCCGCGACTTTGACTGCGTAGGAGGCCTGCCCCTTCTCCCTCGACGACGCAAGCTTGAAGAACTCGACGATCTCCGGCTGTTTGGCGTACGCGGGATCACAGAGGATGTTGAGTCCGATCTCCTCGACGTCGGGGTCGTAGAGAATACAGCCGTTCTTCTGCGCCACCCAGGCGTCGAGAGGCGTGCCCTTGAGTATGGGCCAGACCACGGCTCCGATCAGCGTTCCGGGATTGAAAAGGATGCTGACCGAACCGAGCAGCGCGCCATCCTTTCCCAGCACGGGATATTCCATGTCGACGGCTTCCATCCCCTCCACCGCCCGGAAGACCTCGCTCGTCACCGGCTTCTTGTCGGTTATCAGGGCCTTCACCTGCGGCTGGGCCGAGATGTCGGCGCCCTCGTGCTTTTGGTAAACAGCAGGCTCGACGGCCACGATCCTCCCGGCGGGGCTCACCGTTACGCAATCGATCACGGCCGGGTCGATTCCGCGCAGTCCGGCCAAAACCTTTCGGGCGTCGGCTCCGTCGATTCCAGTGACGGCAAGAGAGGCGGCCGCCTTTGCCAGCGCGGCGTCAAGGGCGGCAAGCTTCACCTCGATCCCCGCGTGGAGCTTTCCCAATATGGGTGGCATGGACGTGTTGCTGGATCTGCTCGGCTCCTCCTGGGCCGCCACGGAGAATAGCAAAGCGTAGAAAGTGAAAACAAGCGTCTTCCTCATATTCGAATCCTTTCATGGTATACGCGATAAGGTTGAAAATGAAAATTGTCACCCGTATAGAGTATAAACTGCAGCTCACACTAAACTATTGCTTATATGATAGACCACACTATCCGATTCCTCAAGGCGGGAGTGACGAGCAGCAACTCCTTATCACGAAGAAGAGGCGGTGGAGCATACTTTGCTTATTTACCGCATGGTGTGTCCGCATCTCGTGGCCGGATGGACGTGATCCACGCCCATGCGCTCTTCTTGGTGGCGCGTCCCACTCGTCCATGAAGATGGCGCGGCAGGGATTTCCCTCGTGGACAAGCTTTTCAGCGAGAGCGTCCCGTATCTGTCGGTCGAGCTCCTCGCGGACGCCCATATGGCATGAGAACGGGACTTGGTTTTGATGCCGGCCCCTCGGCTTCGCCCGTGGAGGCGGACGATCCGCTCGCTGAGGGCCGACACCTCCGACAACACTTTCTTCAGCCGCTTCCATTCTCCTGTTCAACGCTCCACCTCCGGCAGCAGATCCTTCGGTGTGTAAATGCGGCACCGGGAGAGTGGCCATGGCAAACGCCCTCCATCAGCGTTATTTTATCGTATTGAATCCGTTGCGCATAAAGGGGGTATCCCCATGCTGGACATGTTCAAGGTGTGGTGGAGTTCGAGGATTTTGGCGGACATCTACGCCGCAGAGGATGTACGAGTCCGCGCGGCGGAGGCTCTCGGCAATCTTGGCTCGCGGCGCGCCGTCGAACCGCTCCTCTGGTCGCTACGGGATCCGAGGGACACGCCCAGCGAGGTGCGATGCGCCATTGTCGAAGCCCTTGGCAAACAGGACGATCCCCGAGTATTCGACCCGCTCATCTTCGCTCTGGAGGATTGCCACGAGCAGGTCAGGGCGGCCGCGACGAGAACGCTGATCGGCATGGGGCGCAAAGCCGCACCAGCGCTCAACGGGGCACTGCAGGATACCGGCGTGGGGTTTCCTCCCAATGCGAAAACCATCCACGCCGTCGCCACCGTCCTCGCCAAACGGGGGGAACTGAAAGCCGTCGCGCCGCTCACCGCCTTGTTGGCTGATGAGGATCACGACATCCGCCTCGGGGCCATCGAGACGCTCGCCGAATTGGGAAGCAGACAGGCCGTCCCCGCATTGATCGCCCTCATGGACGACTCCGACTGCTTCGTCCGCGAGGCGACGGCCTCCGCGCTGGGGAAACTGAAAGACCGGCGCGCCGTGGAGGCGCTTGTCACCGCACTGGCCGATACCGACGGCGACGTCCGCCTCGCCGCCGCCCAGGCACTGGCGCGCATTGGCGAACCGCAGTGGACTTCCCTGGTCACCGGAGAGGACGAGGATTTCTCCCGTTTGGCGCAGGCTGGTCATGCGGGATCGCCTCCACTTACCGAGGGCCATGCCGCTGGCATGCTCGCCCCGTCCGTCGAGTCCAACGCCCCCGACAAGACAGGGTAGGTGCTCGCATGCGCCTTCGCCCACAGGCCCCCCTCATCTGAACACGCCGCGCTGGAAGGTGCCGGCGGTGCCGCCGGTCACCTTTTTGAAGGTCCGCATGAAGTGGAATTCATCTTTGAATCCGAGGGTGGCGGCGACATCCTTGATCGGGACGCTTTGCGAGAGCAACTCTTTAGCCTCTGCTATCTTTCGTGAGATGAGAAAACTTTTCGGGCTCATGCCGACGCGGCTTTTGAACACCCGCCGGAAATGCGTCTGGCTCATGCCACACGACTTCGCAAGCTCGACAACCGTCGTTCCTTTGTCCGCCATCGCCGCCGCCATCGCGCCCCGCAGCCATTCATCGCCATGCTGGCCGTCACTTACCACGCACCGCTCATACAGCTTCGCAAGCATCTGCATGAGAATCGAACCACGGGATAAAACGGCAACTCTGTCCTCGCGCTCCATCATGCCAAGAAGCGGCATGAACGCTTCCTCGACGATCACTCCCGCTCCACGGACCACAGGACAACTTTTGCCGAAATAGTCGCACTCCTCCAGACTCTCGGGCAGATGCCCGCTCCAGACGATCCAGCGTGTCTGCCACTCCCCCTGCGGGTAGTACATCGCCGGCTCGTCGGGAAAAAGCAGCATGACGTCCCCTCCCCCCACGCTGACCTCCCCCGCCGTTTTCCCCACATACACACCCGCGCCGCTTACCACCTCAACGGCGGCGTAGAGACCGAGAATCCGCAGCCCCTCCGGACGTTTCGAATCCTTTCCTGCGCCAATCCTATCCACCCAGAGTCCCAGCGAACGCTCCAGTTCCGTCGGATTCCGAAACCGCTCCGACTTGAACACCGCAAGTTTTTTAATGGTCGTTTTATTCATATCAATAGTCGATTCTCACATGGAACCCATCTTGCTCATTCATTAAATTTATAATATAATCGACAATAGACAAATGTAAATTAAATCATCCCACTTGAGAAGTTGTTTAATGCATATAATAGACATACCCCACAAGCTCACAATAAGCAAAAGCCCCCTGTCGCCTCTACGCCGTAAGCAAGGCGGTAATCCGCCTTGCAGAGTTATTTCCGTATCCTGGCATACGGCTGCAAGACCAACCGCGGCACAAGGCGTCACCAACAAATCATCCATAGC
>CAYTFM010000118.1:0-24621 GCA_964436735.1 uncultured Victivallales bacterium | reverse complement strand
GACCTAAGCGCGCCCACGGGAGCGCGCTCCCCGCGCCATTTCGGGACGCCGCATGATTCTTTCATGGTTGAACATCGCCTCGACGGAAGTGGGCGCGCTGAACACGCAGTATCGCCTGTTGAATTCCGATCAATTCCCGTCTACCCTATTATACGCTAAACGGGGGAGAATCTATCTCGACGCGGCGCGAAGCTCGCGCGCGGCATAATTAACCGCCACAGGAATCTACGCCATGAAACACCTCCATGCCATGCTCCTATCGTCCGCGCTTTCGCTTATTTGGTATCTTCCGGCCATCGCCCAAGAATCGCAGTACAAAGTCGGCCTGGGCTCGGTCTTCGAGGTCTCCGCGTCGAGCGTCGAAGGGTTGGAGGCGTTCACGAAAAAGCCCGTCGTCTCCATTACGGGTGGCGCGCTGGGGACGAAACTCAAGTCCGTCAAAATCGTCACGAGGAGCGCCGAGTTCGCCGCTGGCGTGAAAACCGTGAAGTGCGAGTTCTCGGTCAAGACGCGGTCGGACACGTACCAACTGGTCGTCCTGCCGAAGGAGAGCGGCTGGGGCAAAACGCCCACGGTCGTGTCGTCGTCGTTTCAGGTGCGTTGTCCGACCATCGCCGCCGCATCACCGTCAACCGGCAAGTCGGGGGACCAGATCGCGCTCACCGGAACGTATTTCGGAACAGGGACGCCGAAGGTGTCGGTGGAGTACACGGACGCGAAAAGCGGCAAGCTGAAGAAGGCGGCCGGCAAGATCATCAAAGGCAGCTTCATCCACGCCGACGCGTCGGGGAAAGCCAGCAGCATGGACGTCACGACAGGCGAGAGCTCGCTGGCGTTCACGCTTCCCGCTGCGGTGACGGCCACGTCCACCGTCTGCGTGCTGTGCCTCGACAACGCCTTGAAGGAGGGCGGGCGCTTCGCCTTCAACGCCGGGACGCTTCCCGAAGCGACGACATCGGATCCCTGGTACATCTCGACCTCTTCCGCCGAACTGCGAGGGCTGGTCAATCCGAACGGAGCGAAGACGGACTGCTTCTTCGAATACGGCCTCGACACGGACTACGGCAGCGTCGTCGACCTTCCCGACATAGAGGGTGGCGTTGGCGTGGTATACGAAGCGGCCGTCGCCAGCAGTCTGGCGTCGGGTGCGACCTACCATTTCCGGCTCGCCGCGCATAATCAGAACGGCAGAGTGGTCGGGGAAGACCACACCTTTACAACGCTCGCGCAGGCCGCGCCGCCCACCGCGACGACGTCGGAGGCGGTTGAGGTGGGGACAACGGGGGCGACTCCCATGGGGCTGGTCAACCCCAACAACTCGGCGACGGTCTGGTATTTCGACTACGGCCTCACTGCGCTCTATGGGCTTAGGACGCCTGAGGTTTCCGCGGGAGCGGGCAGCGGGACGTCCACGGTCTCCGCCTCCGTCACCGGCCTCCTGCCAGGCACGCTCTACCACTACCGGCTCTCCGCCACCAACGAGCGCGGCAGTTCGAGGGGCGAGGACATGACCTTCACCACGGAGGTGACGCCGCCCCCGCCCGTAGACTACACCATCCACATCCTTCAGACGGGCGACCTGCACGAGACGGGCGGCTATCTCACGACAGTCGGCAACTACTTCAAAACGTATGCCACCGAGACCAACACCCAAGGGGACGACAAGGTCATCTACCTCGACGCCGGCGACTACCTCACCGCCTACAAGAACAGCCCGGAGTTCGACCCGCCCTACGCCCGGAACCTTTTCACCAGCGACAACCTCACCGGCCAGGTGCGGATGTTTCAGGAGCTGTCCCAGATGAACAGCTACTACGACGCCATGGCGATCGGCAACCACGACAGCGTCTGCTGCAAGTTCAACGACGCGGGCCTAAAGAGCCTTTACTTCCTTTATATCGACGGGCAAGGCGGAAAGTCGCAGGCCGACTACTACAACCTCCCCATCGACGCCGTAAATCTGAGCTACAAAGGACGCCAAACGCCGGAGTCGGTTCTGCGCAAACACGTCAGGACGCTCACCATCGGCGGCCGCGAGGTCAAAGTACTGCTCGCTCCCGCCTGCTCCTCGGACAAGAACCACTGGGGCAAGCAGGATCCCTACGCCAGCAGTTTCACACTCGTCAAGCCGTACGCCGACGAGGTGAAGGCGGCCATCGACACCGTCACGAAGGCGCTGGGAATCGACGTCGTCGTGCTGATCACCCACGAGGACACCAACCGCCTCGCCAGCGACGGCTCGGCGCACAGCTACAGCGACCAGCAGATCATGGGAGAGGCGACGAATGTCGACCTCATCGTGGGCGGGCACGACCACACCGTTCCGTTCGGGCCGTCGATCATCGCCGATTGGCAGAAGGATTTTGGGACGCTCACGGAAGGCACAGACTACCTTTACCAAAACGGCAACCTGTTCATCACGGTCACCAACTCGCACGCGCGAAAGATGAGCCTGATCAAGTCGTCATCTGGGTTCGGACGCTTCATCGGGAAACTCGATGTGACGCTCGAGGTCATCAACGCGGACTTCGGCGATCCCGCCACACAACATTTCCGCGTCAAGCAGACGCAGGGCGGCTGGGTGGACTTCGGCGACGTGCCGCCGCCGCCGTCCAAGACGACCTATTTCGTGGCGGCCATGACGAAAACCACCAGCGCGTCGACGCTCGAACTTGTGCCGCCCGACCTCGCCACCTCGATCGTCGAACGGCAGACCGCCATGATCTCCGCGCTGAAGGATGCGGGGTACGCGACGTCGACTGAAGGCTACGGCACCACGGTCAAACTCGACAACGGAAACGTGACCTTCTTCAAAAGCTCCGACCTGCATGTCTCGCTCGCGCGGGACGTCGCCCCCTATGACGACAACATCGACGCCGACCGCGCCGCGGTGGCGAAGGCGTTGGTAAAATTGATGCAGGACTACGGAGGCAAGTCTTTTTCTATTAAAGACTTAGCCGATGGATCGAAGCTGACGACCAAGAACGATTTCCTGGCGTACGACTTCTCGAAGAAAGGCGATCCTTACGACAGCATGACGACGCTGTCAAGCACCGTCGGAGTCGACATGGGCAATGAAGGTTTCACCTGCGGCACCGAGTCGAAATTCCATATCTCCTGCGCCATCTTCAGCGCGGACACAAAGGAGAGCCTTAAGGACGCGCAGAAGGAATTCTTCGACTGCCTGAAGAAGGCTTCCGACCAAAGCTACAAGACTCTGCCCTGCGCCGGGTTCGACGTGAATGGCGTGGCGTTCATGGAGTCGATCCACACCGACGAGAACCGCTACCAGAAGCTCAGGACCTTCGAGTTCGGAGCCACGAAGTAGGCGTCCGCCGCATCTCCTGCGGCGCAGCCGCTTTGGAGCGCTCAGGCAAACCGCCGCGGCGGTGCGACTGAGCTTTGCCTAACCGAGGAGCGTCCTCGCTCCGGAAGCCGTTCCGCGGCAATCCACAGCGGCGTCGCGCTCCGCTTGCCGCGCGCACTCCAAAGCCGCTGCGCGGCGCAAGAAACTCTCAGCCTTCGGAGATCATCACCAACTCGCCCCCTAACACTTGACTTCTGGTGGCTGTTCCACTATCCTTAGTATGGCGGAATCGCGCACAATCCAAACAGGAAGTTATACCTATGAAGTGTTGGCAATTGATCACCTGCGCCGCGCTGCTGCTGAGCACGGCGGCCATGCAGGCCGGGCAAGTCGGACTGATTAAAATCAACGGAGCCATCGGTCCGGCCACCGCCAGCTACATTTCCCGCGCGGTGGACATCGCGGCGGCGCGCAATGACGAGTGCCTCATCATCCAACTCGACACGCCGGGCGGTCTGCTCGAATCCACGAAACAGATCGTCCAGACCATTTACGCGTCAAAAGTTCCCGTGGTCGTCTATGTCTCGCCATCCGGCGCCTGCGCGGGCAGCGCCGGCGTGTTCATCACCTTGTCCGCCGACATCGCGGTGATGGCGCCGAACACCAGCATCGGCGCGGCGCATCCGGTCGAGTTCGGCGGATCCGGCGCGGTGGAGAAGGTCGACGAGGTGATGAAGCAAAAGATGGAGAACTACGCCTCAACCTTCATCGAATCCATCGCCGACAAACGCAAGCGCAACGTGGAATGGGCCAAGTCCGCCGTCGTGCAAAGCGCCGCGACGACCGCCGAGAAGGCGTTGGCCGCCCACGTCATCGACTTCATCGCCGACACGATGCCCGATCTGCTCAAACAGCTTGATGGCCGCGAATCCCACCAGCGCACGCTCCGCACGGCGGATGCGAAGATAGCGGCAATCCCCATGAACACGTGGGAGCGGTTCGCGCAACTCGTGTTGCGTCCGGAGGTGATGTTCATCTTGATGCTGATGGTGATCTACGGCATCATCGGAGAACTAAGCAGTCCCGGCGCGATTCTGCCGGGTGTGGTGGGAGCGATCGCGCTGATCCTCGTGCTGTACATGTCGGCGATCCTCCCGGTCGACGTCACCGGACTGTTTTTGATCGGACTGGCGATCCTTTTGTTTATCGCAGATGTTTTCGCGCCGACGCACGGCGTGTTGACGGTGGGCGGCATCGTGTCGTTTTTCCTTGGCGCGTTGATGCTCTTCAGTCATACCGGCCCCGGCTTTGGGCTGCCGCTTTCCTGGATTGTTTCGGCGACGATCGTGACGGCGGCGTTCTTCATTTTCATCGTCGGCAAGGGGATCCGCGCGCAGTTCAATCCGGTTCGCTCCGGCAAGGAGACCATGCTTGGGCGGACGGTGGACGCGCGCTCCCCTATTGACGCGCAAGGCGGCAAGGTGTTTATCGAGGGCGAGCTGTGGGACGCCGTGAGCGAAACGCCGATCGAGCAAGGCCAACCGGTGGAGATCACCGGCATCGAAGGGCTGACGATGAAAGTCAAGCCAAAGGCGGCGCACACCACACCCGATACGTGAGTCAGAACAATACCGAAAACAATTTTGGCGACAAAATTGTTTTCTATTTTATTTCCGTCGTCGCACCCGCACAATCTGTATCAAACACCGCAGGTATATAGAGCTATTTAGGAAATCAAACCAAAGGAGGAATCGTGAACGAACTCATAGTTGGGGCTTTTAAATTGGGGATGGGGCCGATCATCGTCATGGTCGCGCTGGCTCTTTTCTTCCTGCCGCAGGCCGTCCGCATTTTGCGCGAATTCGAGCGCGGGGTCATTTTCCGCCTGGGCAAGTTGCAGGGTGCGAAAGGACCGGGACTCATTTTGCTGATACCCTTCGTCGACAAGATGGTGCGGATGGATCTGCGCGTCGTGACCATCGAGGTGCCGAAGCAGGAGATCATGACACGCGACAACGTGCCGGCGACGGTGGACGCAGTGGTGTATTTCCGCGTCGTGGATCCGAACGCGGCGGTGGTGAAAGTGGAAAACTATTGGATGGCGACGTCGCTCATCGCGCAGACGACCTTGCGCAGCGTGCTCGGCCAGTCGCCGCTGGACGACCTGCTCTCGCAGCGCGATGTCATCAACCTGAAACTGCAGGAGATCACTGACAAGCAGACCGAGCCGTGGGGCATCAAAGTCACGGGGGTGGAGGTGAAAGAGGTGGCGTTGCCGGACAGCATGAAGCGCGCGATGGCCAAGCAGGCCGAAGCCGAACGCGAACGCCGCGCCAAAGTCGTGAATGCGGAAGGCGAATTTCAAGCCGCCGAGAAAATGGTCCAGGCCGCCGCCTTGATCGCAAAGGAGCCGATCGCCCTGCAACTGCGCTATCTCCAGACGATGCGCGAGATGGCGAGCGAGCACAACACGACGACATTCCTGCCGCTACCGATCGATCTGTTCAGCGCGTTTTCGAAGAAGTAGTCAGGCTGCGCCTGACTCTGCCAGCGGCGACATAGCATAACGTTTTGCCGCATATCACTGCCCGGCGGAGGAGACATGCAGCTTGAAGTAGGCGTCCCAGACGGAGAGTGATTTTTTAGGCGAACCGTCGGCCTTCGCCAATCCTGTATAGGCGAAGAGGACGATGAAGTCCCGGAAGTCCTGGGGGCAGAGTTCCAGCAGTTTGTCGATGTCGATGGCGACCTTGTTGACGACGAACTCGAACTTGCGCTTCTGGGCGGTTTTGAGGACGAAGTCGATGAAACTTTTCTGGTAGACGTCGCCGAAGTCGTATTCGCCGCCAAGCCCTTTGAACTTCCTCGAGGGCACGCCGCATTCGACGATGCCGATGGGTTTGCCAAGGGCGGCCGCGGGAGCGAAGAAGTCGTCGTCCAAAGCCTCCGCCTTGTTTTTCGAGGGATAGCCTGGCCCATACGGGAACACGGAGAGTCCGAGCAGATCGCATGACTTGAGCAGTTCGGCGACTTCGCGCTTCTGCAATCCCTTGTCGGCTCCGTAGAGGCCCGAGAGGTGCGACAAGGAGACGGTGGCGAAGACGCGGAGCTTGGGATGCTCCTTCTTCAGTTCGGCATAGATGTGCTTGTGGAGATCCTTGTAGTCGCGCCATGCCGCGGGGGAGGCGGTAAGGGCCTCGTTGACATTCTGTCCGATAGACACGTATTTCGGATTGAAGAACTTGACGGCCGCCTTGACGTAGTTGAGATAGGCCTTCTTGACGTCGGCGTTGTCCAAGGTCTTGTTGCTCCACTGGGGGGGAAGCTCAAGATCCTTTTTCTCGCCATAGTACTTCGCCAGTTTGACGTGCGAGAAGTCGAGGGGGGTGAGAGAGAGGAGGATGGTGTTCCCTTTCGGGACGACGTCCCGGTTGCCCTTCCAGTCGTCCATCAGGCTCATTGAGAAGTCTTTGCCTTTGAGGGCTTCGACCCATGGAACGCCGCCGTCGAAGTTGAGGCACACGATGTCGCTGTGCTTGTCGAGGAACTTCACATAGGCGGCGATCCCGTCGATAGAGATGGCGGGCGGAATGTTGCTGAACCCCATGAAGAAAGGACGCTCGGCCCCCTTGGCTGGCTTCTCGAAGGGTGCCTCCTTGTTGTCCTGCTCGAGGATCTCAAGATCGTTCCCCTCGGCGGCGAGACGACTCCCCGCGAGACAGACAAGCAACGTGAGGGTGTAAGTCAGGATGCGCATAGTCTCCTCAAATGCAGCAAGTTAAGTCGACACATTTCAGCAACGTGGCTTCAGTATCGAAAGTCCAGGTTTCCAGGTTCAGGAGGGAGAAATTCCCCCTGACTCCTGAACCCTGAACCCAATTCTCTTTATACCCTTGACCTTCACAAAGGTTACTTCAGGTGGACGAGAACCCGTAGACGCTTTTTGGCGTAGGAAGAGCCGTTCTTGGCGAACGTCCAGTCGGTGTTCTTGTCGTCCTTGCGGTTCCCGATGCCGATGTCGGCCTGCGGTCCGGACTTCCAGCTATTGATGGCGAAGAGGATCTGCTTCGCCTCGAAATTGTGGATCTGCATCGAACCGTAGCCGTCGGCGGGGTCGGACGGTTGATCACCGAAGTCGTAGCCATCGTTTGTGGCGTTTGGAATGCCTTTGCTGTTTTGGGGGCCATAGTTGTTCGGCCAGAACTCGATATTGCCGCCCTTCAATCCGCCGCCCGTGACGATACCTTGCACGTTCGAGAAGACGGTCAAATTATTGACCTTCTGCTGAAAATTGGCGCCAGAGGCGACGGTCGGGACGCCGAGTTTGCCGAGGTCGTCGGTGAAGGCGTCCATGGAGGCATAGACGTACTGCGGCTGTCCGCCCTGGGCCTCGAGCTCGAGGATGTACGCCACACGGTCAAACGGCTTGTTGATTTTCGCGCGGTTGTCCACGTCGTAGGTTATGGCGGCGCCGAGCTTCGACAGATCGAGGTCATAGACCAGCTGGTAGTCTTTCGCCTCGGGGACCATGACGAGTTGGTCACGCTTGGGCACTTCGCCGGCGCGGAAGGGCACGCCAGGCAGCCCCTCCTTGTTCATCAGGTTCGGCTCGGCGATCTTGCTCCAGGCGAAGCGGACGGCGGCCGGTTTCTTGACGCTCGGGGCAGAAAGCACGATCGACGCGCCGTCGATGGCGGCGTCGGCCTTGACGAATCCGCCCTCGTCTTGGTCAATCATCTCGAACCAATCGAGCGGTTTGCCGTCGCGGGAGGCGAGCCCGCCGCCGACGCCGTCCATGGTCAGGCGGACTTTGGCGCCCTCGACGCTCATCGATTTGAACGAGGGGCCGACGCACACCACGTCCTTGCCGTAGGTTTTGGCCAAGGCCAGGAGTGAAAGTCGACGGCCGACCTCCTTCTTGTTCTTCGGGTGAATGTCCTTGAGATCGGAGATGTCGGTGGTGACGATCATGCCGGTGTCGGGAACCGCCGGGACGACTGCCGCCTGCGCCTCCCAGAACTCGGCCACGACGTTGGGGTTCTCCTCCCCATAGTAAAAGGGGGCGATCTGCACAAAGAAGTATTGGAGTTTGGGATTCTTCCACACCTCACGCCAGCCGTTGACGAGGGCTTTCGTCTTTTCGGTGTACAGCATCCCCTCCCCGTGATTCGACTCGCCCTGATACCAGATGGCGCCGCGGATGCCGAAGGGGACGATCGGGTGCAGCATGCCGTTGTAGAGGGTGGCGGGAACCTGTTGATCCTTGGGGGGCAGCAACTCGTCGGGATATTTCGGCAGGATGGGGGCGGCCGTCTTTTCAACGATAGATTTTTTCGCCTGCTCGGTCCAGGCCCCGACGTCGTTCAGCACCTTCTCAAGCCGCTGCTTGTGAAGATCAGTTCCGGGATCCATGATTTGGACAAGTTCGTACACAGAGGCAAGGGCGGGAATTTTCGCGAAGCCCGCGGGAGGGGTCCACGGCTCGATTCTCGTTCCGCCCCATGAGGCGTCGATAAGGCCGACGGGGACGTTCAGCGCCTTGTTCAACTCTTTGCCGAAATAGTAACCCGCGCCGGAGAAACCGCCCCAACCGCCCTCGGCGACGGTCTCGGGCGTGCAGACCTTCCATACGGCGTCCACGTCGTTCTGGGGAGCCTGGGTGAATTTCTTCGGGACTTTGAAGAGGCGGATCGCGGGATTGTTGGCGGCCGGAATCTCCGTGTCGGCGTCAGTGCAGGCCTTGATCCCCATCTCCATATTCGATTGTCCGGAGCAGAGCCAGACCTCGCCGACCATCACGTTGTCAAAGACAACCTCGTTCGAGCCCTTCACGGTCATCTTGAGGGGGCCGCCGGCCTTCATCGCGGGCAGGTCGAGGCGCCACTCGCCCTTGGCGGTCGCTTTGGCGTCGGCCTTCGCGTCGCCGACGGCGACGGACACGGCCTCGTTCGGGGCGGCCCATCCCCACACGGCGATAGGCGCGTCACGTTGAAGCACCATGTTGCTGCCGAAAATCTTCGGCAATTTCACCTCGGCGGATCCCGTCAGGGCTCCCGCAAACAGCAGTGACACCGCGGCGACCAGTCCACTCCAGGACCCCGACAAAGACGACATTCGCATTACACACTCCTCTGTTGTTTCCGCTCACGTAACAATGCGGAGCTTACCCGCAACTCAATTGGTCGCCGTGCCTTTCAGCGTTAAGCGTCCGATTGACCGGGCGGTCGACCCACCTTGTGTGAGGCGTGGTGGTGTTTGTTTCTTCTTATTTTCAAAGATGTTGAGCTTTAATCCGCTATCTATTCACAGGTGGTTGCCCGCCGCGGGCGTCCTTGGGCGTCTCGCGTTTGACCGGAACGGGAGGAGGAGGGGCAGGCTGCTCGGGAGGCTTGCTCCCCCAGATCTCCGTGCGGACGGTCTTCGCATTCTTCATGGTGGGATCCTCCGACGGTTTTCTTGGCCGGGGAACGTTGTCAGGCCTGTTAGACCCTGGCCCCATGGCGAGGACTATGACGATGATCAGCAGGATGAGGAAACCGACCCCACCCCAGATGAGAGGTAGCGCGCTGTTTCCTTGCGTCTGATTGGGCAGGACTGCGTTGATCCCCGCGCCTATCGGGGGCTTCTGCTGCTTGCGCATGGACTCGTTGGGCTGCCTCTCCATTGCTTGGATCCTCCGTGGTTCACGCCGCGTTCAGTATTGGTTTACTATAGCATACCTTGCCAGCCACGGGAAATTCCGCGCATTTTGACAACAGGCTTTTCCTCACTACTGTAATGCGAGACGGATATTCCCAATGACCAATGACCAATGACCAATGACCAATGACCAAACCAATTGACATCGCGGAAGCGGCCAGGCTCGGCCGAAAACTGTTGGACAACATCCGGACGGTCTTCATCGGAAAGGACGAGGCGTCGTCCGCGTCCGTGCTGTCATTGATGGCCGATGGACACATTCTGCTGGAGGACGTGCCAGGGGTTGGCAAGACGCTCCTGGCGAAGGCGATCGCCAAATCCATCGCCGGAACGTTCAGGCGAGTGCAGTTCACGGCCGATCTTCTGCCGTCCGACATCACCGGGGTGACCGTCTTCCACCAATCCACGGGGGAGTTCCGCTTCACCCGCGGGCCAGTGTTCGCCAACGTCCTGCTGGCCGACGAGATCAACCGGGCCACGCCGCGGACGCAATCAAGCCTCCTTGAGGCGATGGAGGAGCTGCAGGTGACCGTCGACGGCGCCGCACACCCGATAGACCGGCCGTTCTTCGTGGTCGCCACGCAGAATCCAATCGAGATCGAGGGGACCTACCCCCTTCCCGTCTCGCAGATGGACCGCTTCATGCTGCGACTCGCCATCGGCTACCTCGACAAGGAGATGGAGATGCGGATGCTGAAGGAGCAGAAGACCGAGCGGCCAATCGACACGCTCCAACCGGTCATCGACACGGCGGAGATGCTCGCCGTTCAGGAGACGACGCGGGGCATCGGCGTCTCCGACGAGATCCGTCTGTATGTGACGGAGATTGTCGGACGGACCCGCCGCGCGGACACGCTCGCCTACGGGGCGAGCCCGCGGGCGGCCCTCGACCTGATGCGCTTCAGCCAGGCGCGCGCGCTGCTCGACGGGCGCGATTACGTGCTGCCCGACGATGTCAAGGCGTCCGCCCCGCTGACGCTTGGGCACCGCGTGATCCCCAAACGCCGGGACCTCCTCGGCATGCCCTCGGAGGGATTGGCGGTGGTCGCCGAGATCGTCGAAGCCGTCGAAGTCCCCCTATGATTTTTTTCGTCATAAAAATGCGTGATGGTTTGATTTCCCGCCGAATCGCCCTATTTTCGGATTGCAATAGAAGTGTGGTATTCAGCGCGTCTCATTTTGGGTGGACGCGTGTGACATAAATGTTCACCGCGAAGTTGTAGCAAAGGAAAAGGAAAGGTTCTTCTAATGGCGGTACGAATCAGGATGAAGCGGCTCGGAACAACGAACATGCCCAGCTATCGCATAGTCGTCGCCGACGCCCGTTTCCAGAGGGATGGCAGGACGGTCGAAGAGTTGGGCTTCTATGATCCGAAGCACAGCAAGGAGCAGATCGACGTCTCACGGGCCGAGTATTGGATTTCCAAGGGTGCCCAACCGTCGGAGACTGTTGCCGACGTCATCAAGCGGGCGAAGGCGAAGGCCGTTCCTGCGGAACAGGCGGCGAAGGCCTAAGACTCAGAGATTGCGCGACTCCTTTTCTTGCGGGCAGCATTTTCATCCGCAGCCAGGCGTCTCCGTCTCAACAACCACCCTCCGAACTCCACAATCAATCCGAGGTGCGAGAAGCAATGATCAAGAAACTCCTTAGTATTTTCAGCGGCAAATCCTCCTCTCCCGAAGAGAAGAAACCGGGAACGCCGACCGTGGCGGCTCCGAAGGCCGAGAAGTTCGAGAAGTCCGAGCAAGAAAAGAAACCCACGCGTCCGGTCAATGCCGAGAAAAGCCTCAAGGACATTCTGGCCTTCGTCGACTACGTCGTCCGGGCGCTCGTCGACAACCCCACCGCAGTCAAGATCGAATTGGTCGAGGACGAGAAGGGGCAGGTCATCAACATCAATTGCGAGAAGGAAGACATCGGCAAGATCATCGGAAAAAGCGGCAAAACCATCATGGCCATACGTTCGCTTGTGGCCGGCGCGGGCAGCCGACTGAACCGTCAGATGAGCGTCGAGGTTATCGATCAGGTTGCGAGTTGACATCATAACGATTTTCCCGAAGGTCTTCGACGGGCCGCTCACCGAGAGCATGGTCGGCATGGCGAAGGCAAAGGGGCTGATTGAAATAAATATCGTCGATCTGCGGGACTTCACCGACGACAAACGGCGGACGGTCGACGACACGCCGTATGGCGGCGGTCCGGGAATGCTGATGAAGCCCGAGCCGCTGTTCAAGGCGGTCGAGGCGCTCCGTGGACCGGAGAGTCTGGTGATATTGACGACGCCACGGGGCGAGTTGTTCACGCAGGAGACGGCGTGGCGTCTGGCGACGGAGCGTCATCTGATAGTGATTTGCGGCCATTACGAGGGCGTTGACGAGCGGGTCAGGGAGGCGTTGGTCGACTGCGAGTTGTCGATCGGGGACTTCATCTTGACCAACGGCAACATCCCGGCGATGGCGATCATCGACGCCGTCACACGGCTGCTGCCGGGAGTGCTTGGCGGAGAGGGGTCGGCGGAGAACGAGTCGTTTGCCGATGGGTTGCTTGAGTATCCGCAGTACACGCGGCCGGCCGAGTTCAGAGGATTGAAGGTTCCCGAGGTTCTTATCTCGGGAGATCACAAGAAGATTGAGAAATGGCGCAGGGACGCGTCGCTCGCCGACACGATGCGGAGGCGCCCCGACTTGATAGAGAAGGCGAAGGGCAGCAAGACTCCCTGCGAAGAAAAATTTTGACACAGAACCAATTTTGATAATACTATCTAGTGGAGGACACGATAATGAACCTGATTGAGAAGATCAACCAAAAACAGTGCCGAAGCGATATCGCGAAGTTCAACGTCGGCGACACCGTCAAGGTCAATTCGAAAATCATCGAAGGCGAGACTGAACGCGTGCAGGCGTTCGTCGGCACCGTCATCGCCCGCAAGGGGCACGCCATCAAGGAGACGTTCACCGTCCGGCGCGTCGCCTTCGGCCAGGGCATGGAGAGGGTTTTCCCCATCAACTCCCCGCGCATCGTCAGCATCGAGGTCATGAAGAGCGGGGCGACGCGTCGCGCCAAACTCTACTACCTCAGGGAGAAACTGGGCAAGGCCGCCCGCGTCAAGGAAAAGCGCTATATCAAAGCGTAATTTGCGCATGGTGCGCCCCGGCATGCTTGATCATGAACGGCGCCTGTGGGAGTCTGGGCACTCCTCAGTCGCCGGAATTGACGAAGTCGGCCGTGGCCCGCTGGCCGGCCCCGTGGTCGCCGCAGCGGTAGTGTTCCCCCCCTTTTGCCACATCCCACCTGTCGACGACTCCAAGAAGCTTACCGCCGAGCGGCGTTCCGTGCTCCGCGACGAGATCATGACCGTTCCCGGCGTCCGCTGGGTGGTCGTCGAAGTTTCCGCGCAGGAGATCGACCAGACCAACATCCTGCTCGCCACCCACAAGGCGATGCGAGAGGCCGTCCGCCGCGTCGGCGCCGTTGACCTCGCCTTGATCGACGGCCTGCCCGTCCCCGATTTCCCCGTGCCTTCCGAGGCGATCGTCAAGGGTGACACCCTGTCGGCCAGCATCGCGGCGGCGAGCATTCTCGCGAAGGTCCACCGCGACGAACTCATGGACGCCTTCGCCCGCGCCTATCCCGAGTACGGCTTCGATCGGCACAAGGGCTACGGCACAAGCGCGCATCTCGCGGCCCTGCGGCGCCACGGCCCCTGCCCTATCCACCGACGCACCTTCGCTCCCGTCGCCACCCTGCTGGACGCCGGTCCCGAGCAGGGCGAGTTGGAACTGTGACGAAACGCCACTGAAGGATCGCGCGGTTTTGCGTATCCCTATGGCGAGGTTATATTCAATGGGATAGGTATTTAATAATCGCGTCTTGAGGTGCGGGGGAACAACGCTATGGTTGCGCAGAATACGACAGGAATGAAAACGCAATTCGCCTCTTCCGATCGTTCAACGCCGCAGGAGATAAGTCGGGATGCGAGCTATTTCATTCAACACCCCTATTTGAAGAAACTCGCCGACGCGACGCCGAACGCATTGATGGTGCTTGACAAAAACCGTCAAATCGTCTTCGCGAACGAGCTACTCGCGAAGGTGGTCGGCCTCCGCAAAGCCGAGGAGGCCCTCGGCTGCCGCCCTGGCGAAGTCCTCAAGTGCCTTCACGCCGCCGATCCCCAAGGGGGCGGTTGTGGGACAACGGCGTTCTGCAGGTACTGCGGGGCCGTCAAGGCCATCCTCCACGGGCTGGAAGGTGTCAACGACGTCCAGGAATGCCGAATCACCAACACGGAAGGGGCGGTGCTCGACCTTCGCGTGTGGGCGACGCCATGGGACGCTGACGGAGAACGGTTCATCATCTTCGCGGTCGCCGACATCAGCGACGAGAAGCGGCGGCAGGCCTTGGAGCACATTTTCTTCCATGACATCCTCAACACCGCGGGGGGACTGCAAGGAATCACCGAACTCCTCCAAGGCACCGGCGATAAAGAGCACAACCTGCTCATCGACTTGGTGAGCAAGTCGGCAACCGTCCTTGTCGACGAGATCCAGGCGCAGAAGCAACTCGTGGCCGCGGAGAACTCCGAACTGTCAGTCACCTTCGAAGTCGTCGACTCGCTCCGCATCATACAGGGCGTGGCGGAACTCTATTCGCAGCACACCGTCGCCATCGACAAGCATATCGTCGTCGATCCCGGATCCGTGGGCGTGCAGTTCCCAACCGACAAGACGCTCCTGCGACGTGTCATCGGCAACCTGACCAAAAACGCGCTCGAGGCCTTCAGGACCGGCGGCACTGTCACCCTCAGTTGCGAGGCCACCAGCGACAGCGCGGTCTTCCGCGTCCACAATCCCGGCCATATGCCCGAGGCCGTCCGGCTTCAGATCTTCCAGCGCTCCTTCTCAACCAAGGGAAGCGGCAGAGGACTGGGCACGTACAGCATCAAACTCCTGACCGAGAAATACCTCAAGGGGTCAGTCTCCTTCACGACCTCGCCGGAGACGGGCACCACCTTCGAGGCCCGGTATCCGTTGCAACCTAGCGCGTGAGAGTAAGCACTTCTGAATCTTTATCACGGGACACTGGTTAATGCCGGAATACAACGTAGATGCGGGATACCGCCGAAAAAGGTGACGCCTAAGCGCAAGTCAAGCTTGGTGTCTGTTACGGGGAAGGCAAAGGTATGCGAAGGACGACCTGAAGAGACTTGGGAAATGAGAGACTGAACCGATTCCCTGACATGCACCAGCCAGTCGGATCCGCGATACGTCACGCAGATGGATAAAACCCTTCAGCTTATTGATGACACCGCGAGTATCATTATTACGCAACTGCTCAACGAATTTTATTTAACCATGCTCAACCGTTTGGAGTGCAGGCTTCAGCCTGTATTTCTTTCACATGTACAACTGGCGCAAGATGAACGAAAACCAGCGGGCAGCCGTCCTAACCGGCCGCAAAGCCCGTGGACTTCCATGGCACTCGCCGCCGCATTATGAAGTTGAGAAAGCCACCCGGTTCATCCTTTCCGCCACATGCCTGAATCACCAACCCATTATCGGCCCCCCCCCCGAGCGGATGTCCACATGCGAAATGGATTTGCTGGAGGTCTGCTCAGCGGCGGATTCCACGTTTCATGCGTGGTGCGTCCTTCCCACGCACTATCACGTGGTGCTGACATCGAGCGACGTCAGTGCGTTGCTCCATGCCATTGGCCGCTTTCACGGACGTTGCGCACGACAATGGAACAAGGAGGACAACACGCTTGGGCGACAGGTGTGGTGCAACTGCTTCGAGCGACGCTTGCGGGGTGAACGGCATTTCTGGGCGTCCATCAATTACGTCCACCATAATCCTATTAAACATGGCTATGCTTCGAAATGGCAGGAATGGCCGTATTCCAGCGCGGCGAAGTTTCTGGACGAAATTGGCAGGAAGAACGCGTCAACCATCTGGCGTGAATACCCTGTGGACAGGTATGGCGATAAATGGGATGTGGATTGAAGGTGCTATACGTTTCAGTCCAGCCTTCAGGCTGTCCCTTGCCATGCCAGGCTGAAGCCTGCACTCCAAACGGGTTACGCGCGAGTATCGAGCGAATTTCCTCGTTTGAGCAGACAGACCTGGATAGCTTCTCGAGCACCCTCACTTCTCCCTTATCCACGGCGCGAGAAGGGCGAGGAAGTCTTCCCACGTTCTGCGCGCGTCCCATTCGGCGCCGTTGGACGCGGCGGCGAGGGGTTTCGGCGTGAAGCGCGCGTAGATGGACACCCCCAGCCAGAGCCACGGATCGTTTCCCAGGGTGCGCAGCGCCACGCCAAGCGAGGTCACCGTATCCGCCTGATGGAGCTTGAGTATGAACGCCTTCCGATCACTCCGCCCAACCGCGACGCGGCCGCCGGACGTCATCTCGAAGCGGTAGAAATCGCTCTTGATGCGCGTCTCGGAATACGGATCGAACTCGCTGGGCTCTGTCACGTACCCGCCATCAATGTCGATGAGCAGCGGCAGCGGAAGCCGTTCGGACGCGGCGGCCAGCATCCTCTCAAGCGCGCCATCCGCGGCGGCGGCGGAGAACTTCGGCCATGCCCACGACTCGTCCATGAGCAGCGCTTTGCCGCGCTTGGAGCTGAACACGGGAGCGAGCGAGGGATCGAGTCCCTTGTGCAGATGCAGTCCGCACAGGAGCGTCGACGACGCCTGCGGATCAAACATGAAATGGAACCTGCCGAACTTGTGGTGCGGCTGGGCGGTGGAGGGGACAAGCCACCAGGCGGTCTTGTGCGGGTCGAACGGATTGAAGGGACGCGCGGTGAGCCGCCCAACCACCGGCTCCGCCAAGGTGCGAATGGCCTCGCACAACGCCCGCGGCGTCTCGTAGAGGGTGATCGTCAATGATTCGTTCGGTTGCGCTGCGGCCATATGCTCCTACTAGTCCTTTCCATCGGGATAGCACTGCTATAGTTTTTCAGATAATTAATTTCACAGACTGGCTTTCGCCAATGTCTGTGAATTTAATTATCGAAAAACTATATGCGGGATGAATCGATCAGGTTCAGATCGGGGGGAAACGCGGGAAGGTGGAATGCGAAAAGTCGTCCCGCCGCCTCCATTTCCTTTTAAATTAAATCTGCGGGAGCCATGACTTGCGGGAAGTCGGCTTGCCATACACATAAATATCATGTAATATGTGTACGAGAGATAAAAGGAGGAAGGTGGCATGACAAGAACAAATGTAGTTTTGGATGAGGTCCTCATTGAGAAATGCCGGAAAGCGACCGGTATTTCGACCCAGCGATCACTCATTGACCACGCTTTGCGGGAACTGCTGAGACACGGACAGCAAAGGAGAATATTGGAATTGAAAGGACGTGTCTCATGGGAGGGAGATCTCCGCGCCTGGCGTAGGGGACGAGGAGTTTAATGACCATTGTAGACACAACGGTGTGGATTGACTTCTTTCGGAACAAAAACACTCCCGAAGTACGCGAGCTTGAGCGTCTTATCGGCGCCGATGAGGACATATGCGTATGTGGGGTTATCATCACGGAGGTTCTCCAGGGTATTCGGGACGAGAAGGATTACGTCGAGGTAGCAGCGGGGTTTGGCTCGTTCCTGTACTTGCCGATGAATCAGCGGACATTCGTGAAGGCGGCAGAGTTGTACAGAGCTCTCCGATCCAAAGGCATCACAATCCGGAACTCAGTAGATTGCATGATTGCCGCAGTGGCGATCGAACATGACATCCCACTCCTCCATAGCGACCGCGACTTCGTACCGATCGCACAGTACTGCGGCCTCACGGTAATTGAAGCAGGCAAAAAGTCAAGGAAATGAAACCTATAACTAAGCTGCAAACACATGAAGACACCGCACAACCATCCCCTCGTCCATGCGACAACTCGTCTTACCGCGGCCACCGCGCTGCTCACGTGGTTAGTGGCCGCGTCTGCCCAGGCGCAGACGGAACCTCCCAAGCCTGGTCCGGAGCGTGCAAAACTTGGCATGATGGTCGGCTACTGGAGCTACGAGGGGGAGGCGGTCGACGCCCTTCGCGGCACGAAGGAGAAGTTCGCGGGAAAGGTGATCTCGCGCTTCGTGTTGGGCGGCTTTTTCGTCGAGGACAAGTGGGAGGAGAAGACGCCTTCAGGAAACTACCTGAGCGGCATCCAACTGTTCGGTTATGACGCCACGACGAAAGGCTACTTCGTCAATGGCATTTCGAGCGACGGGGGCAGGCAAACCGGAACGATGACGATTGAAGGGGACACGATCACGTCCATCTGGACGCAGACGTCGGGGAAAGGCGAGAAATCCTTGGTCAAAGGTGTCTGGAAATATTCTTCCGACCAAACCAGTTTCACGGCGACATGGCAGTTGTCGCTCGACGAGGGGAAGACGTGGGGCAACTGGCTTGAGTATAAGGCGACAAAGCTGAAGAAATAAGAACGCCTTACGAGGCTGTCGCTCTTATTCCGCCCCGCAACCGATCTCGATGGCTTCAATCGTGAACTCGTATTCCTTGCCGGGGTCTCGCTGATTGAACTGCGGCCAGAGTTCGATCTGATTCTTCCCGCCATATTTTATATGAGGCGTCAGGTTCACGGTGTCTTCGGCGGCAAAGTTTTTGTGTTGATATGAGAACGGAATCACTGGCTGACCATTGACCATGAGCATGCCATTTCCCATGCCACAGGCCGGCGGACGGACACTTGGCGGATTTCTCAGGCGCGCAAAGACGCTCTTTCCCCGCCATGCGGCGGGAATGTCGACCTCCCTGACGAAGGGATGTCCCGTGGCCTTCCCCGGCAGTGCGACCGCCTGGGCGGAGCCCCATCCGGCCCTCACCGCCTGCCATTCGCCGGCCAGGGAGACCACCTCTTTCAGCTGTATATCCGGCTCGATCCAGACAGTGCAGTCCAGCAGACCGCTCAGCGGAAAATCGCCCGCAGGATCTTTGCCGACGACTTTGACGCACAGGACATTCCCCTCTTTTCTCAGTTTGTCGGTGATGTCGACCTGTCGGAAAGAACGGGGAAGCCCCTCGACTTTCATTCCATTGACGTAGAACTCCGCCGACTTGAAACTGTAGCCGAAATGCCTGATGTACCCGTTGACATTCAAAGTCAGCTTCTTGCCATCCCATCCCGATGGAATCCCGAAAGCCGGACTGCGATAGAGGCCGACGCCGGCATAGTCCTTCAAATCCTCGAACGTGAAGTTCCAGGCCTCGCCGCCAATGCTTCTCCACTCGCCATCATTGAAAGACGGTTGCAGCCATTGCGCGCCGTCCGCGATGGCGTTGTCTTTGTCGGCAAGGAACTTCCACGTGGGGAATGTGATCGGGGCCGACGCGCCCGCAGTGTCCACGGCCGTCTCGACAAAGGGTTTCACCGCCTCCGTCCTACTCCAGAACTTGGTCTTCTCCCGCCACCAGAACTCCACACCTTCCGCCATGGTGCCTCTCTTGGCTCCGAATATCCGCGCCTCCCACGGCGCCATCTTCACGCCTTTGATGCTGACCCATCCGTCGGCGTAGTCGAAGGCGACCGGCGTCCGGGCCGCCATATCCCAGACTTCCGCCGGTTTCTCCGCGGCGGCGAAGCCGACATCGGCCGTCATTCCGGAACCGACTTGATCCATGACGACAAGCCATTCCTGGAGCCCGTTCTTCGTGACCATCTTACGGGCGAACACGCCCTTGTCCGAGGCGTTGGCCGAGCGTCTCACGCCGAGATCGGTGAAAAGTCTTTCGAAGAAGGTCCTCTCCAGCTCCTGCGTCTTCCAGATTCCTGTTCCGCCGACATCCCTGCCGTACCGCCAGAACGTGGAGCCAAGCAGGATCACGTTCCCCTTCCCAAGCTTCCGCATGCCGACCGCGACGCTGCCATCCTCCCATTTCGCAAGAGCCACGGCGTCGCCCGCCAAGGGCTCCAGTCCCACGCTCACCTCCTTGGCCGCCTCATTGTCCTTCCAGTCGAGCGCGCTGCCTTCGCCCTCGAACTCCTTCCCCTCCCAGCCTTTGAAAAGCGGGAGCGTGTCGGCGAAACGGATCTTCCCCTTCTTCCCGACGGTCGCCACCTTGAAGCCGGTCAACTCGCTGATCGGCCAGGCGTCGGCCTCGAGAACGCCGTGCCTGCCGCTGTTGTGCAACGCCACGAACGTGCCGCCCTTCTCCACGTAGGCGCGGAGGGCGTCGATCATCTCCCGTCCCATGATCCTTGTGTCGGTGTCAAAGAGGATCGGGTATTCGTCGGCCATGCCCTTGCCGAGCATCGTCTCGGTGACATACACGTTGTCGTAGTGGGCGGCATGCAGTTCGCCGCGGCCGATGTCCCACTCCCATACGCTGTGCCCCTCGTAAGGGTCAAGCAACGCGCTCCGCGACGACAACAAGATGGCGACGCCAGGCTTCTCGGGAAGATATTTTCCGACCAATTCGATGTCCCGCGCGTGTTTCGTGAACCAGCCGGTCTTCTTTTCGATGGCGAAGAAGCAGTAGGGGTCGCGCCAGAACATGTGGCACCCCTCGCCGTTGAGCAGGGTCCAGTTGATCATCCTGCTTAGGCTTCCCGTCCAGACGCCCGCATCGGGATTCGTGCTGTTCTCGATGCAATTCGCGCTGGAATTGGGTAGTCCAGACGCCTCGCAGGAACCGTAAAAGCCTCCCGCATACCCCAGCCTCGAGTCGAACTGCCGATAGGATGACTCGTAGCCGGTGTCTTGCATGCTTCCGCCATAACGGCTCAGGATGTCGCCTTGGCCGTCCTTCACCTCGCTCGAGGTCGCGCAGATCACAAACGGCTTGTCCGGATCGATGCTCCGGGCGTACCGCGCCGCGTCGGCCACCTTGAAGTTCAACTCATGCAGTCCCCACTCCAGAATATCCACGTACTGGGCGTTTCGTTGTTTTCCAAGATAGGGATACGCCTGCGGCATGGTGGTCGTGAGGAAGACGGGGCCGGCGATGGTTCCGCCGGGGACGGACAGCACGAGGCTGTTCGTTCCGTTGCCCAGCAGTCCGGTCGCCTTGACCGCGAAGGGGCCTTCATAGGGGTTGGCTTTCGATTTGAACTTCCCCAAGAGCTTTCCGTTCAGCCAAACCTCATACTCCTTCCAGCCGCTATTGTGTATGGCGCACACCAGGTACACGTCCTTGCCGGGGTTGGCCTCCAGCCATGTGCCCGGGTCAAACGAACTGCGCCAGAACGCGGGAGCGGCGGGCAAGGCCAGCTGCATGGCCGATGGCGGCATCTTGACGGGAACCCAGCCCGGTGCGTCATCAACCGGCCGTTCCAGTTCGTTGGCCTCCGCCTTCCTCCAGAACCATTGGTCGGCGATAGGGAAACACCCCGAGTCGAGGTTGCCGAAGAACTCGTACGGATCCGCCAGGGGGACGTCGCTCCATTCCTTGAAGCGATTTTCATCGCCATGCCAGCGCTCGCCCAGCTCCTTCAGGCTATAGCCGCGGACATCTCTCAGCCATCGACGGAACCCCTCCAAACCTATGGGCGTGTGCCCAAAATGCGCCTGCTTGCCCTTGTGAAAGTACGTCTCGTAATAGTAGTCGCCGCAATACAGCTGCCACAAGCCCATCGACGGGCTATCCTTGTAGCGGAGCATCACGTCCCTCATGAGTTTCAGACTGGTCTGTCTACGCTGTTCCGGCGTGAGGCCGAACGTCTCGGGATAGAAATCCAGGCTGTCGCGGGGAAACAGGCAGAGCGGACTTTGCCGGTCGATATAGTCCGGCCACTTGTTCTTCGCCCAGTCAGGCCAGGCGCCCGTGCTGAGCGAGATCGAGTACATCTGGTCCTCCTTCTCGGCGAGCGCCATGTCGGTATCCATCAAAGAAAAGCCCGGGAACACCCCCTCGCCCATGGTGTGGCTGAAGGCGGCGGCCGAGAAGCACATTCCCCCTTTGAAGAATTTTGTAATGAACTCGGAGCGCTCTTTGTAGCGGTATTTGTTTTCGGGATGCACTCCCATGGTGTAACAGTTGACCGCTCTGAGATCGTAGCAGTCCAAGTATTTGGGATATGGCTTCGCAGGAGTGAAAACAGTATCGGCCGCGACGAGGAGACGCTCCGTCTTCGCCCGGTCGAGAACTTCCCGCTCGTCCTTCCCGCCGACCACCAGCACCCGGTTTTTGTTCCTGCCCGCAATCAGCGCGCCATAGGGTGGATACACATGGAGAAGGACCTTAATCGTTTTTGCCGTCCCGCTTGTGATCCCCACCGTCTTTTCCGTATGCGCCGTATCGGCGTCCCAGAAGAGGTCGGCGAGCAGTTTGCCGAGCAGGATGTCGGCCTTCGCCTCGCTCTCGCACACGAACTCGGATCGAGTCGGTGCGATGGAGGCCGTCACGTTGCCGTAGCCGCGCAGCTCGCGCGTCACGCCGGAATCCGCCCCCGCCGGCGTCCCCGTCACCGCCGCAACCGCGGCGAACGCCAACGCGACCCCGGGAATAACGAACGTCATCCGCATCGCTTACCTCCATAAACAGCTTGTTGTTCAATAACTTTCCACGTGCTGGATCTTCTCCCGCCTCAGCACTTCCACATCGTCGAACCACAACGTCCCGGACGCCCCGCGGAGCTCCAGCAACATCCGCAATGCCTTCGCCTTCGCGGGCATGTCCACGGTGAACGCGAACATTTTCCACTCAAATGTCCCATTGCAGGGAGATGGTTGTTTGTAGACATCGGAACACGCGCCAGTCCAGATGTTGCGGTCAGCTTTGTTGGCGTCACTGGAGCCGATGACGAGAATCATCGCTCCGCCGGTGGCGCTTACGTTCTCGCCTTTCAGCCACACATTGATCCGGTAGCGGGTGTCCGGTTCGACGTCCACGCACTGGACGACGCCGACGGCCGCCTTGACGTCCGTGTTTTCAATCCGCACCGCATGCGCGCCGCCGTGTTTCACGGTGGCGTCGCGGGCAATCACGCCGGTGGTCGAGCAGGGCAGCCAAGCGGACGGCATTCCATCAGGCGTCTGTGGGCTGGCGGCGCCGTCCTGCGGTTTTCCAGGAGCTTCTCCCCATTCTTCGAATCCTCCGTTCACGGCGACATTGGCGGGCGAAACAGCGTCCGGCGCTTCGGCGGCGGCGCAGATGGCCACGGCTCCGCAAAGCGCGCAGATGGCTGATGCCAGCGTTTTCATGAATCCCTTCATCGGCGCTGTCCTCCTTGATTGCTTCCGTCGAAGCGCGTCAGTAAAAAAGATCAGGCGGCGTGAGGGTGTCCCATGAGCTGCCCCCGGGCGGATAGAACCACCTGAAATGCGTGGGATCATAGCACGCTTCAACCACGTAATATTTTCTTGTGGGAAGAACAAACCCTTCGCCAGGATAGTTGTCGCCGGAGGCCCAGTTGACGGCGCCCTCCCATGTGGCGCTGAGCTCGCTGTCCCCGTTGTCATACAGCTGCGCGATCGCCAGATGGTAGCGGGTGTGCCCGGGCAGGCGGTCGTTGAAGTCCGTGGCGTAGGTGGCGAGCCCGAGATACTGCTGTTTGAGGTTGTTGAGGCAGGAGGCTCTGACCGCCATGTCCTTAGCCGCTTTCAGAGCGGGCAGCAACAGCGCCGCAAGAATGGCGATGATGGCGATCACGACCAACAATTCGATGAGCGTGAAGAACGAACGTTTCGAGAATGGCGACGTCATTCGTTTTCTCCCGAGTCAAGGTTGCGGGGGGTTATTCGTACGGCCGGGTAAGGCGCACCACCGCCACACTCTTCGACCTTGAACTTCACTCTGACGGCCTCGACGGTTTCACCCGCCGCCTGCCGCTCGATCATGGCAGCGAGTTCCCTGGCCACGTCCCAATGATCGTATGAGAGCACTGTCGCCGGCATCGGGCAGTAGAGTGGATTCACCACGTTGCTGTGCAGGACAAGCCGAACGTCCTTAGGAACATCGATCCCCAGCTTGCAGACAGCCAGGATCACCCCACGACACACATGGTCAGGATACACAAGGAGTCCGTCGGGACGCTTTTTCAGAGCCCATAGCTCGTTCATCCGCGTGTGGCCCCACGGCATGAAATCGGTGATGTCACGCAACTCCTCCTCGGGGACACACAACCACTCCGGTTTGACCTCCAGACCGAGGCGGGCGGCGGTCCGCGTGAACGCCTGATGGAACGCTTTGCACCAATGGGTTCCGCGGTTGGCTTTTCCCGTGAGCCGGGGTATCACGTTGATCATCCCCACCGAGCGGCACCCTTTCCTCGCGAGCTGGCTGACACCCTCCTCGGCGAATTGGACATGATCGCCCCAAACGACCGGCCCCGAAGCCATGGAGCTTGACAAGGCCACGGGAATGGGCAACTTCTCCAGCCACGGGAAGCAATATCGATTCACCAACGGCGCCACGAGCCCTTGCACCTCGCCCGATTCGATGGCCGCCATCACCCGCGGACAAGGAACGGTCTGCTCATCCTTGGGGCGCAAGTCGACGAAATACTCCATTTCGATCCCGCAATCCTGGAATATCCGACACAGATAGCTTACCAACTTGTGCTCCCCCTCGCGGTTGGGCGCGTCCCTGATGTCGGCGTCCCAATATATGGCGACAGTGCGAAACTTCCGTGTTCCACCGCGACGCTCGAGAACA
>CAYTFM010000117.1:8172-24706 GCA_964436735.1 uncultured Victivallales bacterium | reverse complement strand
AACCACTCGCTCACGCTCGTGGCTCTGTTCAGACGCCGTGAACCGAGCCCCGACAGTTATGGAGGGGGTGCACATTGAATTTTCTAAGCGTGAACTTAACCGGCTTTGCGGGACTCAAACACATTTTTGGATGAGACTGAAGCCGTCATACCCGCTTCCGCCTGCAGGCGGAAGTAATTGCGAGCTTCAGCAAGCATCCATAAATGAGTCCACTCTAAAAACGACAATTCCCCTATGCGATCAAGATAGGGTGTCCAGCGGGCTTTCCAGGCCGTTTGGATTGGAAATCGTCTGTCTCGGAAAATAGATTACAGCTTCCATTCAACACAGTAAGCACCACCAAGGGAAAGAGGCATCCATGAGCGCATTCGACGTCGAATCGTTGTTGAAGAAAACCGGGGCACTTCTGCAGGGGCACTTCCAACTGCGGAGCGGATTGCACAGCAACCAGTTTTTCCAAGCTGCGCTCGTGTTCCAATACCCGGACGTCGCGGGAGAGATCTGCGCGCATCTCGCCGACAAGGCGCGGCACCTCAAGGCCGAGACGGTCATTTCCCCCGCCCTGGGTGGCATCATAGTTGGCTATGAGCTGGCGCGGGCCCTCGGCGTCAAGGCGATCTTCGCCGAGAAGGAAAACGACCAACTCGTGCTGCGCCGTGGCTTCGAATTGAAGAAAGGCGAGCGCGTGCTGGTCGCCGAGGACGTCATCACCCGTGGCGGCCGCGTGCAGCAAACCATCGACCTGGTCCGCGCCTTCGGAGCGGAAGTCGCAGGGGTCGCGGTGATCGTCGACCGCAGCGCGGGAGCGGCGGCGTTCGACGTCCCCGTCTTCAGCCTGACAAAACTTGAGCTTCCGACCTACGACCCCGCGAGTTGCCCGCTCTGCGCCGCGAAAACTCCGATCGACCGTCCCGGCTCAAAATAATTTTCCGCACGCGGAAAATTTATTTGAACTCGGCCGCATTAACCTCCGAGGAGAGTAGCACCTTGCGTTCGGCGAGCTTCGCCTTGAGTCCAGCGAGCTCGTCGGTTCCCGCAGTCAACGGAAGGGCGATCTGCCCCCCCTCGGCGGCGGAGCGCTGGAGGGCGAACATGATCTCGGCTCCCTTGTAGGCGCTGGCGAAGTTGCACTGGTGGAGCTTCTTGTCGTCGTCCAGCCAATCCGCGATCTCCTGAATGTAGGGCGGCATGTCGAGATCGTAGTTCATCACGCCTTCCCCCGACCATGAGCCAGTCTTGGTGACGGCGCGCCATCCGCCGTTCGTGAGCACCTCGGCGAAACCATCGGAACCCTGTGCGCCCATGCGGCATTTGCCCCACCACTTGGCGACTTCCGGGATGTCCGGAGCGCCGGCGCCGGCCTCGTAGTAGCCGCGGACGCCGTTGGCGTACTGGACCACGCCGGAGATGTAGTCGGGGGACGGATGGTTGTCGGCGAGCTTGGAGCGCCCGGCTGCCTGGGCCATGGCCCACTGGGCGTCGGCCTCGCCGTTATACCAGCGGGTGTAGTCGATGAGATGGCTGAGCATGTGCGTCATCCAGCCGGTGGAAGTGCCGTAGACCGTATGGATGCGTCCGAGGGCGCCGCCGGCGATGATCTCCTTGACCTTGCGGTAGTGCGCGCCGTAGCGGTGCTGGTGGCTGACCACGGCCTTGACACCCGCCTTATCGAGCAGAGCCTTCATCTGCATGGCTTCGGCACTGTTCAGCGAGACGGGCTTCTCGAAGGCGATCAGCTTCGCGCCGCTCTCCACGCCCGCCTTGATGAAAGGCATGCGCAGGTTGGGATGCGTGCAGAAGCAGAAGACGTCCGGTTTGACCTGCGTGGCGAGCGCGGCGGCATCCGTCCCTATCGCCGGACCGCCCAGCTTCGGGGCGGCGGCTTCAAGCCGCGCCTGATCGATGTCGCAAATCCCCACCACTTCGAAACGGCCATTGGCTTTGAAAGCGGTCGCGTGGTGCATGCCGCGCTTGCCCATTCCCACAACCATGACTTTGTACATCCCCATGAGCGTCCTCCGTTGATTGCTTGATTAAAAAAGTCAGATTTAAGATTTAAGATTTAAGAAGCAAGATGCCCCAGCACATACAGTGTAAAAAAAATGGGGCCGAAGCCCCATTATGAACGATCCGTCACCTGCCAGCTTCCAGTTACAGCTTTCAACCTACTGGCCACTGACAACTGACTATTGACGTTTTCTTACGCCTTGGCATCCCATTCGAGGCACTTGGCGATGACGTAGTCGACCTCGTCGGCAGTCAACTCCGGGAACATCGGGAGGCTGATGCAGGTGGCGGCGTTATGCTCGGCGTGGGTAAGCGGACCGACGACGCGCGCGCCCTTGCCCCAGGGGAAGCCCTTCTGCTGGTGAATCGCGATGGAGTAGTGGGTTTTGGCATCGACGCCGTTTTTGACGAGGAAGTCGACGAACTGGTCGCGCTTGGCGGCGTCCTTGACCTCGACCACGTACAGGTGCCAGACGTGGCGGTAGCCGGGTTTGTGGTAGGGCAGCGTGAAGCTCTTGGGGGTCTTGAGGCCGGCGGTGTAGCGGGCGGCCCACTTGCCACGCTGATCGTTCCACTCATGGATGTGCTTGAGCTTGGCGCTGAGCACAGCGGCCTGGATGTCGTCGAGGCGGCTGTTGAAACCGAAGCTGTGCACGTTGCGGGCGGGCGAGCCGTGGGCGCGGAGCAGACGGGTCACCTTATTGACCTGCTCATTGTTCGTGACGATCGCGCCGCCGTCGCCGAAGCAGCCGAGGTTCTTCTGAATGATGAAGCTGGTGGCCACGGCGTCGGAGAGCTCGCCGATCTTGAACGTGTCGCCGGCGGCGTCGATGGCCTGCGCGTTGTCCTCGATGAGCCAGAGCTTGTACTTGTCGGCGATCTTCTTGATGGCCGGCATGTCGGCGCACTGTCCGTAGAGGTGCACGGGAATGATCGCGCGGGTTTTGCGGGTGATGGCGGCCTCGATCTTGGCGGGGTCGATGCACTTAGTTTGCGGGTCGCAGTCGACGAGGACGGCGGTGGCGCCGGCGATCCAGATGGCCTCGGCGGTGGCGAAGAAGGTGTTGGCGTTGGTGATGACCTCGTCACCCTCGCCGACGCCAAGAGCCATGAGGATGAGCCAGATGGCGTCCGTGCCGTTGCCGCAGGGGATGCTGTACTTCGTGCCGGAGAACTCGGCGAATTCCTTCTCGAACTGCTTGTTCATCGGCCCGTGAACATACTCGCCGCTCTCAAGAACCTTCTTGATGTTGGCGTCGATCTCGGCCTTGATGTTGTTGTACTGCCGCACGTGCCCGTAGAATCCGACTTGCATCGCGTACCTCCCTTTCCTCAAATTTATGGTGGCCCTTAAAACGTTTAAACCGATTGTCAGAAAAAAACACCTCTCGAAAAGAGGCAACAAAATGGAGCAGAAATTTTACTCCACGTTTCCGAAAATGCAATACGCTAAGCGCAAAAAAAAAGCTCCGGCGTTGAACCGGAGCTTTTGTTCGCATACCCGCCAAGGCGGATTCCGCAGGGGGATGCGTCACACTCCTCCCCGCGAGAGGAGCTTCTGCAGCTCCATCTGGAATTCGCGGAGGTCGTCATTGGTCGGTTTGCCAACGGGTTTCTCGAGTCCGAGTCTTCCGTACTGGTCAAGAACCCAGTCGGCGGAGGCGCCGGAGGCGAATTTCACCGAACCCGACAAGGCGGCTCCGGGACGGACAAGCTTGTTCAGTTCGACGACTGTCTTTCCGGATGATTCCGTGGCAGCCTCATCGTCGAATTCATCTTCAAGAGCGGCTCCCTGCTCGTCAACAAGCTCGGCGTCGACCGGTTCGTCCTTGTCGTCAGGCTTTTTCAAGGGCTTGGCAGGTTCGTCTGGCTTCTTCGGATCCTGCTTGGACCAGTCGACGCTTTCAAGTTCCGCCGCGAGAATCCGCAGGTCGAGAAACGTCAACGTCACCGAATGCTTGACCTGCAGTTCCTTCTGAATATCCGAGAGGGAACGCCCCTCGTTCAGCAGGGCGGAGATGATGTTCTTTATTTCCGGGTTGTCCATCACCAGTTGTCACCTTTGAGGTCATAGCAGAAGATGCCGGTGATGAAATCGGCGAATTCGTCGGGATGCATCTCAAGATCCATGCCGATGAACCATGCCGTCTTGACGCCAATGCCCCAGAAGTCCCTGATCCTGTCCTTGTAGACAGGCTCGTCGCGGCTGGGGATGAGCTGGGTGCGGTCGGTGATCAGGTAGGGTTTGACCGAGCCGAACGTCTGATCGACTTTGCGCTTCTCGCCATAGAGGCACGCGGCCGAGACGTCCCATCCGTAAGAGTCGCCGCCGCCGTACTGGCCTTCGTAGCCGCTCATCAGGAAATAGCTTTCGCCGTAGTCGAACCCGAGCTGGGCCCACCGGGTCATCGTGAGACGCATGGCGCCTTCCGGGCCGGCACCGAGTTGGAGGGAGAAGACTTCGCTCAGATTTTTGAAAAGATTGGGAATGTAGAGGGCGGCATACTTGCAGACACAGAATTTCTTCTTTTCTTTGGCGGGCTCGGCCTGCTGCTGCGCAGGGGCATCTTTCGCATCCTTGGCGTCGGCGGCGGGGATGGCGGCTTTCGCGTCCGCGGCGGGTTTCGCCTGCTCGGCCTTGCCGGGTTCAACGACCTTCAGGTCGGAATCGGCGGCGGGAGCCGGCTTCGCCTCGGCGGGGGCGGCCTCATCCTGCGCCTTCTTCGCCTTGTCGGCCTTCTTACCCTCGGGTTTCGCCTTCTCCGCCTTCTTGGCGGGGGCGGCCTCATCTCCCGCCGCGCCATCATCGGCGACACCACAGACGGTTCCGGCGAGGACCATTCCCATTGACACCACGAACGCAGTCAAAAACTTTCTCATCGTGCGCGCCCTTTCTGCGACTAATGATTCTTTCAAGACAAAATGACGATAGAATAAGCAGATACAATAGCTTGCGGGAGAAGGAAAAGCAAGCGGACTACCCCGTCTTCAACGTCCCGCATACAGACGTAAACAGACCTACCGTTGGGGTGGTGGTGAGGATAACGACGTGCGACCCGAGAAGGCGGCGGCGATGGTGGCGGAATTGGCGAAGGTGATGTCCGCTCCGGCGGGAATCCCCTGGGCAAGGGTCGAGACAAGCGCCACATGCTCTTTCAGCAGATCGGCCAGATAGATGGCGGTGGCGCGTCCCTCGACGTCGGGGCTCAGAGCCAAAATGATCTCTCGAACAGGATGCGCGGGATCCGCCAGGCGGTGGAGCAGGTGGTCGATGGAAAGATCCTCGGCTCCTTTGCCGTCGAGCGGCGACAACCGCCCTCCCAGCACATGGTACAAGCCTTTGAAAAGAGAGCTTTTCTCGATGGTGGGAATCTGCGTCGCCTCCTCAACCACGCAGATGATCGACGCGTCGCGTGACGAGTTGGCGCACACCACGCAGAGTTCGGCGTCCGTGATATTGCCGCACTGGACGCATTTGCGGACAGTATCCGGCAGACCACCGACCAGTGCGCCAAAGACCTTGAGTTTGTCGGGATTCCAGCGCAGCAGGGCGAACACCATGCGTTCCGCCCCCCGGCGCCCCACCCCTGGCAGCGTCGTCAACAACTCGATAATCGATTCGATGTCGCGGGGATATCTCATTTCTCGCCAAGCAGCTTGTGCAGGCACTTCGGACACAGTCCGTGGGAGACGCCGACCTTCCTGCCTTCGGCCACGTCCCATTCGTCTATCTCGAAGATGGTGTTGCACCACGAGCAGCAGCGGGGAATCGACTTGAGTTGCTGATAGCCGATCTTGAGCGTCTTGGTGAAATCGTCAGGGCTATTCAGTTTTTCGAGATCTTCTTTTCTGCCCATCGCATCCGTTCCCTCGTCAGAACAACCCCGGAATGCTCAACCCGCCAGTCAGCTTGGACATCTGCTGCTGCGCTTCCTTTTTGGCGTTGCCCAAGGCGTCGTTGACGGCGGCGAGCACCATGTCCTCGACCATCTCGGCGTCCTCGGGCTTGAGGCATTCGGGGTTGATCTTCACTTTTTTGATGGTGAAGTCAGCTGACGCGAGAACCTCGACGAATGTGCCGCCGCTTGAGCCGGTCACCTCGATTTTGGCGAGTTCCTCCTTCATCTTGCCTATATTGCTCTGCATCTCCTGCGCCTTCTTCATCAAGGCGCCGATGTCTCCAAGTTTCCCAAACATGTCATCACCTTACTTAATTTGGGCGGCTGTGCCGCAACTTAAATCCGAAAATCGAAGCACGAAATCCGAAACAGCGAAAACGCTGTTGAACTGTTTTTTTTCATTCATTCGAAATTCGGATTTACTTCGGATTTCGACATTCGGATTTCGGATTTACCCAACATTGAATTTCCTTTATAGATCTCAGCGCCTCACCCTCTCACGTCGATGATCTTGCCATTGAACAAACGCATGACATCCTGGACGAAGGGATTCTTCTCGACTTTCGCCCTGACGTCGGCAAGGTCTTTCTCGTCGTCCAAGGTCTCCTCCTTCGACACGATTCCCTGCTGAATTCTGACATTGACCCGCATACCTTTGAGGCCGGTAAGCCGGTGGAGGCACTTCTCGAGGAGCGGAAGCTCGCCCATCACCTGCCTCGCATGAGACTGCTCGAAGTCCTCGTCATATGCGATGGTCAGTTGCTGGTGGTCCACCGACTCGGGCCTGCCCTCCTGCATGAAATGCTTGAGCTGTGGTCGGTTGACATGGCTATGATCCATCTCGAGAATCAGCTTGTGCCACAGCTCGGCCGCCGAGGGCAACTTCACGAACCTCGGCTCATGATTGTCCGACTTCTCGTCCACCCTCTCGCCCGATAGCGAGGAAGGCGGCGGAGAGGACGGAGCGGGAGCTTCCTGCCGCGTGGTGGACGGAGGAGGCGCCGAAGCCTGGGCGGGCGGCGGAGCGACGGTTTTGGAAGCCCGCGGCACGGTGGGAGGAACGGCGGCGAGGGGACTTGGTTCCTCGATTTTCCGCGCCGGTGGCGGGAGGGGCGGAACGACAGGCGCAAGCGGCGCCGTCTCTGGCGGCGGTGCTTTCGGCACAACAGGTGGAAGCGGCGCGGACTGTGCCGGTTTCACCGCGAGAGGTGGTGGCGGCGGCGGCGGCGGATTCTGCGGAGGCCGCGCCACAGGCGCAGGTGGTGGCGGCCTCGCGGCTTGAGGCGGCGGCCGTTGAATGGTCTGCGAGGGGACCGAGTCAAGAACGGCAAGCCCACCCTGTCCGCGCAGTTCGTTCAAGCGGCTGACGATGTCTTCGACGCGGGGCGATCGGGCGATCCTCGACGCCTTGATCATCGCCGTCTCCAGATACACCTGTTTGTTCAGCGCGTCGTGCAGGGTTCTCCCGATCGGCGAAAGTTGCTCAAGTAGTTTCTGGACAAGATCCGGAGTCGTTTCCGCGGCAAGCCCACGGTAACGGGATAGCGCCTCCTCGCCCTCGTCGAGGATGGATCCGGGATTGGCGGTGATGAGGCAAATACCGACCCCTCGCAAGGCATCCAGCACGTCTTCGAGGACGTTTTCGAGATTCTTGCCGGACTCGGCGAGCGTGTGAATGAGCGAAACGATCCCGGCGGCATCGCCGTGGATCGTCGCCCTGACCAGCTCTTCCATGTCGTGGGAACTGGCCAATCCGAAGACGGAGATGGCAAGATCCTCGGAGATCGCCCCCTGCTCTCCCGCGTGGAAGGCGATTAGTTGATCGAGCAGCGACAGGGCGTCGCGCATGCCGCCGTCCGCCGCCTTGGCGACGGCCTCGGCCGCCTTCCTGTCGACGGGAACGCCCTCGGCGGTGGCGATCTGCAGGAGACGCTCGGCGATGACGTTAGACGAGATCCGGCGCAGGTCGAGGCGCTGGCAGCGCGACACGATGGTGGGAAGGACCTTGTGCGCCTCGGTCGTGGCGAAAATGAACTTGACGTGCTTCGGCGGCTCCTCGACAATCTTCAGCAGGGCGTTCCACGCTCCCGCCGACAGCATGTGGACCTCGTCGATGATGTATATCTTGTAGCGGCAAGAGGTGGGGGTGTAGAGGGCCGCCTCGCGCAGATCGCGGACATCCTCGACCTTGTTGTTGCTGGCGCCGTCGATCTCGATGACGTCGATGCAGTTGCCGTTGGCGATCGAGACGCAGGCCTCGCACTCGCAGCAGGGCTCCTCGGCGGGGGCCTTGGCGCAGTTCAGCGCTTTGGCGTAGATGCGGGCGATCGTGGTCTTGCCGATGCCGCGGGGGCCAACGAACAGATAGGCGTGGGCCGTGCGCTCGCGGAGCAGGGCGTTCCGCAGGGTCCGGGTGATGTGGTCCTGCCCCACCATGTCGGAAAACCGCGACGGCCTCCATTTCCTTGCGAGAACCTGATACTCCAGCGGCATATGTCACCCCGGTGGCTGAGACGCGGCGGACGGCGGATCCGGCGCGACGAGCGTTTTATGAATAAAAAAACCGCCGCCGGCCGGTCAGATGCACCCACGGCGCCTGGCCTCTTCACATGGAGCTGCTTGGTTCCCCATCTGACTCGGTTAGTGAGATTCCAGCGCATGAGGTCCGACACGGACGGCGACGGAAGAAGATCAAGACTGCATACTATTCTTGCTGTTCGAAAAAACGCAAGCCCCGGAAAGATATTCGATACAAAGGGAAAGCTCGCGCCGGAGATCGTTCCTGTGGACGATGCGGTCGATCATGCCCTTTTTGAACAGAAACTCGGAGGTCTGGAAGCCATCCGGCAGGGTAGCCTGGGTCGTGTCTTTGATGACGCGGCGGCCGGCGAAGCCGATGAGGGCCTTCGGTTCGGCAATGGTGATGTCGCCCAGCGACGCGAAACTGGCGGTGACGCCGGCGGTCGTCGGATGCGTCATGATCACGATATAGGGAAGCCGCGCGTCGGCGTGCCGCTGCAGCGCCCCGCTCGTCTTCGCCATCTGCATGAGGCTGAACATCCCCTCGTACATCCTCGCGCCACCGCTGGCCGTCACGATCACCAGCGGAACCTTGTCGGCGGTGGCGCGCTCAGTCAGTCGCGCGACCTTCTCGCCGACGACGGACCCCATGCTGGCGCCAAGAAAGCGGAAATCCATCACGCCGAGACAGTAACGACGGGCGTCGAGCGTCGCCGTGCCGCAGATGACCGCCTCATTCATGCCGGTCTTCCGGCGGTTCTGCTCGAGCTTCTCGGCGTAGGATGACACGCCCTCGAACTTGAGGAAATCGACCGAGGCGAGGCCGGCGTCTATCTCCGTGAACGAAGTGGGGTCGGTGAGCAGTTCGATCCGCTTCTGCGCCGTGATCGGCCGATGGTAGTTGCAATGGGGACAGACGTTGAGGTTGTTCTCGAAGTCGTTCGCGTACAACACGTCACCGCAACTCTCGCACTTGTCGAACGTCCCCGGCGGAATGCGGTCCTTTTTCTTCGTCCCGTGTATCGTCGAATACTGCGCCTTATGGAAAATCATCTCTCGCTACCTCCTCGCCAGTACTAAAATACGAACCCCACGGCAGCCCGCCTCGGCAATCGCCCCGCAAGCCGCCCTTAATGTGGAACCGGTCGTCATCACATCATCGAGGAGTACTATATCACGCTTTTCTATAATGGCTCGATCGGAGACGCGGAAAGCTCCACCAAGACTCCGCCGCCTGACCGCCCCGCTCAGGCGCGCCTGGGGGTGCCCCCCGCGGCATCTTTCAAGCGGGAACGCCAGGGAAATCCCCGTGCGCTCGGATACGATTTTGGCGACCAAGGCGCATTGATTGTAGCCGCGGAGCGCCAGCCGCGTCCAGTGCAGGGGCATGGGAACGATCACGTCCGCCGGCAGACCGGAGGCGAGCCACGCCTTCGCCGCCGCCGCGCCAAGAGGACGCGCCAGCGCCGTGTCTCCCTGGTATTTGAAGCGGTGTATCACCTCCCGAGACGTCCCTTCCATCCGCATGGCGGCCACGGCGTCCCGCCACGGGACTTCCGGTTCTTTGACGCATTTCGAGCAGACCGCCAGCACGCCGTCACGCGCCCCCCCACACCCTTGACAATAAGGCGGGGCGTTGAGACTGATGCGCCGCAGGCAGTCGCCACACAGGCCGAAATCGTTCTCCGGTTCGCCGACGCGGCATGCGGGACAAGGCGACGCGGTGAAGTGCCCCGCCAGCGCCGCCGCAGACGCGCGCCACCGCAGAACGGCTGCCGTAAAGTCCAGCCGACCGCTCGCGCCATGCTCACCGCGGAATGACATCCATCCTCCCTATCGTCGAATGACGGCCCTACTTGACAAGTCGATAATTAATGATAAACTATGCGCTTCGGTTTCTGAATTCAACAGCGAAGGATTCTGCCATGAGCACGAAACCAGCGAAGAAGGCGAAGGCGAAAGCCGCTCCGGCGAAGAAGACTGTGAAGCCCGTGAAACGCGCTGCCCCTTCCCCCAAGAAGAAAGCTGCGCCCGCCCCCATGGCAAAGAAAACAAAATCCCCCGCCGTCAAGGCTCCCGCCAAGTCGGCGCCAACAAAAAAGCACACGGTAGTTATGAAGCAGACGCAACCTACAAAGCCCGCACAACCGGCGAAAGCTGACGCGCCAGCAAAAATGAAGAGTTTCATTCCAGAGTCGCAATTGATTGCCGACAGGGAAGAGCGCGCCTTCAAATTCTCCGGAGATAAAAAGAAATTCTACGACCTCCTCGTCAAGATACGCAACGAACTCACCAACCAGATCGAGATCCTCGCCGACGACGCCCTGAAGTCCACGAAAGACTCCGGCGGCGACCTCTCGGCCATGTCCACCCACATGGCTGACCGCGGCAGCGACTACTTCCTGCGCTCGATGGAGTTGGACATGATCACCAACGAGAGCGAGGTCATCGAGATGATCGAGGAGGCCATCCAGCGCCTGCTCAATGACGAGTTTGGCAGCTGCCTCGACTGCGGGCACAAGATAACCAAGGCCCGCCTTGAAGCCCTCCCCTATGCCCGTTATTGCATCGACTGCAAGTCGATCCGCGAGCAGCATGGCGGGCTCAGGCCCGACTTCCAAGATTGAGCGCGTTCGTCTTCAAAGGCAAGGACGAGGGGCGAGTCATTAGACTGTGCTGGGTCATGTGCGGTATCCTTGTCGCACTCGACCAGGCGACGAAGGCCCTCGCCGAAAACTGCGCTCAACTGGTGGCGGGAAAACCCATCGTCATCATCCCCGGACTCTTCAACCTCGTTTTGATCAACAACACCGGCGCGGCGTGGGGTATCCTCTCTGGGCGCAATATGATCCTCCTGATCATCTCGTGCGCCGTGCTCGCCTTAATGCTTTTCTTCATGAAGGCCATCACCGAGGGATGGCCCGAGCGGTATTTCGGGCTCTTCTCCGTCCTTTCCGGCATCATCGGCAACTCGATCGACCGCGCCTCCCGCAAATCAGTCGTCGACTTCCTTGACTTCTATGTGACGTCGCATCACTGGCCCGCATTCAACGTCGCCGACAGCGCGATCTGCGTCGGCGTCTTCATCCTCGTCCTCTCCTTCATGCTCCGTCCGACGGCGCTCTCCGACGGCGGCCTCGTCCAACCCCGCCTCGGGAAATGACCGACGAGAAGAGTGAATCATCCCACATTTCCCGACCGAAAGACGTGCCACCTCATAATCCACAGGGATGAACTGCAAGAATGAAAGTCCTTCACAGCGGCGAATCCACACCTCAACGGGAATGCCAAGCCTCAGACGATTTTTACTCTCCAGCATGAACAGTTCCCATGCGTGAGTATCGAGGACAACCATTATTCGGCTTCCCACTTCACGTCGACCGGCTCTGTCGGATTCTCATATGCCCTGACAAGTCCTCGGAGTTCTTTGAGGATGCGCTCGTCATCATCGGCATGGGGAATAATATCGGCGAGAGGGCGCCCTCGGTCAGTAATGAGAATGCGCTCCCCTCCGCTGGCTCTGCGTAAATACCCGAGAGCCTTCGGCTTGAATCTTGATTGTGAAACGGTCACCATTGCCAATCCTCCGTCTCCAAAGTAATGGACCACTTTCAAGTCCTCACGCGCAGCCGGCGTGGTCGCCCCGGCTGCGCCGCGACTCCCTGGAGGTGGCGATGCCGCGCAACCGCGAGAAAAAGCCATCCTCCCTTGACATATTGTCAGTTATCGTATATAATACAGCATAATATAGCTAACGGTGATCACATGCCATTCGACGTGAACGGGAGAAAAGACCACAGTCCACTGTACTGCCAAGTGGCCGCGGCCTTGCGGGGCAAGATATGCCGAGGGGAGCTGCCGCCGATGTCCAAACTCCCCGCAGAGGAGGAACTCCGCGGGCTTTACGGGGCCAGCCGCGTGACCATCCGCAGCGCCCTCAAGAAGCTGGAGAGCGAGGGGCTCGTCCACAAAGTCAACGGCAAGGGGACGTTCGTCGCAAGGATCGCGGGCAAGCAGCGCCAGATCATCCTGGTGCTGGAAAACGGTCCGGGCGTCGAGCACCATCTGCACGGACTGGTGATGGGGGCGCTGGCCAAGGCGCAAGAGGACGGCTTCAGCGTCCTGGTCTCCAACCGCGCCCAGCTCCGCGGCTTTCTGGAGGAGGCGGTCGAATGCCCCTCACGCCAGACCGGCGTGCTGCTGCTGCGCTGCCGCGAGCTCCGTCAGGACGATCTCGACTTCGCCGAGAAGCATGGCATGCCCTGCCTCCTGGAGGGGTGCGAGCGCCTGAAAGGGCGCAACTGGCTGGCGGTCGACAACGACGAAGCGATGCGCCAGGTGGTCGACCATCTCCATGGCCTGGGGCGGCGGCGTTTTGGCGTATTCGCCGCCGCCACGCCTTTCGCATGGTCGTCCTTCAAGGAGCGCCAGGCCGCGGCGCTCGCCCGGCTCGCGGAGCTTGGCATTCCCAAGAAGGAGGTCGTCACGGTGACGCTACCCGCCGCCGCCGACATCGCCGCCGCGCCTTACGCCCTGACGGCTGAGTTCTTTGCAAAAGGCCGCCAACCGGACGCGCTGCTGTGCGTGAACGACGTGATCGCCGTGCAAGTGCTGCGATGGCTGGGCGACCAAGGGTTCAAGGTTCCGGGGGACGTCGCGGTAACTGGTTTCGACGACATCCTCCCCGCCCACTACGCCCATCCGCCACTCACCACCGTCCGGCAGGACTATTACGCCGTCGGCGGCGAGGCCGTCGGGCAACTGCGCTCGCTGATGGACGACTTCGACAACAAGCGCATTCGGATCTCCCGCAAACTGCAATTGATCGTGCGGGAAAGCACGGTGGGAACGTATACTCTATAAGGGAGTGACAGGTATGCACGTTTTCTCGATGACCTGCAAAGTGGATTCCGTCCTTGACCTCTTCTCCTCACCCGGGGGGCGGCACGCGGCGGTGGCCTGGTTCAAGGATCACCACATCGGCAAAGTCTACCTGGAGTCCTACCGGCACAAGCGACATGCTGGAATGGAGCTTCTGCGGACGGTCAAAAACGATTTCGCCGCCGCGGGACTCGAGGTCGCCGGCTGCATAACCACGACGCAAATGAGCGGCAGAGCCGCCACCTGGAACATCGAAACCTGCTTCACCGACCCTGTGGCGCATGGCGCTCTTCAGGAAGTCGTCGAACGCACCGCGAGTGTCTTCGACCTCATCATTCTGGATGACTTCTTCTTCACCTCCTGTTCCTGCGGGTTCTGCGAAAAGGCGCGGGACGGCAGGCCATGGGGGGATTTCCGCACCGACCTGATGCTGGATATCGCCAGGAGCAGAGTGCTCGCCCCCGCGCGCGCCGTCAACAAGAACGTGAAGATCATCATAAAATACCCTCTCTGGTATGAACGCTATTACCGTCAAGGCTATGACGTGCTACGCGAGACGGAGCTCTTTGACCACACCTGGATCGGGACTGAGACACGCGAGCCAAACAGTGTTGAGGCCGGTCGCCGGCCTCAGACTTCGGCGTCCTGGATTCAGGGGTGGATGAACGAGGTGAGCGCAGGGAAGTGCGGGGGGGCATGGTACGACCCCATCGACACCACGCCTGAGACGTTTCTGGAGCAGGCCCGCCAGAGTATCATCGGCGGGGCGCGGGAAAGCCTGCTGCATTGCTACGACTATCTGGCGACACGAACGCCAGGGCTCGCCATCCACGGGAAGGACACGGAGATCAAACACGGGCTGGCGGACGCCGCCGCCTTCAAAGACGAAGCCGACTCCCTGCAACTCCTCGCCGAGACGCTTGCCATAATGGAGACGTATGGCGTCCCTGTCCCGAAAAAACCCAACGACGACACGGAGCAGGAACTGTATCTGCCCAGTTTCATCGGGATGCTGGGCATACCGGTGGTGGCGTCAGCTTCGCTGAAGGACGCCGAGACGTCGTTCCTTGGCGCGCAGGCGGCGAGTTTCCCCGGAATCGCCTGCCACGTCGCGTCGTTCCGCAAGGAAGGTCGACCGCTCGTCGTGACCACGAATCTCCTCGACATGGTCGACGTGGACGACGACGAGCTCCTCAAGAAGCTTCACGCCGCCAGCAAAGACGAAAGGAAGGGCTGCGTGATCGAAGTTGACGATTCGCTTTCGATAGTGCGCTGCCCGGACGATCTTTGGGAGTTGATGGACATGGATCAGGATGCGCTTGACAGAATGCGGAACAGATTGCTGAAGCCTTTCGGAATCGAGTTCCACGCTCCTTCGCGGGTCTCGCTGCATCTATTCAAGTCGACCAGCGGCTTCTGCGAAGTGGTCGAGAACTTCAACGATTCGCCCGTGAACGCCACGTTGAGGTTCCAGTCAAAGGCCGTGCGCAATTTGAAACTTGCCGTGCCGACGCGTGACAGCGCGGCGCTTACTCAGGACGGGGATGGCTCGCATACCTTAGTACTCCAGCCGCGCTCACTGGCACTTCTGTACGCAAAAGGCTGACATGGCAAACGCCGTGGGCGAGATCCTGCGGCACTATTCTTCTATAGTGTGAAAGGGAAAGGATCGGGAGCATGGCAAAATTCATGGGACACATGCACGGGATCGGGATCGGCGGCTGGCTCACTAATTTCAAACGGCTGCGCTTCATCCCGGCGGATATGAACACGCTCGTCACGACGGGGGACCTCGAGCACTTCGAGACCTACCTCACAGAACGGGACGTCCAGCAAATCGCCTCATGGGGGTGCGACCACATCCGGCTCGCCTTCGACTACATCTTTCTTGAGGACGAGGCGAAACCGATGATCCTCAGGGAAGATCTGGGCTTCAAATATCTTGACCGCTTCATCGCCTGGTGCAAAAGCTCCGGCCTGAACGTCGTCCTCGACCTGCACCGGGCGGCGGGGTCCAGCTGCGAGTACGCCCAGGACTCCAGCCTGATGGACGACCCGACGCTGCAAGAGCGCTTCCTCTGGCTCTGGAGCGAGACCGCGAAACACTACAAGACGGAAGGATCCCACATCGCCTTCGAGCTGCTGAACGAGGTCCACGCCCCCGACGGCTCCAAGTGGAACGCCGTGGCGCGGCGCGCGGTGGAGGCCATCCGGGCAATCGACCCCACGCGCACGATCGTGATCGGCAGCAACAACTATGGCCAGCCATCCACGTTGAAAGATCTGGAAGTGCTCGACGATCAGAACGTGGTCTACACCTTCCACTTCTATCATCCATTTGAGTTCACCCATCAACGAGCCGTCGTCGCCCCCCTGCTCGCCACCTACAACCGCTCCATGAAATACCCCTCAGCAATCGAGCCGTACATCGACTACCGTAAATTCGTGAATTCCGGGCACGAGGACTTGGAAACCCTAGGCCGGATGGACAGACGTCACCTTGAAGAGCACTTCCGTCCGGTGATCGATTTCCAAACAGCGCACGACGTGCCGGTCTACTGCGGCGAGTTCGGCGTCATCCGCCATTGCGACATCGCGAGCCGCGAGAACTACTACCGCGACGTGATCGCCCTCTGCGACGAGCATGGCATCGGGCATGCCGCCTGGAACTACCTCAGCGCGCCGTACGACGCCAACCGTTTCAGCATCGTCGACGACTGGGACCGCACACCTTTAAGCGAGGAGCTGATCCGCATCATCCGATGAGCCAGCCCGTTCCCCCCACTCCCCAGCGGCGTCACGCCGCCGAGCGTGACGCCACCTTGTCCTCCTGCTGCGGCTTCCTTGGTGAAGTGACGCTGACGGACAGCGCTATTATCGTCCTTTTCGCCGGGATGCTGGGGGCGGGCGACGTGTTCTCCATGATGACCACCTCGCTGCTCCCCCTGCTCAACGGGCTTTGCGTGATCCCGATGGCGTGGCTGGCGGCCAAGATCGGCAACAAACGGCTGATCCTCGGATCATGCGCGCTGGCCGCCGTCGCCTATTTCCTGGCGGTCGCCTCGCCGTTCTTCGGCGCGTTCTCCGCCGCCGTGCTGCTGACGATGATCCTGCTCTTCGCGCTGTCCCTCACCGGTTTTATCGCCGGCTGGTTCCCGATGCTCGACACCTTCCTCGAAAGAGAGAGGCACACCGTTTTCTTCAGCACAATGCGGTTTTGCCACCAA
>CAYTFM010000117.1:6437-8162 GCA_964436735.1 uncultured Victivallales bacterium | reverse complement strand
TCGGTCCGGATCGAGCCAGCCGCCAGGCCCTCCAGCGTTTCCCGGATGAAGGTCGCGGAGTGCTGGATCTCGAGCCGGCGAAGGTGCGCCCGCGCCGCCACGTCACCAGTGTGCCAGGTCGAGATGGGGACCTGCGCGAAGCGATAGATCCCGAAGGGGAACTCCTGGCGCACGTCGCGCTCCACCCCCGAGGCGCGGGCCGCCGTCGGGTTCGCGATCGGCAAGGCACCCCCCATATGGAAACTCCAACTGGCGCTGCTGGCCGGCGCGATGATCTTCATTGGGCGCGCCTACTTCATATCCCGGATTCCGATCTTCGCCACGCCGCGGCGGGATATGCCGGGATTCAAGGAGGGCCTGCTGGCGGCGATCGGGAACAAGCCACTCGCAGGGTTTTCGATCTACCTGTTTGTCTTGAACCTGGCGGCATACGGCACGGTTCCGCTCACGACGATCTACCTGAAAAGGCATTTGGGCGCGCCAGACAACGTGATCGTCATCATCTCGGCGGCGGCGTTGTTCGGCATGCTGCTGGGATACCTTGGCGCCGGGGCAATCATCACGCGCTGGGGAATCAGAGGCGCCTTGCTTGGCTTCCACATCGCCTTCGCCTTGGTGAATATGTCTCTGTTCATCATCGGCCACGGCAACGGAATCACCTATGGGCTCATAGCGGCTCTGCTTCTCGTCTACAGTTTCACGGTGGCGGCCGCCTCGGTCGTATCCTCCTCCGAGATGATGGCGCTGTCCACGCCGGAGAACAAAACCATGGCGATGGCGTTCTGCGGGGCGTTCTACTACGGCGGATTCGGAGTTTCGCGGCTGGTGTCCTCGCTGCTGCTGGGCTCCGGCATGCTCGCCCCGGAATGGCATCTCGGCGCCATGCGGATATGCCATTACCAGACCTTGTATCTGCTCTACACCGCGGCCATCGTGTTCGCGGCGGTGTTCCTGCTGCTCGTCCCCGCCATATTTCCGAAAGGTGAATACATCTACGACGCGCATTGACCTCGAACAGCGAACTATGGACGTTCCCGGTTGCGGGAAAAGAGCTGCGCCCCTCATGCGAAGCCGGCGTGGTCGACCCGGCTGCGCCGCGACTCCATGGAGGTGGCGATGTCGTGCAGATGCTTGAAGAGGCCGTCGGCGGCGAGCAGTCCGTCGAACGAGCCCTGCTCCACCAGCTTCCCCTTGTCCATCACGATGACCCGGCTGGCGTTCCTGATCGTGCGGAGACGGTGCGCCACGACGAACACGGTCCTGTCAATGAAGAGCGAGGCCATGGCCTCGTGGACAAGATCCTCGGATTCGGCGTCGAGCGCGGAGGTGGCCTCGTCGAGAATGACGAAGCGGCTTTTCGCCAGCATGCAGCGGGCGATGGCGATCCGTTGCCGCTGTCCGCCGGAAAGCTGCCCGCCGCCCTCGCCCACGCGGTGTCCCAGTTTGTCAGGGAAGCTCTCGACGAACTCCCAGGCCCTGGCCTTGCCGAGAATGTCGACAAGCTCGTCGTCGGTCGCCTCGGGACGGACATAGCGCAGGTTGTTGGCGATGGTGGTGTCGAACAGGTAGGGATCCTGCAGCACCACGCCGTAAAGCGATCGGTAGCTGGTCAGCGGCAGTTCCCGAATGTCGTGACCGTCAAGCAGGATCGAACCCGCGTCGGGATCGTAGAAGCGCATCAGCAAATTGGCGATGGTGGTCTTGCCGCCGCCGCTGCGGCCGCCG
>CAYTFM010000117.1:2597-6427 GCA_964436735.1 uncultured Victivallales bacterium | reverse complement strand
GAACTGACCCCGGCTGAAGCGGACACTTTGGCTGGCATCGTAGAGGCGCGTCGGCAGGTTGGCGATGGGGGTCTCGCCGCGGCCGCTGCGGCCGACGAGCGCGACGGTCGAACCGGACGGGATCTCGAAGCTGACGCCGGAAAGCACGGGGCTCTTGGGATTGTAGCCGAACGTCACGCCGTTGAACTCGATACGGCCGGCGATCCCTGATGGCATCGCGGCGTCAAGGCGCTCCACCACAGAACTGGGCGTGTCAAGCACGGTGAACAGATTGTCGAACGCGGAACGGGCCGCCATGAACTGACCGTGGAAGTTCGTCAGCCCCTGGATCATCCCGATCAAGGTTCCCTGGTAGCCGATGAAGGCGACCATGACGCCGACCGGCTGTCCGCAGTTCATCACGAGCCACGCCCCGCCCACCACCACCACCGCCGTAATCACGTAGGAAAGCCCTTCGGTCACAAAGCCGAGGCGCATCGTCTCCAGCACGGCGTCAAGCCACTTGTTCATCACCGGCCACAGCTCCTCGTCGAACTCCTCCTGCACGTTCTGCTCGATGGCGAACGACTGGATGGTCTTGTGGCCGCGGAGCTTGTCCATGATGATTCCCACGACCCGCATGCCCGCCTCGGATGACAGCCGCGTCTTCTCGTAGATGCGCCGCGACATGCGCCGTGCGGCGAAGACGTAGCCGACGGCCCCGGCCACGATCACCAGCGTGAGCGAGGGGCTCAGCCAGAGACAGAAGGCGAGGCTGAACAGCAGCCCGGAGATGTACGTCGCCAGCTGCTGGAAGAATCCTTGGAGAAACGCCCCGAGATTGTTGATCGAGTTGCCGAACACCCGCTCGTAGATGAACCCGGAGGAGTAGCGGCCATGAAAGCGCAGACATAGTTTCTGCAGATGGGCGAAGCTCGTCGAGCGCAGCTCGAAGACGATCTTCTGCTGCGTGCGGTAGACCTGCAGCATCGCCGCGAACCAGATGCCCATCCGGGCGAACTGGATCAACAGGAAGACCCCCGCCGCCGCGCAGGCGAGGCCGATGCTTTTGTTCGGGATCGCCGTGTCGAGCACGTACTTCGGAAAAAGCGGCATCACCGCGACGGCGAGACCAACCAGCGAGACGCAAATCGTGGCAAACACGCAACTCCACGCGTGTGGTCTGAACAACGGAGCGAGCCTGGCGAGAACTTCTTTCCAGTCGTAGTGCCGTAGATCGAATGAAGGTCCGCCGTCGCGGGCGGATGAGTGTGCGGTGTCTTTGTCCATGTGTTGTCATCCAAGTATAGGACAAGCGCACAACAAACGCAACACCAGTTGCCTTTTCTTCCCGTTCAAGCTATATATCCTACAAAATTTAAAATGTCATCTTCAGGATAGGCCTCTTATGAAACAACCACTTCAAGGCCACAGCACACCCACGGGAGCGGATAGAGTAAGGGAGCCATCCGCTCTTGGCCACCTCCGCCGCGACAACCGTTCCTCTCTTGATTATGCCTCCGCCCACGCGGGGGTGGGTGTGCTCATATGAACCCGCGCCATCGTTCCTTGCTCCACTCCGTCGCCGCGGCCGCCGCGCTCGCGTTGCTGCCCACCGCGGCCCCCGCCTTCGACCTCGCCCTCGCCCAGGGGTGGAACCTGATCTCCCTGCCCGCGCAGCCGCAGAAGGCGTCCGTCGCCGACGTCACCAGTTCCATCGCGGGAAAGTTCAGCTCCGTGTGGTCGTGCGCCAACGGCACGTGGAGCTGTCATCTCCCCGCCAACGCGACGCTCTCCGATTTGTCCGGTTTCGAGTCGGGCAAGGGCTACTGGATCAACATGACGGCGGCGGGCACCCTCTCCGTGTCCGCCACGGAAACCAGCTCCCCCTCGCTGGTGTATCTGACCCCGGGCTGGAACCTCATCGGCTACCCCGCCGCCACCTCGGCGCAGATCTCGCAGACTTTGGCGCAGATCTCCGGCAAGTATTCCCTCGTCAGCTCCTATTCCGGCGGGGCATGGAAAAGCTACAATCCGGCGGGCACGTCAAGCTCCACGCTGACCACCTTCGACCCCGGCTCCGGCTACTGGATCAAGGCGACGCAACTTTGCTACATCGACTTCGCCGCAGCCGCCTCCGGCGCCGCCACGAGCGCGGCCGCAGCCGACGGCGCCGCCGTCTTCTTCGTCGAGGGACAGACGGTCACCACCGCCACCTCCACGCTGGCGAAGCTCAACAACGCCACCGGCGCCGTGGTGGGCGGGTTGCGGCAGATATCCGGCGACTACGAGTTCTTCGTCGATCCTGCCGCGCTGAACGTGATTAATCAGACGATCTCCTTCACCATCCCCGTCGACCCGTCGCTCATCGATCCGCGGATCCCCACCGACAGGATCGCGGACTATCTGCGCCCACGCTTCTTCGATAACGCGAAAGGTACGTGGCGCTATTGCGGCACCATGGTTTCCTACGATCCCACCCTGAAGGCCGCCACCTTCGAGGCGACCATCCCCGACCTCTTCGGCGAGGTCGTCGACTCGGCCGCAGCCACCCCCCCCGCTCCGCCGCAAGACGTCTTCGGCAAGGGGAAATGGGTGCTGGACACTGTCAGAATCAACGTCGGCCTCATCTCCTATGACGACACGATCAGCGGCGAAGCAACGGCTACGAAGACCGGCTCCATCTTCACCATCACATACTACCTCACGCCGGAAAACTACGCCATCCCCACAAACGACGAGTGGCAACCACTCGGCTCGCAGAACAACTACAGCGGCAGTTCCCCCTCCTACATTCAGGATCTCTTCACCGCTCTTGACGACGCCTATAACGGACTTCTGAAGGAGCAGGGTGCGAAGGGAGTGGTATTCTCGAAGCTCGACAGCAGAAAGGTGCTTGTCACGAATCTCGGCGACGGCGTGGATGGCGACAGCACACAGGGAGCCTCGACAATCCGCATCTCGTGCAGTCTCGAGAACTGGGCATCGATGAAATCCACCGCCGCCCACGAGCTCACCCACAATCTTCAAGGACAGAAGTACGGCGTCTGGGGCGGCTACTATTCAGGAGCGGCAGGCGTCTGGAACAAGTGGTTCATCGAGGCGACTGCCAACTACTACGCGGTGAAGCTCTCGAAACTATCCGACAAAGAGAAGCTCGACTACATCTACGCCGGTAGCTGCCGAAGCTACACCGAAGGCAACTGGAGCACAGACAACGCACTCTTTGAATACACCTGCTGGCCGGTCCATGAGAACAACAAGCGCAGCTACTACTCCGCCGCGCATTTCCTCGTGTGGCTCTCCGAAACCTATGGTGAGAAGCTCGTTGGAACCGCCCTCGAGCGCCCCAACTTCGACGACATCAGCAACGTGTCCTGGGCGATTGGGCAATGGACCGCGAATGTCGACACGATCACCACGGCGCATGTGAAATACCTCAAAAACCTGCTGAAGACTCCCGACTACTGCGCGGGCGCCAACGCCTTCATCAAAGACCGTCTGCACGACCAAGCGACCAACCCTGGACTCCGCCAGTACACCCAGCTCATCTTCCCTGCGAAGGCCGACACCGCCTGGAACAGCTTCGTCGACGGCACTGGCACGAGCAAATCCACGATCATCACCGCCGCGAAGCTCACCAAGTCCAGCCTCAGCGCCACCTCCGCCGCCTATGTCCAACTCAAAGCCGCCAACACGGCGAAGGGGCTGCTCGTAGTCGACACCTCAAACTCATCAAACATCCTGGGGCTCGGTTCGGCGACCTATGCGTTCATAGGCACAACGAACGCCGACTACACCGACAAAAAAACGCTCGAGGACGGCGGGACGAGTTTCTTCTCCACAAAACC
>CAYTFM010000117.1:0-2587 GCA_964436735.1 uncultured Victivallales bacterium | reverse complement strand
AGCTACAATACGCAACTTCGCAAAGGACGGAGACGTCAAAGCCATCGAACAACTCTTCTTCAAACAGGTGGACGACTCCTCGAAATTCAACCTCTCGTCGGGGCTAGACGTCTCATACTACCTCCTGCTTCCTCCGGTGGTGACGTCAACGGCCAAGGGTGTCGTCACGTGGAAAACTGAGCAGATCGGGCAGATCAGCCTTTCCCTCCTCGACGGCTATGACATCTATAAGAACAACAAGAAACTCAACACCGCCACAGTCCCCATCCCCAGCGGCGGAGGCGTGCAAAGCTTCAGCTCCGACCAAATCATCGAGAACGATCCCGACGTGGTCGTGGTGATAAAAGACACGTACGGCAACATCTGGCCCGAGGTCAAAACGGATATGAGCGATCTCCAGAAATGCACGCTCATCACGTTCGGCATGTTCAACTCAAATGTGCCGATGGACGTGACGCTCACGCAAAACGGGACGACGGAGAGCAAGACCACCCTGCCCGGCTGGCGCGCGACCTGGGGCAACCGCGACCCCTATGTGACCCACGCGCCCTACGGGGCAGTCACCTGGAAAGATCGGACCTTCACCTACACCTTGTCCACGCAAGGCGCCGGCACGGATGATCCGCCGCTCTTCTTCTCCTCCGACTATTGGTGGGGCTATGGGCCATGGAAATACGCCGTCACCATCACCGGCACCATCGACGACCAAGGCAACATCGGATCCGCCACCGTTGACATCACCCTCTCCGACACGGACACGCCCAGCGTCCAGCACATTGAGTGCACCCTCGGAACAGTCCCCTTCTCCTACAGTTCCGTGGACTCCAGCACGGGAGTCATCTACTACCGCTTCGACCTGTCGAACGCCAGCGCCCCCACAACCGTCACCAATCTGAAAGCAAACTGGTCGAACGTCGGGAGCTACGACAACGGCAGCTATGTCCTTGTCAAACCACGATGGTCCGAGGCGACCAGCGCCAACATCTGCATGATAGCTTTCCAGTACATACCCCCGAAAAGCTCATCACCTGCGGCAGGAGGGCCGACCCCATGAAGACAGCATCCTTCCCGCTGCTTAAACTTCTCACGATCCTCGCCTTTGCATGCGGCGCGGCGCACGCGGCTCCGCCCCTCCCCACCCGGATCGGCGGAACCGTCACGCTCAACGGGACCGCCCTCACCCAGGCCACAGCCGCAGGGCTTGTCATCCAGGTCGCCAACAAGACGGGAACGGTGTATCTCGGTGTCAACGACCTACCGGCGCAGGACGCCGACGGTCTCGGCTCCGCCAACCAGTACCTCGTCGACGTCCCCATCAACGACGCCACCGACTGCCCCAACGGGGCGAAGACAGGCGACACCGCCGTCGTCCATGTATATGTCAACTCCATAGAATACGACGTGAGCTCCCCGACGAATGGGGAATTCACCATCGGCGCGGCGGGCGCGGCAACCGCGCTCAACCTCGCCGCCGCCACCTCGACGTCGAAGGGCTCAGTCTCGGCCACCATCTCGCCGCAAGCGGCCGTCAACTCCGGCGCAATGTGGCGCGTCGACGCAGGGTCGTGGATGCGCAACGGCGAGACCGCCACGGGAGTGACGGCCGGCTCGCACAGCGTCTCCTTCAAGGACGCCACGCTGTGGACCACACCGGCGAACCAGACGATCACCGTGGCCGCCGGCAAACTCGCGTCCGCCACAGGGGCGTACACCACGACGGGAGCCGTGCTCACCATGGCGGCGAGCCCCGCCGACGCGGCGGCGACAACCCCGGCCGAGGGTACGCAGACCACGGTCGCCCTGGCCACGGCGACCAGCATCACCGCCACGGCTGCGACGAACTATATCTTCCTCAAATGGACCGCCACCCCCTCCGACAAGGCGGTCTTCGCCGACAGCTCCTCGTCGTCGACCACAGTCACCCTCACCGGTGACGCCACCGTCACCGCCATCCTCAACCAGCTCGAGACGCTTGACCTCGCCACCGGCTCGCTCCTCGTGGTCACCGCCGCGGAGGTGGGACTTGACCAATTCACGAAAAAACCAAAACTAACCGCCACCTTCAAAGATCCCGCCAAGAAGAGCTCAGCCAAGGCCGACTTCAAGCTGCTCACGAAAACCCCGTCCCCCACCGTGACGGGAGAATGGACGAAAACACTGATGCTTTACAATAAAAACGACTACAAGGCGATCCAACTCGGCCCCACGTTGGCCGCCTCTCCCATCGCCAGCGCCGCGGTGGACGCCATCACCATCACGGGAGCCGACCTGAAGACCGGCGCCACGCTCGCCAAGACCGCGACCCTCGCCGCCCCCACCCTCACCGCCGCCACACTCTCGGAAACCACCCTCTCCCTCACGGGAACCTTCTTCGGCGTGAAACCGCCCAAAGTATTCATCGAGGTCGCGACAAGCGACGGCAAATGGAAGTATGTCGCCTGCAAGCCACTCTCGACCGACGGTTTCGCATATCAAAACGCAAAAGGAGAAACGGGAAAAAGCTGCATGCGGATACTCGATGCCGACCCCGCCGCCGGCGAGATCGGCGACAGCGCGCTCTCCGTGGAGTACCCCGCGATCCCGAAGA
>CAYTFM010000116.1:394-24945 GCA_964436735.1 uncultured Victivallales bacterium | reverse complement strand
ATGGCTGAAGGTTAGGATCACTCACAATCTCATAAAAACTCATAGCGTTGGGGGCGTGTCAATACCAGATAGGATGATGATGCAATGTGAATGTTCCGGCCATGTTGTTGTCCAACTGTCCCTTGAGCCATTGCGCCTGGCTCTGCGTAAGAGGGAGGGAGGGTTGCGGATCTTCGTCTTTACTATCAGGCGTGCTCGGGTCAGGGGAGTCAAGAACGACAAAGCGGATGCCGGAGCAGTCAAAAGAATAGTTCAGCGGTTTGCCCTCACGTATGTTGAACGTATCATGGTAGAGGACGGCTTGAGTGGGCGGGGGGGCAAGGGGGTGCTGATGATACTCATGGTTCCCGACAGTGTGGAAGATGGGGAATTTCGCAAGCATCTCGCTGGTATGCTTATCATTGAAGTAGAAACGCCATCCGTCCTCAAGATCGTAACTTGCGAAGTCTCCGCAATCGAGGATAAAAAGCGCATCCGTCTCGTTCTTGGCGATGGCGTGCGCCAAGATGTTGAATCGTTGTAGTCCGTCGGAACCGGCCTCCTGAGCATGGGAGTCGCTGATGACAAGGAAGGTGAATGGACCGCTGACTGGCATCGTCTTGAAAGACCCGATCTTATCAAAATCCGCAGGACCGTCAGGCGGGGTCACTTTATAGACATATGAGGTATTTGGCTCAAGTCCGGTTAGCAGCACGTGCTGAAAGGTGCCTTGCGCAGGGGACTCTATCTTTGTCAGAAAAGTTTTATTATTGTCGTCATAATACTTTTTCGTGGCGTATTCCACCGAATACTTTTTATCGGCGTGCTCCGCTCCGAGCCAATTGACGGCCGCGGAATTTGCTGTCAAACTCGTGACCCACGGCGTCCAAAAAGTCGTATCTGGGTCGGCAGGAACGGCAGAGAAAGAGGAAAGGCAGAAAAGCGCCAATACCGCCACGCGGCAGAAAGGATGGCGGGCTTTTCTAGTACGTTGTTGGTGTCCGTCAAACCGTGCAGGCGGTTGGTTCTCGCTGACAGGCATGGAAAATCTCCTTAGGGCTCAATGCAAAATAACCTGTACATTTGCAGGTTATTTTGCATTGAGCCCTTACTCTTATTTGTTGAGCCTCGTAACAATCTCCCCGCGGTGTGGCAAACTAATGCCTGCAAAATATAATTTCAACCTGAAACAGAAGCAACGTGTTTGCCATGGGGTTCGCACTCCTCAAGCTCTCCGCGCCCGGCAGTATGCCAAACCTTGGAAACGCGCGGGGGGTTGACAAAACCCGCATCTGCATATATAATTGACTATCTTTATATATCCAGATCAACATGCGGTGTATTCAATGCCACTCGCGGCGACGACGAAAACCGAGGAGTGCTACCAGGCGATCGCCCGCGACATCGCCACAGGGCGGATCGCGCCGGGTGGACGGTTGCCGCGCTACCGCGAACTGCAGAAGCAGTTGGGCGTGAGCTATATAACTGTACTTTCCTGCGTCCGCCAGCTCAAGAGCGCGGGGCTGGTGGTCGGCCGCGAGCGCGCCGGATTGTACGCGGCGGCCGCGCCGCCGAACGTGAACCGCTTCATTCTTCTGCTGCCGAAGTCCGAGGCGGCGAACCGTTATCTTGACGTGGTGGGACGGCTCCTGCCCGAGGAGGCCGCCACCGCCGGGATAGAGGTGGTGACGCGGCGTGACTTCGAGCCGCATCCCGACAATCCCGTCTACCGCCAGACGCTCGCCGACGCCCGCGCCCGGCGGATCGCCGGCGTCGGCTACATCAGCATGCCCATCCTTCCGCCAGACTGCGAGTTGTGCGGGGTGCCGGGATTCCCCCTCATCAACCTGTCGACCCTGATCTCGTTCGAGCGCGACTCGTTCGCGAAACAGGCGGTGGATGTTCTGCGACGCCATGGCAGCCGCCGGATCGCCGCCTTGGTGCTGGGCAGACCCAGAACCGCGGAGGGAATTGAACGCATCCTGCGCGCACAGAAACTCCCGGTTGTCCCCCACTGGCTCTTTCCCATCGGCACCGACACGCCCGAAGCCGCCGCCGCCGCCGTCCGACTCATGCTCGACCTTCCGAAAAACAGCCGCCCCAACGGCTTGATCGTCGCCGACGACAACCTTGTGGAGCAGGCGCTGAAGGGCGTCTACCAGTCTGGCGTCCGAGTTCCCGACGACCTCCGCATCATCGTCCACTGCAACTGGCCGGAACCGGTGCCCAGCAACCTGCCGGTAACGTATCTAGGCTACGACGTCCGCTCGATCGCGCGGCATTGTGTCGCGGTGCTCCGCGAGGCGTGCCGTCACGACGACGACACCCGTTGGTCGCCCCCCACCATCACGATGCGGGCGGAGTTTGAGCGGGAGGAAACGTGAAGCGTAAAACGTGAAACGAAAATCAGATGGTTCAGGGTTCGGGGTTCAGGTGAAAGAGAGGCGTCTACATTATCAACAAGAAACGCTACCATCTGTTCCCTTTTTCCTGAACCCCGAACCTTGAACCCTATCGACAGCATCGATCCATAGCAACCATACAATGCAAAGGGCAATGACGTATGCAGACGAGCGAGGAGACGGGCGCATCAGTTGAGCGGAACACCTTGACGCTGTCGCCGGACACACAAGTGACGATTCTTGTCCGCAATGGATTCCTGCTCGGCATCGGCGAGGTCACCATCGGAGGAATTCCCGTCCGGTCCGGAGCCGCGCCAATCCGGCCCGACCTCTCGACGCCGGACGCCATCCACTACCAGGACTTCAAACTGCTCGGCGTGGACCACGGTCCTGAGGGCGTGACGCTGCGCACCGAGGCCGTCGGCCGTCCCGAGGTCTACGGCGAGATGATGGACGAGTACAGCTACAACCTTGCTTTCCCAAAGCTGCGCACAACGCAGCGCGACCATCTTGACTGGGTGCTAAACCCCCAGCAGTTGACGCTCGACGGGCAGCAGTACAAAGGGCTCTCACTGGGTTTCCACTTCCGCAGCGAGCGGAACGAGATCCACAAACTCACGCTCGTGAGCACCTGGGAGATCGGCGGCCGCGCCGACGGCAACACCATCTATCATCAATCCTACACTTGTCCGCCGGTCTTTGAGGCCACGGTCGAGAACCACTTCTCCACCACCTGCCTCAAACGCCTCGATCTTTGGAACAGCTGGCTCGGGCACTCCTACCAGATGCTGCCGCGCTGGGGCTGCATCCAGCCGTTCGACTTCCAAGCGGCCACGGAGGGCGTGCTGTTCGGCTATTGGCCCGGCAAACACTCGGTCAAAAGCGTCATCCAGAAGAATCCCGGCGAGGATGTGATCTTCGTGCTTGACGAGTACGACTTCCCGCTGTCGAAAGAGGTCGAGATCCCCGCCAAGCACATCCTGCTCTGCGCTGGCGCATGGGAAAAACACGAGGTCGTCGACATGTGGACCCGCGCCACCGACCACACCGCCGCGATCATCCGCGGCTTCTTCGGCATCGCGCCGTGCGAACCGCTGCCCGGCGGCGGACCGGCCTACAAGGGGCGCAACAGCGTGGCGCGCGAGGAGTTGGGCAAGGGCCCCCAGCCCGACTGGCTCTGGACGCATGAAAACGGCAAATTCTACTTCCGCCTCGAGGGGGAGAAGATCGAACGCCGCGACTTCCTCTACTGGCTGGCCGACAAGAAACTGCCGGAACTGCACGCCCGCGGACTCAAACGCGTCTGGTTCGAACCGGTGCACGAGAGCGACTTCACGGAGGACGCCTTCGCGTTCCACGCCCAGACTGGATGGCATGGGGATCTGACGGTCTGCAGCATCTGCGGCAGCCGCCGCTACGTCCCGGCGGAATGCTACGACGGCTGGCGCGGCTGGAACTACCTCGCCGGCAAGGCGCGCAAACTGGACATGAGCCTCGGCCACTGGGTCGGACTGCATCTGACGCCGCGGGCTCCCATCCTGCGCGACCATCCCGAGTACGTGCTGCAGCATGTCAACACCCTTGGGCACAGCGGGGGCTACAGTCATCTGGCGATCTGCTCGATCAACTGGTGCTCCGGCGCCAAGCAGTGGTTCCTCGACGACATGAAGCGCTGGCGCGACGAGGGTGGGCTCGAATGGCTCTTCTTCGACTCGTGGCCGAACCTCGGCTGCTCACCGCTCAACTACGGCGGACGCATGGAGCCGATGCAGTGGGAACTCGGCGACGTGCTCGCCCAGCTCCAGAAATTCGGCTACAACTGGTTCAGCTTCGAGGGAACGAGTCCGTTTGGCGTGCATCAATACGGTTTGTGGGATCCGATGCAGGAATACGAGAAGCACACGTCCGGCGGCGTCATGGGGCAGAACGACTTCGGCACCTGGGTCGGGCACGAGTACATGGGCTACAATCAGACGCTTGGCCCCGGCATCAACGCCAAACGCGATCCCGCCACGCTGCCGGAGATGTCGTTCCGCTACGCCGCCAACCGCTCGCTGACACTGGTTCAAAAAGACCACACCGGCACCTTTTCACTCATCGAGGGGCTCGAGCTCACCTATCTGGCGTTGCTGCCGCTGATGCGCAAACGCTTCCTGCTGCCCGACGACTGCGGCGTGCGCTGGGAAAGCTCCGAAGGGCAGGCACTCTTCGCCTTCAAACCGTTCGACTTCACACTGCCGAACGGACATCAGGTCTTCCGCGTCCACGCCGGAAAAAAGACGCCGGTCTCCTGTGACAACAACATCCTACGCACAACCCCGCTGACCGCCTACGAAGTAAGAAAAACGTCATAATATAGGGAAAAGGCGACAATGGAAAGTTCGAAAAAGCTCATGCAGTCCGCGGCGGCTTCTTTGCTGCTCATGGGAGCGATGACGGGATGTGTAATCTTCTCTGACAAGTGCTGCTCCTCCTCTTCCACGCAGTTAGGCGGAGAGCTGCCGGAGTTAAACTGGAATCCCGGCTCAGACTGGCTGAACGTGCGGGACTTCGGCGCCAAAGGGGACGGCGTCAGCGACGACACGGCCAGCGTTCAGAAAGCCTTCGCCAAGATCGACGATGGCGTGGTCATCTATTTCCCGCCGGGAACCTATATCATCAAGGATGAGCTCCGCATTCAGAAAACCAACGTCACGGGGTCGGAGAAACGCATGCTCGGCACGGGCATCTACGGGCACGGCCGCGACACGATCCTGCGTTGGGAGGGGGCTGAGAACGGCACGATGATCCGCGAACTGGGCATGCTGCACAACCGCGTGATGGGGATAATTCTCGACGGCACCAACAAAGCCGCCGTCGGCTACGCCCACGACAACAACAATTTGTTCGAGACGCACATCTACCACCAATACCTGGCCTTCAAGAATTTCCGTCACTATGGCGTGCTCTCGGTGAACAACGACAAGGACGGACTCTCCACCGCGGAGATCGCCTTCGTCCATACGATCTTCGAGAATTGCGGCATCGCGATCTCCTTCACCTCCTTCAACGATTATGACTACACGTTCGACGGTTGTCTCTTCAAGGACAACGCCAAGTTGGCGGTTGAATGCCTCCACGGCAATTTCTACATCCGCAACTCGCGGTTCGAAAACAACGCCGTCGACGTCGAAGCCAACCCGGAGCATGGTTCGAGCATCCGCCGATCGGTCTCGGTGGGGTCCGGCGTCTTCCTCAACTTCTACAATCCCGTCGCGCCGATGACCGTCGAAGGATGCTTCGTGGCGAACTGGAAGGGGAATGCGGCCATCACGTCCAAGGGTGCCCCGCTGACACTGTTCGACAACGCATTCAAACATGCGAGTCCCGCCGCCACGCCGCTTCACGCGGATTCGGCTCAGCAGATCCTCATGGGAGCCAACCGATTCGACGGTCCGGCGAAACTGTGCGCCACCGAACTCAAGCAGGCCGTCGCCGTGGAGCTGCCCCCCACCGCCTCCGTCCTCGATGAACACACGTCTTTCATCCCGGCGAAGGCTGCCCTCCCCGGCAGGCATTTTGATGTCAAACGCGACTTCGGCGCCACGGGCGACGGACGCGCCGACGACACCGCCGCCATTCAGAAGGCCATCGCCGCCGCCAAAGCTTTCGGCAATGACGCGATCGCCTATCTACCGACGGGAAGATATCGGACCACCGCGCCGCTCGAAGTGACCGGAAGCGGGTATCGCCTCGGCGGCACTGGATTGTTTTCCCGCATCATCTATGCCGGAAAACCAGACGAGCACGCACTGCAAGTGCGCCCTGACGGGAACTTGACGGTGGAGAACTTGTCAGTCGAACGCGACGGATGCGCGGTTAAAGATCATAAAGTTTCCTGGACGGGCAAAGGTGCGGACATCAGACAGTATCCTTCTGGCGGCGGCTCCCGCGTGAGGTATCACAACATCTACGTTTTGGGGAAATATTGCCATGCGCCATTCATCCTGGGGTTGCGGCTTGAAGACCTTGCGGCGCACGATACTGTGCTGCTGGAAAATATGGAAGGAAACATCCATGCCATCAACTCGGGAGCGGCGACGATTCTCGCACCGATCAGCTACGAGGGGACAGTCTGGGTGAAGGGCAAGGCGCGGGGCGGATGCTTTGGCATACTCACCCGTCTGGCGACCCTCTCCGAGTACAGCATCTACCTTGAAGACAACCAATCGCTGATCGCCAGCGATTTTTATATCGAGCAGGCCCTGCCGAAAACAGTTACCTTGCGCGGAAACGCCGAAACGGCGCCCGGGAGAATCACGTTGAGCCATCCGAAGCTTGATATCACGAATTCCGACGTGAACACGGTCAGCGACTGTGTGCGTGTCGACAATTACCGCGGCGAGGTGAATTTCGTGGCCACACAACTGTATCCGCCAAAATTCCCCGCCCGGATTACCGTCGAAGGCACACAGACAGCGCTTGGAATCCTCGGCAGCTTCTTGTATGTGAAAAGTTTCGAATTCGCGCCGGCGGATCTTACTGTCAACATGCTGGGTACGTCCAGCAGCTGTGAGTTCAACACGGCGAAATTCAACGCGCCGGGCACGCGGCGTGATCCCGCGGCGGCGCGCGGCGCGTTGCTCGACCTGCGCTGTCTGGGAGAGCTTGACCAAAGATTGAATTATCCGGAACTGCTCAAGAAATAATTCCCACGCATGGGATTTACCACATTAAATCGATAGTGTATTAACTGAAGGAAGGCTCCCATGTCAGTCGATCTCACGCAGGGCAGTGTCGTCATTGATGGGAGCCCCACGTTCATCTTCAGCGGCGAACTGATCTCCTACCGCGTCCCGGGACAGTTGTGGAAGGACCGTTTGGAAAAACTCAAGGCGGCGGGGTTGAACACGGTCGGCCTCTATTTCGCCTGGGATTTCCACTCCGGCGAGAAGGGGGCGGCTGACTTCGCGAGCCCGGACCGGGATATGGCGCGGCTATTGGATTTAGCCCATGAACAGGGACTGCATGTCATCGCCCGCCCGGGCCCCTACGTCTGCAACGAATGGGACCTTGGCGGGTATCCCGCCTGGCTGCTGAAGGAGGACGCCGGCGACTGGCGCAGCGGCGACCCGAAGCATCTGGCCTTCTGCCGCGAGTGGTACCGCCACGTGAACGCCATCCTGTCGCGCAAGCAGCACGGCGCCGGCGGCTCCATCATCCTATGCCAGATCGAGAACGAGCACCGCTGGAACGACCGTGCGTTCCTCGCCGGGCTGAGCGACGCGGCGCGCGAGGACGGCATCACCGTGCCGCTGGTCGGCAACCATGATGGCGGCGGCTTGTGCGCCCTCGACAAGCTCGCCGAGGGCACCGACATCTACACGCCGGTGTTCGAGTTTTGCCGCTGGCGCGGCTGGCTTGAGACCTTGAAACGCCGCGTCGGCTCCGATCTCCCGCTCATGATCCTCGAATTCCGCTGTGGCGAGCACCCGCTCTGGGGTCAGCCCCCCGTCTCGTCCGATTGGCCGCCCGCGCACTGGACACTGTCACAGACGCGGCTCTTCATGGCGGTCGGCGCGAACGTGGTCAACCACTTCGTCGGCGCCGGCGGCATCACGCCAGTCGGCTTCAACAGCGACCACATCATCACGTCATACGTGGACAATCCTCCGGTGTCGCCGTGGGGCGAGCTTACGGAGCGTTTCTACGAGATGCGGTTGCTGGGGCTGTTCCAGGAGAGCTTCAACCGCGCGTTGGCGGAATCCGTCCCACTGGCGAGTGGATGGGGAACGGACGACATACAAGTGGAATGCCTTGTCCGCAAAGCAGATAAGGCGACTTTCCTGTTCCTCGCCAACCATGCGAACGAAAGCCGCGAATTCCGCATCAACCTTTCAGATTGCCACGTCCCGCAAGATCGGCCGATTCGCATCGGCCCTTTCCGCACCAAGATCCTCGTGGCGAACGCCGAACTGTCGGACGGGCTGCGCATCGTGTTCAGTCCGTTGCAGATCCTCTCGGCGTGGACGGATGGCGGCGAGACACGACTCATCGTCTACGGCGACCCCGGCGAGGAAGGTGTTATCGAGTTCTCCGCCGGGGAAGAGCGGAAAGCTGTCACAGTGGCATGCGCCGAGTCGATCGGGACGACCATGCTCAGCATCGCAGACAGAAAAGTCACCGTTTACGCGGTGCCCGCGGCGATCGCCGCCCGGACCTGGCTGCCACGGTGCGGCGACAATCGCATAGTCCCTCTGTTCGGCATAGTCCCTCTTATGCGGCCGCAGCTCACGCCCGGCGCGACTGTCCATCTGGAAGTGCCAGCGACGGACTCGGTTCTGCGCCTGACAGTTCCCGCGGAATCCGCGGAGGTGATACGCCTGGACGGAGCGGCGCCAGTGCGTCAGTCAGTTCGGCTCGATGGCTTGACCGATCTTACGTTCACGCTCCCTCCCTTGGCGAAACCTGTGGCGAAGACGGGAAAACTTGAGTTCGCTGGAATGGACGACTCGTGGACCACGGCGGCTCCAGTTCACGCGGACGGCTGGCGCCACGCCACGCCATGGGGTGACGGAGCCGAAGTGCTGATCGAGCCCGGCGATTACGAGTGGCGTGTCGACTTCACCGCCGCCGATCCTTTACCAAAGACCTTGGAATTCCTCGGCATCGCAAATGCGGAAGTCACGGTATTCCTCAATGGCGCGCTGCTTGGCTGCTATCCCGGACGCCGTCTCGCCAGCACGAACGCCATGCCATCGTTCAACGCCATGTTCGACATCCGCAAGACCGTGCGTGCCGGAGCGAACCAACTCGCCGCGCACGTGCATTTCCACGGGCGACACAATTCCGGCCAGCCTATCTTCGCCGGATTTTCGCATCCGGTCGTTCTGCGGAGCGGCGCGCGGAAAGAGCAGACGCTGACCACGTGGAAGGTCTCACCAACCAGCTCCCGCAAATGGTCGGTGACTGAACTGGACGCCGTCCCCGCCCTGGATTCCGCCACCTGGGAGGAGATCGATCTCGCCACGCCCAATCAGCACTGCGGACCAGCGGGCACGCCGCATCATCACGAGGTCCGCTGGTATCGGCGGATCGTGCGAATCCCAAAGGCGTTCCACCGCAAACCGCTCTTTCTCGAATGTCCGCCCGTGGAGGAAGCGTGGGCGTACGCCGATGGAAAACGTCTCGGTAGAACGCTCTCCGCAACCAGCACGACGTTCGATCTGACGGCGCTCGCTGACCACAAGACTGTCGAGATCACCCTCGCCGTGCGCCACAACTGGCATTTCTGGATCGACCGCTTCGGCCTGCCGAAAGCCCCGCGGCTGGTCTCTCCCGGAACGATAGTTGACGGCGCATGGCAGCTGCGGGGACGCGCGCTCGCCTCCCCCGAGCCATGGCGGGAGCTGGACCTCGTGTGGCACGACGACCACACCGCCGTCAGGGGCTTCCGACGCCTGTTCGCGCGGTGTCCGATCGCTGTCGCCGTACCCGCCGCATGCGCCGCTCCGCTCTTTGTCGAGCTGGATGGATGGGCGAGCCGTGTGGTGCTCTACTGGAATGGAGCGCCAATCGGGCTCTACTCGGAAGTGGGACCGCAAAAGCGTTTCTACATTCCAGAAGGACTGATTCAATCCGAAAACATCGTTCATGTGCAGGTGGACGGGTATCGCGGTCCTGCGACCACCGGGTCGATCGCCGCGGGGTTCTATTACCACAACTGCCGCATCGCATTGAACGTCTAAGAGAACTGTGAGGAACGTCTATATGGCAAAAAAGTTATTTGCAACATCAATGCGAGGTCACGATGCGAAATGATTGGAAATCCAAACGGTTCATGTCATCGACGGCGGTGATGGCGCTGCCGCTCATGGGATTGCTGGCTGGCTGCGCGCTTTCCAGCAATGACCCTGCCGGGCAACCCGTCGAGCGGACGGTGGAGGTGCGGGGAATCGGGCAACTGGAGGTGACGAGCCGCCACTACGGGGCCCAGCCGTGCCGTTCGTCATGGGTCACGATGGCGGCCACGGACGAGCGACAGGCGGCGGTATGCGCCTCGAAGCGCCTGGCGGATCTGCTCGGTTTCGGCGATCTGAAGGTAGTCGCCGACAGCGGCCTGCCTGGCACCGTGCTCGAGCTGAAGGATTCTGGCTGGTGGCTGCTTGGGATTGAAGGCTCGAAATTCCAGGAGTTGTTCGCTCCACGCAAGGACGCGCTGGCGAAACTCGCGCAAGACGCGAAGGCGTCCGTCTGGCAAGCCGTGCCAGACAAAGCCTACCCTCGCTGGATGGACTGCTTCGACAACGCCGCCATGACCTTCTGGTTCTCCGGGTTCGGCATCCTGCCCAAAGACATCCCCGCAGACTTCAAATGGTATGCGGACAATGGCTTCACGGCGTGCTTCGTGATGGGCAACACCGAGGACCGCCTGGTCGCCCCCGGCGTCATCGACAGCTCCGTCGTGGAATGGCAGACAACCATGGCGCGCGAGTACAATCTCCCGTATAAGACGATGGCGCACATGGCGCATCCGGGACGCCCAGCCAGCCTCTGGAATTACACGCCGCAGCCGTATCCGTCCGATTCGTTCCTCCCCGTGGCCGAGACCGACGCCTACATGATGGATTTCCGCCGCCGGATGAGCGAGAAAGTCAAGGACGATCCGAACTTCATCGCGCACATGGTCATGCAGGAGATGCCCGGCGGTGACCCCAGGGGCATCCTTACCCTGGCCGAGGTCGCCGACACGCCATCCATCCAGGAGCTGTGGCGGAGCTATCTCCGCGACGTGCTCAAGCTCGACGTGAAAGAGGCGGGACGTCGCTACCGTGGCGACGCTGGCGCGTTCACCTCTTGGACGGACGTGCCGCTACCGACGTTGAAGGAGATTGCCGGCTGGGAGCCGTCGTCGATCGACCTGCTGGGCCAGTGGGAAGGGCGCGCCGACCGGGAGAAGACGGCCGAAAGCGGCAAATGGTGCGAGGACGGCCAGTCGTCCGACAAGTGGACGCCGGTGGACTGCCGGGATCTCGGGATCACGCACTACCTCGGCAAGAATTCGCCCGGCGACTACTGGCTGCGTAAGAAATTCTCCGTCACGCCCGACAACGCGTCAGCCAAATTCCTGCACCTGTCGCGCCCCTACATCCACAACACCGGCGTCCAGTTTCCCCTCGAAGGCTATGACGTGTGGATCAACGGCCGGAAGCTGAAGATGATCAGCAGCGCCAACCCCTCGTGCCCGGATTGGGATGTGTGCTATGACGCCGGCGACGCGCTGAAGCCGGGCGAGAACCTGATCGTCATGAACAGTAAAGGCTTCCCGCTGCAGTCCGCCTACGGCTACGCCTTCCTTGGCACCAAGGGCCGGTGGGTGTACCCCTCGCCTTCGGAGACGCTGAACGCCCGCTATTTCGACATCCTTCGCTTCGAGGAATGGCTCGCCATGCGCGAATTGGAGAACCGGATGATCGCCATCCGCGCCGGCGAGCCATACCGTCCGATGAAGATCATGGCGCCCCACAACTACATCGAGCCTGTGCTAGAGCTGGGCGCCCGCTACGGCGCCTATCCGCACGACACCGGCGGCGCCGGCGCCTGGTTCGGCCCGTTCACCTACTCGCGCTACGCCTTCACCCGCGGCATTCCGAACAGCGTCGAACAGGGAGGCTGTCCGGGCGACGCCGTGGGTATGCGAAGCTGCATGACCCGCTATTTGATGATGGGCACAAACATGGTGGACAACGTTGGCCATCGGATCGCCTACACAGACAAGCCCGACATCAATGCCTGGCTCATTGAGAACCGCGAACTGCTGCGCTGTTTCGGCAAACTGGATTTGGTCCCCCCGAAAATCGGCATCCTGCGCTCTGGACGCGAGTTGCGCATGGGCATCAGCGACATCTATTCCTGGGACTTTGGACGCGGCCCGCTGCCGGCGGTCGGCCGTGCGTTCAACTACGCGACGCTGGGCGATGTCAAGAAAGGCCGCGCCGACCAATTCCCCGTGCTGCTCGATTGCGGCAGCAACGTCCTCTCCGAAGACGAGGTGGACGCGCTGGAGAGCTATGTCCGCCGCGGCGGCATCTTCGTCGCCTTTCACAACACCGGCATGCACACGCCCGAGAAGGCGTATGCCTGGCCGATCTCACGCATCACGGGGCTCCGAGTGTTAAACAACAACCGCGCCATTGGCGGCGCCAACATCCAATTCAGCGACACGCAGAACCTCTGGCCGAAACTGCGCGGCCAGGAGCTCCCCGGCTGGGGGTTGGTGCTCGACTGGCTTAAAAACGACGTGACCGGCACGCCCCTTGTCCTTGCCGCCGCCGACAAGGACATCGAGGTCGTCGCCAGATGGAAGGACGTGAAGCTGGACGGCGACATCGCCGTGGCCGTCCGCACCCTGGGCAAAGGCAAAGTGGTCACGCTGGGCTCGACCTTCTACCGCAAAGGCAAGGATGAGGGTGGGCGCTACGTGGAGGAAGGCACCCTGCCCTACCTGGACGAACTGCTGGCCTCCCTCGGCGCGCCGCGGGAGACGAACGGCGGCGGTTTGTGGGTCGAACCCTGGCGCAGCAAGAACGGTGTCTACGACGTCTATCCGGTCGCCCAGATGGATCCGAAGGCCGAGCCGGGAGTGACCGACATGAAGATCCGCCGCGGCGCGCCTGCCACCGGCCTGCGGGAGATTTCGGCGTTGCAACACCCGCTCCAGCCCGCGCGCTACGCGGACGGCATGGTGACCATTCCGCAGGTGAAAATGGAAGCCATGCAGAGCCGGGTCTACGCGGCGCCCCGTCAGGACGTGGAGGACGGCGCGCTGCATTGGCTCGACGCGCAGAGCCGGCAATGGCATCCGCTGGAGAAGATTTCCAAGGCGGACGTCACACGCGCCACGGTCGAACCGGCCCGAGATGTTCTTCCGCTGATGGAAGACTGGCAGTGCTCCACGGGCGAGAAAGACCCGGCCTCATGGATCATGCCGGAGGGCAAGCCGTCCGGTGAATGGAAGAGTGTCCGACTAGGCTCGTTCGCGGCCATGGGGCTGCCCGAGGACGCCGTCGCCCAGTTCCGTCAAGACGTGAAACTCCCGCGGGAGTGGGCCGGCAAGCGCGTCACACTGGTCTTCAATTCGGAAGGTTATTTATGGGGAATCGGCTTATCTGGACGTCTGTGGGTCAACGGTGAGCCCGCGCCCATCCCGCAACCACTGAAGCCAAGCCCAAGCGGCGGCAGCTTCTCCTTCGAGCTGACCCCGGCGCAGACCGAGGCCAAGACATTGGTCATCGCCTTGGAAGTGAACGGACGACAGGCGGACAAAACACAGCCCAAGCCGCGCCCCTGCGGCGTCACCGGCAGCTTCTTCCTGCGGGGCGCGCCGCCGCCGGTCAAGGTGACGCCTCTGGAGCAATGGTCGGCGGCCTCTGATCTCAACGTGTTGACCCCGGTGGCGCCCGGGCAGACGGTGGATTGCCTGTACCTGGAGACGAAGTTCACGCTGCCGGCAGGATGGCCGGCGAAGCGGCTGTATGTGCGATCACCCGCCAGACTGGGGCGCCTCATCATTAACAACTATGACATTGTCCCGCCGATGCGGGAACTGGACGTGAGCGGCCTGGTCAAGCGGGACGGAGCGAACATCCTGCGCTGGGTGCCCGGTGGGAACTCGCCATATAAGGGCAAAGTCCCGGAGCTGAGTCTGGAATGGCTGCCGTGACCACACCGTGAAAGTCAAGCGGCATGCGCAACATCCACCATACGGAGGACATATTTACCATGCGCCGTGCAGACAGTCATTTGAAGGTGCTGCCATGCGCCATCATCGCCGTCGTCATGTTGGCGGTCGGCGCCGCATGGGGGGGAGATGACAGCGGTCAAGCAAAAAAGGAATCCGAGATGAGCACCAAATGTCTTTTGCGCAACACGTTCACAAAGTGCGTCGACCAGAAGAAGCTTCGCATCGGCGTGATCGGCAACTCCGTCACCTACGGGGCGGCCTTCGACGGCAAACGGATCGACAGTTATTACGTCCGCTTGGTTGATTGGTTTACAAAGCGCTTCCCCGAAGCCGACATCGAGGTTCACACCGGCATCATTTTCGCCATGGGACCGGAGGTGCAACTGTTCCGCATGGAGGAAAAACTGCTGGCGTTCAATCCCGATTTCGTGGTGGCCGAGTTCGGCGCGGCGAATGGCGCGTGGGGTGAGAAGGGACGGGGCGTCACCGATCCCGCCACCGAGGGGTACGTCCGCCGCCTGCGCCTGCTGCGGCCCGAGGCGGATCTGCTGATCAACCTTGGCCTGTTTCAGACGTTGATGGACGATTACCGCGCCGGCCGCACCCCGGGAACGGTCGAGCTCATCAAACGGCTCGCCGCCCACTACGGTTTCGTGGTCACCGACTCTGGCGAGGGTATCGCGCGCCGCGTGCTGGCTGGAGAACCGTGGGAACGCTTCATGACGGACGGCATCCATCCGGGAGCCGGCGGCTATGATGTCCACGGCGCGGTGATAGAAAAGGAATTGGACCGTCAATGGGAGTTGTACCAGCAGTCGCCGCCAGCGGAACGCAGCGTGGGCACGCATCCATTCCCTCGTACGACGGTCACGCCATCGCCGTGGCTGTGGCCGCGGCTTGAGCCCGCATGGTTCGCCGAGAAGCTTGAAGGCTTCGTCCGCGGCGAACATGGTCGGGTGAAATTCATCGAAGGTAGTTCCGGCGCGACGGGGTGTTTCACGCCCGCCAAAGGCCGAATCGTCGGCGTCCTTCACCATGCCGGGGCCACGGCGTCCGAGCCACGCGTCGACGTCGAGGTCCGCTTGGACGGAGCGGGCGAATGGATTCGGCTTCCACTGAGGAACGAGCCGGTGTTCCCCGAGGAGGATGACCGCTCCAACTATTTCCGACGGCAGTTCTTCGGCGGCTATGGGCTGTCCGCCGCAGGCTGTCGTTCGATTGAATTCCGCGTCCCGGAATCCCCCGTCGGCGTCACCGCCCGCATCGCCGGCTTCTTCGTCATCGAGCGCGACGACCTTGGCGAATTCGAGAGGAAGTAAGACAAGTCATGGATCATTAGTCATCGGTCATTAGTTAAAATTAAGAGGGAGGTACGCATGGTCAGGAGGAGAGGAATCAACGGGTTCGTCGTCGTGGTCGTTCTGCTGGCATGGTCGGTAGTGGCGGCGCCAACGACAGCGGATGCTCCGAACAGCGAGAAGTTCAGCGCCGACACGCGGGGATTCGGGTATGTGAACGTGACGCTCCGTTCCCTTGGCGAGAAGAAGGACGCCTCGTGGACCACGTTTGCCGCCGAGGACGCGGCGCATGCGAAGCTCTGCGCCTCAAAGCGCATGGCCGACCTGCTTGGCTTCGGCGACATCAAACTGATGGCCGACAGTGGTCTCCCCGGCACAACCCTCGCCTTGGAAGGCGCAGGCTGGTGGCTGCTGGGGATCGACGGCTCTGACTTCCAGGAACTCTATGCGCCAAGCAAAGACACGTTGTCCAAACTGGCGAAGGAGTGCAAGGCGGCGGCGTGGCAGCCAGTTCCCGAGAAGGCGTACCCGCGCTGGCTCGACTGCTTCGACAACGCCGGGCCGGGCGTCTGGGTCGGCGGCGGCGGCGACCAGTACGTCCTGCCGTCCGACTTCGAGTGGCTCCGCGACCGCAAACTCGCCATGTGCACGCTGTCGCCCACCGAGTCGCGTCTGGTCGGCCCGGGCGTGCTCGACACCACCATCTTCGACTGGCACACGGCCATGGCGGCGAAATACGACCTGCCGTACCGCGTGCTGTTCTTCCCCGCGAACCTCGAATGGCTGTGGAACAGAAAACCGCTGCCGTACGTGATCCCGGAAGCGGGGCGGAACACCGTCGCGCCATGGTTCGAGTACCAGTGCAACACCAGTTCGCACGCCTTCGAGCCCGTGCCGGCGATGGATCCGCTCGTCAACGACCTGCGCCGCCGCCTCGCCACCCATCTCGTTCCCGACCAGAACTATGTGGGCATGCATGGCTGCACCGAAATCCCCGAGGCGGGCGTCGACATTCTGAGCGCCGTGTCGCGCACCCCGGGCGTCAAGCAACTATGGCACGCCTATCTCGCCAACGAACTGCGCATGGATCTCTCCACCGTCGGACAGCTCCACAAGGGCGACGCCGCGCGGTATCGCTCGTGGGAGGAGGTCGAGATCCCGCGTCCCATCGACTTCATCGGGTGGGATCCCGCCACCTGCCTCGACCTCCGCGGCATATGGCAGACGCATGCGGACACCGAGCGCAAGGGGGAGACGGACGGCTGGTCCGATCCCGCCAAGGCGCCGCAGGATTGGATAGACGGCGATTGCGGCGACCCTATGATCCTGATGTACACGCCTCAGCGGCAGCGCGACAAGGCGAAGCAGCCCGATTTCTGGATGCGCCGGACCGTGGCGGTTCCTGCGGAGCGTCTCAAGGATCTGCGCTTCCTCCACATCGGCCGCGACGTCTATCACGGCAACCAGACGCCCATCTTCGGCGTCTGGCTCAACGGCAAAAAACTTGAGGCGCTCACCGACGAGCGCGGCGGCTTTGACCAGTGCTTCGCCGTCGGCGACACGCTCAAGGAGGGAGAGAACCAGTTCGTGCTGAACACCCACGGCGCGCCAGTCTCAAGCTATTTCTTTTTGGGGTCAAAGGAATTCAAACGCTATCCGAAAATGAGCGACACCGACAACCGGCTCTGGTTCGACGCCGTCAACTTCGACGCTTGGCTGCGCGTCGGCAAGATCGAGGCGCACCTCCGCGCCACCCGCGCCGCGGATCCCAACCGTCCGCTCAAGATGATGGCCATGATCAACCTGCTCGACATGACGACCGCGCTCTGCGACCGCTATGGCGCGTACCAACACGACACCGGCGGCGCCGGCGGCTACTGGTGTCCGATGACCGGCGCGCGTCTCGCCCGCAGCCACGGCCTACCCTGGAGCTGCGAGCAGGGTGGCCCGCCGAACTCGGTGGAGGACATGCAGGGGGCCATGACCTTCTACCTCATGTATGGCAATGACGCCGTCGACCTGGTCTTCGCCGTCTCCCATTACAGCCACAAGCCAGGCGTGACGGAATGGTTCGACAAAAATCTGGAGCTCGTCCGCTGCATCGGCAAAATGCAGCTCCCAACGCCGAAGATCGGCGTGTTGCGCTCGAGCCGCGCCACGCGGTTTGGCTTCTCCGAGCCATGGAACTGGGACATCGCCCGCGGTGCCCTGCAGGGCGTGGGACGCAACTTCGCCTACCTCGAGACACCCGACATCCTCAACGGCACGATCGACCAGTTCCCCGTGGTGATCGACTGCGGCACCGTGCTGCTGACCGCCGACGAGATCGAGGGGATCAAACGCTACGTCCAGCGCGGCGGCGTCTTCATCGCCCAGCACCACACCGGACGGAACTCCCCCGAGAAAGGCGACTCCTGGGCGCTCGCCAAAGCCTGGGGGCTGACCATCGAGCCGAAATACATGACGGACGACAACATCCACAAATGGCCGCTCGCCAAGATGCGCTTCTCAGACAGCCAGGATCTCATCAAGAGCCTCAAAGGCAAGGAGATCGAAGGCAGCGGCGTCGCCGTGGACTATCTCGGCAAGGAGCACAGCGGCGCGGTCAGCATCGGCGGCAAGAGTGATGCGATCCGCCCCGTCGCCACCTGGGACGACGGCACCATGGCGATCGCCGACGTCCACGAGGGACGCGGCCGCTTCATCCTTCTCGGCACCCCGTTCTACCTGCGCATGAAGGATGTCGCCGGCGTCTGGGTGAACGACGAGCGCCGCGGCGCCTGGCTTGACGAATTCCTCACCGACCTCGGCGTGCCCCGCGACAGCTGGACGGGAGCCGGCGAGATCTGGGCCGAGCTGTGGCGCAGCAAGAACGGCGTCTTCGATCTCTACCCCGTCGCCCGCATGACACGAAAAGGCGACGAGGCGAAGAACACCACCGTGGCGCTCCGCCGCGAGACGCCGGTCGCGGAGGTCATCGAAGTCAGCGCGCTCGGCCATCCCCGCGTCAAGGTGGACGCCAAGGACGGCAAGATCACGCTGCCCGCCGCCGACTACGGGTTGATGCAGTCGCGCGTCTTCGCGGCGCCGCGGGCGGACATCGGGCGCTCGTCGCTCGACTGGTTCCAGGCGCAGTCGCGGATCTGGCGCGCCCTGCCCCCGATCCCCGAGGAGCGCAAGCCGGTGGTCGTATCCGTGCCAGAGGATCTTCTGCCGCTGCCTGACGGGTGGACGCTGAAGGTCGAAGGACAGCCCGACAAAGTCGTCCGCATGGGCGCCTTCGGTACGCTGGGGCTTCCCGAAAACACGTTGGCGGTGTTCGAAAAGACCGTAGCGATCCCTGAAACGTGGAAAGGGCGCAAGGTGCAACTGTTGTTTGACGCCGAGGGATGGTTCTGGGGCATCCTGCCGAAAGCGAAGCTCATGGTGAACGGCAAGGATGCGCCGATCAAGCAGCCGATCCAGCCCGAGGCCATGCCTGGTTTCTCCTTCGACGTCACGGAGGCCGCCAACACAGGCTCTTTGACGATCCGGCTCGAGATCGATGGCGTCAGCGCAACCACCATGCGCAAGAACAAGCCGGACGACACCAAGGTTGGACAGTTCAAGCCACACGGCGTCACCGGCCTTTTCTACTTACAAGCCATCAAACCGGAGCTGAAGGCGGAGCCGCTTCCCGGACCATGGCAGGCCGCCGCGGCGTTCAACAAACTCACGCCGGTCAAGGTCGGTGAGAAGCAGAAATGCAGCTATCTCGAAACACGCTTCACGCTGCCGCAGGAGTGGCCGGCGAAGCGCGTCCTCCTTGATTCGCCCTCGCCGCTCGGTTTCATCGTTTTGAACGGCTATGTTCTGCGGGCGCCGATGTGGATGAAGAACCTCGACGTCAGCGGCATGGTCTACCGCGACGGCCGCGAGAACATCCTCCGCTGGATCCCGGCGTCCCGCTTCGTCGCCGCATGGGACCGCTCGTTCGAGGGAACCGTGCCGGAGATGAAGTTGGTGTGGACGGAGTGAAGACGTAAAACGTAAAGCGGGAAGCGGGAAACGTAAAAGAAAGAGATAGAGAACATGATGACAACTTTTTCGAGCAGATGGATGTTCAGAGGACACTGCGCCGCGGTCGCGGCGGCCGCCCTTGCATGGGGTGGCGCCGCCGTGGCGGACGTGAAACTGCCGTCGATTATCGGCGACCACATGGTGCTGCAGCAAGGGATGCCCGCGCCGGTCTGGGGCAAGGCGGCACCGGGCGAGTCGGTCACGGTCACCTTCGCGGGACAGACGAAACAAGCCGTGGCTGGTGCCGATGGTCGTTGGCTTGTGCGCCTGGACGCGCTGAAGGCGACGCCGGACCAGGCTGGTCAGACCATGACCATCGCCGGGAAGAATTCCATCACGCTGCAGGATATTCTGATCGGCGAGAACTGGATCTGCTCCGGGCAGTCAAACATGCAATGGGCACTCAATGGAGCCATGAACTCCAAAGAGGAGATCGCCGCGGCGAATTTCCCGACGATGCGGTTGTTCACCGTGGCCAATAAGACCGCACCCGCACCACAGGATGACTGCGAGGGCAAATGGGTGGTGTGCACCCCCGAGACGGCTGGTGGCTTCTCCGCAGTCGGCTTCTTCTTCGGCAGGCATCTTCTTCAAACCGTGAAACTGCCGGTCGGGCTCATCAACAGCTCCTGGGGCGGCACGATCGCCGAGGCCTGGGTTAGCGCAGAATCCTTGACGAAGGATCTGCCGGAGTTCAACCCCGAACTTGAGAAGCTTCGCGCGCCCTCCGATTCCTTTACTCAGTCGATCAACAACTACAAAAAGAAGATGGTCGAGTACGATGCCGCCTTGGAGACGTTCTACACGGTGGAGGAAGACCTGGCGGGCGCGGGGAAAATCGCCGCCGCCGACTTCGACGACTCCGCCTGGAAGAACATGAGTCTGCCCGGCAACTGGGAAGAACGCGGCCTGTCGAACCTGGACGGGATTGTCTGGTTCCGCAAAACGATAGACGTCCCCGCCGCCTGGGCGGGCAAGGAGTTGATGCTGCGTCCCGGCCCCATCGACGAGGTGGACGTCACCTGGTTCAACGGCGTCCAAGTCGGTGCCCGCGGCAAAAGCCGCACGCATGACGTCCAGTACTGGAACCAGCCACGGGAGTACCGCGTTCCGGGTAACCTGGTCAAAGCCGGGAAAAACGTGGTCGCCATCCGGGTGAGCGATTCCTGCGGTCAAGGGGGGCTGTGGGGCGCGACGGGCGAAACCATGTGTGTCGAGTTGGCGGACGGTTCGGACAAGGCGCGCCTGCCGCTGGCGGGAGACTGGCGGTATTTCGTCGAGCACACGCTGCCGCAACAGCCTTCGAACCCCGACAACCCCAATCGACCCAGCGTCCTCTTCAACGCCATGATCAACCCTCTGATCCCCTTCGCAATCCACGGCGCCATCTGGTACCAGGGCGAGTCCAACTCAGGGCGCGCGGTCCAATACCGCACCCTCCTGCCGACCCTGATCACCGACTGGAAGACCCGCTTCGGCGTTGAGAACTTCACGTTCCTGATCGTCCAACTGGCGAACTTCATGGCGCGCGCCGAGAACCCCGGAGAGAGCGCCTGGGCGGAACTGCGCGAGGCGCAGGCCATGACCACGACCAAACTGCCCAACGTCGGTCTGGCCCTCGCCATCGACATCGGCGACGCCAAGGACATACATCCGCGCAACAAGCAGGACGTGGGACGGCGCCTGGGGCTGGCCGCCGAGGCGATCGCCTACGGTCGGAAGGTGGAGTTTTCCGGCCCGGTGTTCAAAAGCATGCAGGTGGTGGATGGCAAAGCGGAGTTGAGTTTTACGCATATCGAAGGCGGCCTCAAGGTCAAAGGCGACGCGCTGAAAGGATTCGCCGTCTGCGGGGCCGACAAAAAGTACGTTTGGGCCCAGGCACAGATCAAAGGAGACACCGTCGTCGTCTCGGCGGCGGAGGTGCCCCAGCCCGTGGCGGTCCGCTATGCCTGGGGGGACAACCCCGAGTGCACGCTCGTCAACGGAGCCGACCTGCCTGCCGTCCCGTTCCGGACGGACCGGCCATAGAAAAGCGGTCATTGGTCATTAGTCATTAGTTTTTTTAACAATTGAGGCCTTTAGCACTATGACAGGAGCAGAAATATCAGATTCCAGGGTCGGCTCCCCGCGTCCGAAGAGAAACCATGACCAGAGCATGGGTATTTGGATCAACGAGCCCATGTTCCGCGATCCTGAGCATGTCGAGCGGGCTGTCGACACCTTGGCGGAATCGGGCTACGGCATCGTCCGACTGTTTCTCCGCAACAGCAACTTCACCCACCGTTCGCCGGAGTTTATCGCCGTCGTCGCCCGCGCCGTCGAACGGGCTCATGCGCGCGGCCTCCGCGCCGTGCTCGACTGCGAGCCCCACCTGATCGTGGGCGGCGACATGGGGCGTCAGTACCCCGACGCCATGGGCTGCAAACTGGTCAGGGTGTCGTCACCCGTCATCGACGGACATTGGCTGCTGCGCGTCGACGCCCCGCGCGCCGTCGGCGCGGATCCGATCTTCGACGGGGTCGAGGCCGCATATCTCCAACATGGTGGCGAGACCCGCGAAACCACCCTCGACTTCGACGTCCGCCGCGAGACGCACTTCTACCGCAACGGCGACATCCACCGCGAGTTGGTCTACCGCGAGGGGACACAAATGTCGCATCGGAGAACCATCGAGCTCAGGGGAACGCTCCCTGACGTGAAAAGTGGCGAGTTGCTCGCCTACGTCCGCTTCTCGGCGCGCACGCTGGCCGACTTCTGGTCCGAGGGCTTCAAGCTCTACTTCGATGATCTCCTTGAGCGCTATCGTTCGATACCGCTCGACGGCGTCGGCTGGGACGAGCCCGCCATCGACGGCGACTGGAGCAGCTACCGCTACGGCACGGCCTTCGCCACCGCCTTTGAGCAGCTCAACGGCTACAAGCTTTCCGACAAGCTGCATCTCCTCGACGCGGGGGGAATGTCGGGCGAAGCGGCGAAAACGCGCCTCGACTACTACCGGACCCTCAACGAGGGGCTGGCGCGGTCCCAGGCCAACCTCAACGCCAAAGCGCGGGAGCTCTGGGGACAGGATCTGATCTATGGCACCCACCACACGTGGCAGGGCGAAGGCGGGATCAACGACTACCGCGCGGGAGCCGTCGACTACTTCCGTCTCAACGACAACATGGACGCCGGCTACACGGACTGCTCCTGGTGGGATCAGGCGTCGGTGGCCTACGCCTACACCCTGGCGTCGTCGCTGGGCCGACTGACCCCGTCAGGCGAGGCGGACGTGAACACGTGGCACTTCAAGCCCACCGTGGCGAACACCCGCCGCAACGTGAATTTGATGACGCTCATGAACATCGACTGGTTCAACATCTGGTTCGGCTCCGACAGCGACTGCATCATGCAGGAGGGGCACTACACGTGGCCCGAGACTGTGAAGCGCATGCAGGCACACCGGAAACTGCAACTTGCGATCGGCAGGAGGAAACCAGTCGTCGACGTGGCGGTCTGGCATGGATGGGAGGGCGTCTGCGGCTGGAACCGGGCAGGACTTGCCAATGTGCAAAAGGCGTTTTGCTTAAACACGAGCGAGCTGTTTATCAAACGCGGCATCGCGGCGGACTTCGTCGACAGCCGACTTCTGGCGGAAAGCCGGATCGAGGGTGGGCGTCTGGTCAACCGTCTCGGCGCGTATCGGACGCTGATCGTGCCGTACGCCTTGGCCATGCCGCGGAAGGCGTTCGACGCCTGCGTGGCGTTCGCCCGGTCGGGCGGGCGGCTTGTGTTCGTGGGGACGCCAGTGGCGTTCGACGAGGACGGCACATCACTGACCGCCGACTTCGCCCGTCTGCTCGACATGCCGGAAATGACCGCCGAGCAGTATCTGCGGGGACTCGACGTCGAATGCGCCATGCCGCCGTTCCGTCCGCAGCAGCTCGAGGTCTGTCGCCAGCTTCCGACCGATCTTCCCCGCGCGCTGCGTTCATGCGAGGGGGAGGTCCATGGCGTCGCAAGCCCCGGCGGCAACACGGTGTTCCTCACCGACCTCGATCCGGGGCAACGACTCGTCGACCAGCTTGCGCAGGAGGGAGAAAAGACGCTGCGCGTCCACGGCGACAACATTCTGTGGCGGCTGTACCGCGGCGACTCGGACGATTCTCTCGTGGTCGTGTCCGCTGATGAACGGCCTTTGCGAGGAGTCGTCATCTGGGGGGGTGCAGCCATCGAGATCGACGGCGGATCGGCGGGGCTGTTCACACATGACTCCGCCGGCAAACTTGTTTTGACGGAAGGGGATTTGTCGTGGCGCACGCTCGAATGTCACAAATGGAATAAATAGCTGACTGGAGGAGACGATCTATGACGATTCCCATGAAAATTGCCGGAGCGCTGGCTGCAGGAATGCTGGTGGCGGCGGGAACGGTGATGAACGCCGAAGAGAAACCGGTCGACGTGTTGGTGCTGTCGGCGGGAATGAAGATTGATCCGCAATTTTCCGAGCAGTTCGCCAAGGAGCACGTCAATTTCGTGGTCCGCAAGATCTCCGACCCGCTCAGCGCCGAGATGCTGCGGAAGTTTCACGTTGTCGTGATCGCCGACTGGGAGGGACCAAGTAGCTGGTTCTTCCCGAAAAACTTCGTCGAGGGCTATCTGACCACCATACGGAACCTCGAATTACTTCAGGAATATGTCAGGGCGGGTGGAGGCTTCTTCTTCACGCCGATCTATGGCACCCAGGTGACCGCTGAATCCCTTTCGAAATTCCTTGAACCCTACGGCGCCGGCGTGCGGTCGGCCCAGATCCGCGACGACGCCCACGCCTATTCCAGTCTTAAAAAAGGCGAAGTGAAAGACCTCTCTCCTGACGACTATTTCGAGTACGCCTGGACGACCGCCATCACCCCGCATCCCGCGACACAAGGAGTGGAGCGTCTCTTCTATCCTACCAGCGAACTGCGTTGGGACGACCTCTATTCGACGCCCATCGTCACCTTGGTCGATCCCGCATGGACCGCGTTGGTGAAGGGCATGGACACCAGCCGTCCCTCCAAGGGCGTCGACTACTACAACTGGCACGCGGTGGGCGACGAACCACCCGTCATC
>CAYTFM010000116.1:0-384 GCA_964436735.1 uncultured Victivallales bacterium | reverse complement strand
GGGGCGCGTCACCCTCTTCACTCCCTCCTACCACTACACGCTGAGCGCTCCTTTCAGCTTGCCGAAAAACGGATGGATTCTCGAGAACCATACAGGGAAAATCGACGGCATCATGCTCGACAAGGGCGACGGCCAGAATCCCAGCCACGGACGAAAGCTTTTGCTGGGCATGCTGCGCTGGCTCGCCGAACCCGCCCGGACGAAAGGCATGGGGGGCTACGACGCGAAGACCTTCGCGGAGCTCGCGGTGCCCAAACCGATCCCCGCCCCGGAATGGCTGTACTCGTGGAAGCCGAACGACGGCAACAAATGGTTCAAGCTGCTGGTCGGGGCGCGCAGCTCCTTCAGCGACGGGAAAGGAACCGTCAAAGAATATGCGGACGC
>CAYTFM010000115.1:23145-24992 GCA_964436735.1 uncultured Victivallales bacterium | reverse complement strand
CTTCGGCCGCCAGACGCTGGCTTCCAAGCAACACGATGCAGAGCTACGGCCTGCGCACGTTCTGGTATTCACGCTACTATCCAGGTGAGGTACACGCCTCCACGTCGAGCGACCCTTACCGCAGACTCATCAAACTCTCCACGCTTTACAAACCCTCCGAGATACCCTACATGGCGGACTCTATTATCAGTGTCGACTTTCCCAGTGGCGGTCTGTCGGGATATACGCAATGGTGCGCCTGGTCTATGGCCTCCGGCGTCATTGGGAATGGATGGGGGATTGCCGCCTCTTTGCACATGCGCCACAACAAGCGCGGCAACGTCTGGTTCCCCGACGGCCATGTGGTGAGCTGGGGCGCCTCCGACACGTCCGGGCTGTTCACGCCCGATTCCGGCACCTTGGGGAGCTCGTACCGTTTCGGCTACTCCTCCTGACCGCTGCGTGACTCGTGGCTTCGGCGACTCACTTGTTTTTCGGGAAGCTTTCGCAGGCCTCCTTCAAGGCGAGCATGTTCTCCCAGGGCACCTCGGGTTCGACCATGTGGGTCGGTCCGATCACGATGCCGCCTTTTTCCCCGCAGGTGCGCACGTTCTTCCAGACGACTTCCTTGACGTCCTCCGGCTTTCCGAAGGGCAGGGTGGTCTGGGTGCCGATGGTGCTCCAGAACGAGAGACGGTCACCGAATTTCCCGTGCACCTCCTCGAAGCTCATGCACTCGGGTTGGACGGGGTTGAGGATATCAATCCCCGCTTCGATCAGCCCGTCGATGAACGGCAGGACATAGCCGCAGGAGTGGTAGAAGATGAGCAGGTCGGGCTTGATCTCTCTCCCGGCGGCGATGATCTTCGCCAGCCGTGGCTTGAGCCACTTCTCCCACATCTCGACCGCCATCATCGGGGTCGACTGCATGCCGATGTCGTCGCCGAGCTGGATGATGTCGCACCCCGCCCGCGCCGCCGCGCGGATCCGCTGGCAGGAGCATTCCGTGACGCGGTCGAGCAGAATAGTCGCCCGCTCGTCGTCCATCATCATGTCCATCATCAGATCCTCCATCGAGCGCATGTACCAGGCGGTCTCCCAGACGGTGCAGGCCATGCCGCACATCGTGGCGAGCCCTTTGCTTCTCACCGCATCGACAGAGACGCGCATTAACGAGTCGGCGTCGGTCTTGAGAGTGGGGAAAGGATGCGCGCGGATCTCGTCCACGGTGACGTCTTCACCTTTGAGTGGGTGGTGCATTCTGCTCATGTGGAAACAGTTAGCTTGACGGGAGTGCCCCACGCCAAAATCGCTGAAGGCGATGTCCTCAGGCAGTTCCTCACGGCGGTACAGGGACCGGCCGTCCGTGAAGTGCCGGTCGACGGGAACGCCGACGAAGCGGTGCGGCGTATTGAAGAAGCTGAGATAGTCGTCATGCCCGAACCGCGCTTTGAAGGCCTCGAGTTGTGAGGAGCAAAATCCGCTCGGATCCAGCGGCACCTCATCGAATCCCTGGCGGCGGAGCGTGCGGAGCAGATTCTCTCTCGGGGTCGTCTTCATGGGTGACTCCAAAATGGATGAAGGTGGCGGTGGCAATGTTTAGAATATCAAAATTATATCCCATATAGCTTTCTTCGCTATGGAGAAAACGGATTAAAACATATATCTTTCGAACAAAACACTTTGAGGGCCTGAAAGGAATGGCGGCGTGTGTGCCAGGCGTGCGGCGGCGCGGGGATGATGTCCCGTCGGACAAATTGTTTATAGTCAGATTGGTATTTCAAAGCCATTAAAAATCTGGGAAAACACTTTGAGGGCGAGGAGGGAAGGGCGGTGTGTGTGGCAGATGTGCGGCGGTGCGTGGGCGG
>CAYTFM010000115.1:12608-23135 GCA_964436735.1 uncultured Victivallales bacterium | reverse complement strand
TATAGTTAGATCGGTACTTCAAGACCATTAAAAATCTGGGAAAACACTCCGAGGTTTGTCTGGGATTGGACGGCGTGTCTGCCAGGGATAATCGACAGGCGGGCGGGCGCGTTGGACGGATTGTTTATAGTATGGAAGAAAATTCAAAACCATTAAAAATCTGGGAGAGAGGCGTTTTCGCAAACCGATGTGACCATTACGCCGGTCATTGCTCGCATGCAGCGCCAGATTTTTATGCATGACAAGTTGTTTCAGCCGGACACGGTGGCGGATTCGGGCTCGTTGCGCGCGGCGCGTGTCTGGGAGGTTCGCGCGGAAGTGGGGTACGACGTGAGGCGGTATGTGCCTGCCTCGCCGCGTAGTCTCATTCTTGTTCGCACCCTTTTCGGGGTCGGCGAGGTGAGCCTTGCGGACGGCCGTGTGCTTTCCTGCGCGGCGGAGACGGTGGCGCTGCTTGCCCCCGCCTCGATCATCCGCTATCGCTGCGTGACGCCCCTGTGGACGTTCTGGTGGTTTGAGTGCGAGGGGGCGGTTGACGGGATATTCGCCGTGGATTCCCTGCTTCATGCGCCGGCGGATGGCCGTGAAAGCGAGACGCTCGCGGAATGCGCGCGGGGGCTGGAGCGCGGGGGCGCGGACGCCGCGCTGGCGTCGGCCACGCTTCTGCGCCTCTGTCATCTGTGGCGCAAACTGGGCAACGAGAAGGTGCAGGCGGAGAAACCGAGTAGTATGCGGATCAAGGAGATCATGCGGACGATGGAGCGGACCGCCGAGCGGCCACTGCCGGTTTCCGAACTGGCGCGGCGGGGGCGGTTGTGCGAGGGGAGCTTCCGCCGCGTCTTCGCCTCGGTCGCCGGCATGCCGCCGAAGAAATACTACGAGGCGCAGCGCTTGGCGAAGGCGGTGGAATGGCTGCGGACGAGCGAGATGAAGCTCGCCGAAATAGCCGAACGACTCGGCTACTCCAGCGCGTTTCACCTGAGCCGCGCCTTCAAGAAACGCTACGGCGCCCCGCCCAAGCTCTTCCGGCCGTCGTGAATGACGTTCGCGGAATATAGATACGCTTATCCAATCGCCACCGGGAGGTGGCTCCCACATTGAAATTGCCATGAGGGTAAAGTCGCGCTTATAATGTGGGGCCAGCTCCTGCTGGCGATTTTATGTTTTAGAGGTCACTCACCTGCAATGCCGCCTTGGGACTAACCTCCTCCCACTTCTCCCCTGAACCCCGAACCCTGGATCCTTGATAGCCCCCCTTGAAATTGTGCGAAGATTCGGCTATAATCAAACTACTATGAGCGCGTACACCTCCTACACCTTTGCGTTTAGCTACTGGTATAGCCACCAGGGGCGAGGGGTGTAGTCTGCCGTCATCATAGATCGAGAAAACACCAAAGCCCCTGATGAAAGTCAGGGGCTTTTTTTTTGTCCCGTGAAGGGGATGCGGCCGCAATTCATAGAATAAGCAAGAAACAGAAGTCGGAGCGCAAAATGAGTCATCACAGACGTGCGAAAAACCGGAATCGTATGACCAGTCTGCCCGCAGCTGCCGTCAGCTGCCGATATTATCGTCTGTTTTGGTGCTTTTGGTTTTACCGCCTTTCAGGGGGGGCGATCGAATCTTGATCTTTAGATGGAGATGAACAGGAAGACAAGAAGGCCCCCGGGAAATCGGGGGCTTTTCGTTTTATAAGGAGATGACTTCATGGTTTCGAATACCACAGATGAGGCGAATCAACACTGCGTCGTGCTGCCTTCGCCGCGGCACCTCTAGCATGAGTTGCCAGCCACTCGTCGGGCAGTCGAGAATGTCGCGCGGGCTCGGGGCGAGATAGCCGACATCATCCACAAGAGGGACAGGCGATTGCTGCTTATCGTCGGCCCGTGCTCGATTCACGACCCCGAGGCGGCGCTGGAGTACGCCGTCCGTTTGAATGAGCTGCGTAAACGATACGCCGATCGGCTGTGCATCGTCATGCGCGTCTACTTGGAGAAACCGCGCTCGCTGCTCGGCTGGAAGGGGTTGGTCAACGACCCGCACCTTGACGGCTCGTGCGACATCGCCGCCGGTTTGCGAATTGGACGTCGGCTCATGCTCGACATCGCCGAGATGGGCATGCCGGTGGCGACGGAATTCCTTGATCCGTTGCTGTCGCACTACTACTCCGACCTGGTCAGCTGGGCGGCGATCGGGGCGCGGACCACGGGGTCGCCCATCCACCGGCACATGGCCAGCGGCCTGGCCATGCCGCTCGGATTCAAAAACGGCCTCGAAGGATCGGCGCAGATCGCCGTGGACGCCATTCAGGCCGCCCGCCACGAGCACGCCATGCTCGGCGTCGACCAGGACGGGAGGATCTCGATGGTGCGGACCTACGGCAACCTCGACGGGCATCTTGTCCTGCGCGGCGGGCGGAACGGACCGAACTACGACACGGCAAGCGTCGAGACGGCTGCCGAACTTATGCGGGGCGCGGGGCTTGAGCCCTCGATCATCATCGATTGCAGCCACAGCAACTGCGGCAAAGACCACGCCCGTCAGGCCGTCGCGCTGGATGAGGTGTTGCGGCACCGGACGGTCGGACGGCGCGCGGTCGTCGGCCTGATGCTCGAGGGAAATCTGAACGAGGGCTGCCAGCCGCTGCCGGTCGATCCCGCCTCGCTGCGCTACGGCGTCTCGATCACGGATCCGTGCATCGGCTGGGAGGAGACCGCCCGTCTGGTGCGTCGTTCCCATGCGGCGTCCCCGCCTCGTGAAGCGGCAGACTCTTGCGGGTTTTCCGTGGCGGGAACGGGAAAACTTCGCCAAGAGGGCGTATATTGTATAGATGTTCCTATACCTAACCTACGGATGTAAGGCGACTTGCGATATCGATTTTCTCAAACGAATCACACATAGAACGTAAAAAACGGAAATAACTAAAGCGGGGTTTCATGACGAAGGCCAAGGGCGACGACGCGTGCGACGACTTTCGGAAAGGTGACCGGCTCCATGGTTTTGTGGTCGAGGACGTCTCGCCCGTTCCGGAGGCGCGGCTTTCCGCCGTCCGGATGCGGCATGAGAAGAGCGGGGCCCGACTTATGCGGCTCAAGTCTGACGACCCCGAGAATCTGTTTGCCATCGCCTTTCGCACACCGCCACTCGACAACACTGGCCTGCCGCACATTCTCGAGCACGTGACGCTCTGCGGGTCGAAAAAGTACCCGGTCAAGGATCCGTTCGTCGAACTGCTCAAAACGAGCCTCGCCACGTTCCTCAACGCCATGACCTATCCCGACCGGACTGTGTATCCGTGCGCCAGCATGAACCAGAAGGATTTCCTCAATCTGGCCTCGGTGTACTGCGACGCCGTCTTCCGTCCCCTGCTCACGGAGGAGCATTTCAAACAGGAGGGACACCACCTCGACTTTGAGAAGACCGGCGATCCGTCGTCCCCCCTGACGATCAAAGGCATCGTCTACAACGAGATGAAGGGGGCGTACTCCGATCTCGACGGCATCATCTCCCGCGAGGAGTGCCGACAACTCCTGCCCGACAACGCCTATGGCCTCGACTCCGGCGGCCTGCCCGAGGAGATACCGTCCCTGACCTACAAGGCCTTCAAGAAGTTTCACGAACGCTACTACCATCCCTCGAACGCCTCCTTCCTCGTCTACGGAAGTTGCGGTGTCGAGCCGCTGCTGCGCCTCCACGACTGGGTCGACCTGTTGCGCGGCCTGCACGAGCATGTAGACGGCTCGCTCGGGCCGCAGCCGCGCTGGAAAAAACCGCGCAGCGCGGTGATCCCGTTTCCCGCCACCACGCAGGAGAAGGAGAAAGCCAAGGCCGCCGTCACGGTCACGTTCCTCACGCACGCCCTTACGGACACGCTGCGCTCCCTTTCGATGGCCATCATCGACAACTATCTGCTGGACAACGCCTCGTCGCCCTTGCGCAAGGCGCTGGTCGACTCGCGTCTCGGCGAGGCGCTGACGCAGTCCGGCTATGCGGACTCGCAGCGCGACACCTATTTCACGGTCGGGCTCAAGGGAACCGCTGCCGACGCCGCGCCGAAGATCAAGGCGTTGGTGGTCGACACCTGCGCCGCCGTGGTCAAGAAGGGGTTCGAGAAGGAGCGGATGGAGGCGGTGTTCAACAAGTTCGAGTTCGCCACGCGGGAGATATCGTCGTCGTTTCCGCTCAATCTGATGGACCGCGTCTTCAACTACTGGCTCTACGGGGCCGATCCGCTCTCGCTGCTGCGCCTCGACGACTGGCTCGCCAAGTTGCGTGGGCTTCACGAGAAGGGAGACCGGTTTTTCGAGCAGATTCTTGACGAGGAGATCGTCCGCAATCAGCATCACACGGTTCTCACGTTCATTCCTGACGCCGAATTCTTCGCGCGCAAGGAGAAGTCGCAGGCGAAGGAGTTGGCGAAACTGAAGGCGTCGATGTCGGCGTCCCGCCTCAAACAGGTCGCCCTCGAGGCGGAGGCTCTCGAGCGCGCCCAGTCCGCGCCGAACAGCCCCAAGGCCGTCGCCACGCTGCCGAAACTGGCGATCAAAGACGTGCCGAAACTGCAGGACACCATTTCCACGACGACGCAGAGCGTCTGTGGCCGGCCGCTGTTCGTCGCCGACCTTTTCTCCAACGGGATTTGCTACGTCAATCTCGCCTTCGACCTCAGGGGGCTGGACGACTCGCTTGTCGACTATCTGCCGCTTTTCGCCACGGCGATGCTGCGGATGGGCGCCGGACCGTACAACTACGCCCAGATGGCGGAGCGCGAGGCCGCCGCGACGGGCGGCATGGCGGTCGGCGCGAGCGTCGACGGCACCTACGATGATCCGGCCGGCTTCAATCCCTTCCTGACGGTCGCCTCCAAGTCTCTGGAGCGCAAGCTTCCGGACATGCTCGACGTCATTGAACTGCGCATCCGCAGCTGCGACTTCTCCGACATGAAGCGTCTGGAGGACGTGCTGCTGCAGAAGCGCGCGTCGCTCCGCAGCGGCATCCTGCCGTCGGGGTCGAACTACGCCGTCGCCCGGGCGGCCCGCGGCTTCAGCTCCAACCTCGGCCTTATGGAGCGTATCGGCGGCGTCACGCATGTGCGGTTCGTCGATGCGCTCGCTGGACAGTTCTCGAAGCGCAAAAAAGTGCTCGCCGAGCGTCTGAGCGCCATCCGCGACTTCCTGCTTGAGAGAGGGCGGGTAAGCACCAGCTTTCTCGGCGGCGGCGACACGGGTGAGCGGTTTGCCGGATGGTACGACGGATTGCTTGGAAAGCTGAGCGGTGAGGCCGATGTTCGAGGAAGCCCCCCGCGTCTCGATCTTCCCGCCAGCCGCGTCGAGGGGCTCGCCTATCCCTCCGACGTCGCCTTCAACGCCGTCGTCTGCCAGGCGCCCGCCGCCGCCCACCGGGACGCCGCCGCTCTGCTGCTGCTGTGCCAGCACCTCAGCTACGGCTATCTGTGGGAGGAGATCCGGGCGAAGCGCGGCGCCTATGGCGTCAAGGCGTCCTATTCGAATCTGGGAGGCGTGTTCAGCCTCAGCACCTACCGCGACCCCTGTGTCACGGAATCGCTCCAGACCTTTGACAGCGTGTTTGACTATGTCGAGAAAAAGATGGATCTGAGTCCCAAGGCGGTCGAACAGGCCATCATCGGCACCATCCACGCGCTCGACCGGCCCATGCGGCCGCCCGAGGCCGTCGGACTGGTCCTCTTCCGGCACCTCCACGGCATCAGCGACGAGAGGCGGCAGCAGCTCCGCGACCGCCTGCTGGGGCTCGAAGGCAGCGACATACGCACGGCCGCCGCCCGTCTCCGCGAGTCCTTCAAGCAGCGCAACTCGGTCTGTGTCCTCGCCGGCGACGACACCCTCGCCGCGGCGAAGGCCACCGCGCGCGCCAAAGACATGAAGATCGAGAAGGTGTTATAGCCAAGGCGGTGTTTCCCCGCAACCCAACTCTGCATCTACTTCCGGATCCAGGCGGCGGACGCTGAGCAGAAGTCTTTGCCTTTTTTGCCGGCGAGCGATTCGAGGGCCGAGGAGACGTCGACAACGGCCGGCGGCTTGTCGAACCCTTTGAGCTGGATCAGGAAAAGCCGCGCAAAGCGGAATGATCTCGGGCCGTCGGCCCCGTGGCTGGTCAACAGGAAGGCGTCGGGCGAAACCCATTCGATATAGCAGTGGCGCACCTCCTTGACGTCGGCGAACCGCTTGTCCATGGCGGAGTAGTCTGAAGGATTTGTAGACAGCGGAAGATCGCCGGGGGGCAACCAGCGGCCGTTATCCTTGCGGATGAGGACGACCCGCCCGTCGCGCGACCGGGTGCAGGCGATGGTGTTGCCAGCGGCGCTCGCCGTCGCGTGTCCGCAGCCGTTGAATGGGGTAAGCTCTTGAAATCCCTTCCCATCAGTTCCAATGATCCCGACGCCGGCGCCATCCTTTCCGCTTCTTTTCATGTGGAATACGATCTGTTTTCCGTCGGGGAGCGGTCCGGGATCCTCGGTCAGCTCCGCATCCAGCGTCCGGCTGTCCGATATGACGGTTTCCGGGCCGATGGCGAATCCTCCGGCAGTCTTGACGGGAGTCATGAGCAAGCTCTGGACGCCGCGGTTTTGACGTGAGAAGAAGAGCGCGCCCCCATCGGCCTGGAAAGCGGGGAAGCGGGCGTCGGGCAGGAGGTCGGCGTCCTCGCCGGTCTTAAGGATGATCCGGCGCAGCGAACGGCGTTTCCCGCCTGAGCCCGGATCTTCCTCGCAGTCATAAACAACGGTTGAGCGGTCTGGGGAAATGGCTGGGAACCATTCGGCCAATCCTGAGCGGTTGGTAAGGCGTCTCAGGTTGGAGGCTTTGGCCGTGGCAAGGTCGTACTCTGCCAGATATAGGTCGGCTCCGGTGTGCTCGTCGCGGAAGCAAGGCTGCTCGCTGTCCAGGTTGGCGGCGAACGCCAGCAGCAGGCGTCCGGAGGACGTCGGGGTGTCCGCCGATGGCGCGGCGGCGTTTTCAGCTTTGGCGTCCATCTTAGCCTCGGCCAGCAGGCGCGCCGGTTTCACGGTCCAGAGCTGTCCTTTCGTGTAGCACAGCGGCTGCGCGGACTTCGGCTTGAACACCTCCTGTAGGATCTCAGCATAAGGTGGAAAGAGGTTTGATGGCGGCACGGTGAAAACGGCGTCCTGCTCCTTCCCTGAAGCGGCCACCACCTGAGCCATGAGGTTGAGGAATTCGGCGGCGTTCAGTTTATCATCCCTTATGAGAACCAACGCCGGCACGAAGCGGTCGCCCTTGGTGACGTTCATGCCGCGGACCACGCGGGTGGCAGCCGACAGCGTCTCGTCGCCGGAGAGGCGGGTCGGTGCTCGCAGGCGGGTGGAGCCATCCTCGGCCACCGGCCCGTACATGGAGCTCAACTCAACGGCTTCAGACGGCTTGCCGGCCTCGACGGCGGCCAGAAAACGCGCCAGAGCCTCGAAGGCGTCGCAAAGTGAGATCTTCCTGCCGTTGACATCGACCATGTCGGGTGGGCGCGCCGCCCAGTCTTTGAGGATAGTCTTGGCCATCTCCCGTATATCGGACGGCGTCGGGCGCCATCCCTTCTCCGGCTCAAAGAACGATGGCAGCGTGTCGCCGGTGACCCAGCAGCTGCCCGGGTTGGCTGGGAAGAAATCGCTCTCCAGATACCGGATCGTGGTGGCGACTTCCTCTTCGACCACCTTGGAGACGCCCGTCAGCAGAAGCCTGGGACGGCTCCGGTCGAGTTCTGAAAGCTTGGCGCGCAGACCTCCAAGATGCAGGCCAGCCTCGCCGGACTCGTCACCCTTGCTGGTGAGCCGGCCCATGTACCAGAAGATGCTTTCGTTCTCACCGGCGATGCGCATGACCTGCTCGGCGGCGTCGCCGATGCGGAAAATTCTCAGGGCATGCAAGGCCAGCGGCACGGCTGGCTGGTCGAATCTGAAGTTGCTCATGCGGCGGAATGCGTAGCCTTCTGGGGCGCTTTCCAGTCCGTGGCTTGTCATCATGGCGATGTCCTTGCCGAAGGCCTTCTGGACGAGGGCCAACCCGCCCTCCCTGGCCAGATCGGTCTCCGAGGGCTGCCGGCGGTCGAGCATGCGCGTGCCCTCGTCCACGCGCCAAGGGCGGCTGTGCGAATAGCGCTCCGTCACGAGTTTCACCGCCGTGCCCCAATCCTTGCCGGTCGTCAGCGACCATTGTCCGCTGTAGCCCTGCGCCTCCTTGAGCGTGTGGACTTCGCCGAGCAGTTCCGAGGCGACCGGGTAGGGGCCGTGCGTCTCCTCGCCATGATAGCCGAGCGGCAGCCCCCAGTCGCTCACCTGCTTGATCAAGCCGGGATCCTCCTTCAGCAGGCGTTCAACCAGGATGCCGTCGAAGAACAGCGTTCCCGGCACTTTGAGCTTCACGAAAAGCTCGCCTATCCTGCGGACCTCCTCCGGCTTGGGATAGTAGCCGCCCGGGCCGGCGTAGTGGTGGGTGAAGGCGAGGAAGAAGACCGGCGCTCCGCCATTGGGTACGGCTTTCGGCTCGGCTGGTGTGGCGGGGCTGCGTCTGCGGGCTCCGCCGCCGCGTGGCGTCGGACGTTGATCGTCGTCCGCAGTGGGATGTGCGGTGGGGTCTGCCGGCTTGCCTTTGACTTTGGATCCAAGGTCTGAGATGGCCTGGTCGAGCAGTTTTTCCGCCTCCGCTCCGTCCCCGGCTTTGGCGGCCTGCCGCGACAGTTGGTTCAGCCGCTCGGCCGGCCGGGTGTCCGCGCCGTCGGCCTTGGCCGCCTTGAGCAGGCTCTCGAAGCGATGGATTTTGGACCGCATTCCATCATCGGGCTGCGCGGCGGACAGCGCAACTCCACCCATCAGAGCCGTCAGCAACAGCATGAAACTCAAGGATCGCATAATAAGGAAGTCCTTCGCCCCGGACTTTCTGAGAAGCCTTACGCACGACTCCCCGATCCCACCCGAGCCTCCGGTGACCAACGCCGTCTTGCCAGAAAGCCTTATCTCCATGTCAACCCTCCCGCTTTCAGAATTCGCTCTTCAGGGAAGACCACGCAATAACGGTTTCGCTTAACAGCTGCAGTTTCACTATAAGTGCCGCTTTGGCGAAATCCATGCCTTTTCTGGCGTCTTATGTAGTGGCTGAACGGAGCCCCCTCTTGGCCGCTCAAGAGGGGGCTCGTTCAGACGCTAGGTAAGCGAAAAGACCGGCACAAAAATTCGAAAGGTTGTTGAGCGAATTGAGCGAGCTTTGTTCAGTTCATAGCATAGGGTATAGGCGTGACCCTGCTCATGTCTGGGGGAGTTGTTAGAATATATTTGCTTGACCAGGGACTTGTATGTGCATGCGTCCGGCTCGGAGATCATCTTGTCGAGGGTGGAGGGGGCGGGGCGGGCGAGCGGGAAGTGAGTGGCGTTTTCGTTGGAGTTCACGCTTCAGCGTGTCCCCCTCCGATGCGAATAGCTGCGGAAGACATGCTGAAGCATGAACTCCAACAACTTTCTGCGGATGATCGGCAGGGGGAGGGAGTGAATGACGACGAGAATGATGACGTGCGCAGTGGTGGTCGTGTTCGCGGCGGTCTTCGCCTGCGGCGGAGAGGAGCGCGTGGGCGACAACACGGCTGATTTGCGGGCGGCGGTCGAGGCGCTGCGGCCGTTGCATCGGAAGCTGGGGAAGCCGGGGCCGGGCGACTGGCTGGCGTGCCATAAAGAGCCGGAGCAGACCTTCGCCGCGTATTTGAAGTCGTCGCCGGTGACGCCTACCGGCACGCGGACCAAGCTCCACATCCTGAAGATCGGGGAATTCACGCCGAAACAGATGGAGGTGCTCGCCTTGACGTCTGACTTCATGGCGGTTTACCTGAACCTCCCTGTGGTCGTCGACGAGTCGCTCCCCCTCTCAGCGATTCCGTCCAAGGCGCGTCGGACTCATCCGTCGTGGGGCATGCCGCAGATTCTCTCGACGTACGTGCTCGACAAGGTGCTCAAGCCCCGTCTACCCGCTGACGCCGCGGCGTTCATCGCTTTCACCGCGAGCGACTTGTGGCCGGGGGAGGGATGGAATTTCGTGTTTGGCCAGGCGTCGCTCGAGGACCGGGTGGGCGTGTGGTCGATCTACCGCAACGGTGATCCCGCCGAAAATCCGGACGAGTTCAAACTCTGCCTGCGAAGAACGTTGAAGACCGCCGTCCACGAGACCTGCCACATGTTCTCGATGGAGCATTGCATGGCGTACGAGTGCTGCATGTGCGGCAGCAACAACCGCGAGGAGTCCGACCGGCATCCGCTGTGGATGTGCCCCGAATGCGTGGCGAAACTATGCTGGGCCACGAAAGCCGATCCCATCGAACGATACCGCAAGCTCAAAGAGTTGTGCGGAAGAAACGGGCTGAAGGACGAGGCGGCTTTCTATGGCGCGTCAATCGACATTCTGCTCAAGGTGCCGCCTCGAAGCGGGCGCTAGGAGGCGGGTGTGTCATTGCGGTGGTGGCGTGTCGGACTTCTCCACGGTGACATGGATCTCATACCGTTT
>CAYTFM010000115.1:3703-12598 GCA_964436735.1 uncultured Victivallales bacterium | reverse complement strand
GACGGCGTACGGCTCATCTTTTTTCCGGAGTTCAGGATGGGAGGCTATCCACTCCTCGAGTTTCTTTTTCGACGTCTCGATGTTCCCTTTCGAATACGAACCCCGCCCGCCGATCGAGGCGACGGTTCGAGCGGGCAGTTCGACGATCTTGACGGCATCCTCGTCTTTCAGTTTTTTCCCCGCGTCCGCGCCGCCGATGTAGAAGCGCATCATCGATTCTCCCGATATGCCCGATTCCACCGGCACGGTCATCGCCACTTCGTTCTTTTTTAAATAGTCGAACAGACGCATGAAAAGCGTGTTGGCGTTATCGAAGTAGTCGCCCTTCGCCTCCGTCAGCATCATCTTGCTGGCGGGAATCTCCTTGATCTCGACCACGCCGTTCGGCGTGATGTGGTAGGCCTCCTGGTAGGACGAGCAGCCCATGAGGAAAACTCCCACTCCGATTGAAAGAAGTGCTGCGTGCGTACGGCTCATGGTTTCACGAACGGAAAGGCTCCGAAGAGTCGGGGGCCTCCTCCGTTTCCTTACACGTCGATAGTGGTGATCTTCTTGATGACGAAGAAGCCGACGAACTCAAGGACGACGACACCGGCGATGAGGATCATGCCGATGATGTTGTTGAAGAAGTGGCTCATCATCTGGGGATTGATTTTGAACATGACGAACAGAAGGATCAACGGCATGAGGCTGATGATGGCGGCCTGCAGCTTGCCTTGCGCGGTGAGGGCGCGGAGGCGGCCGTTGATGCGTCCGCGCTCCCGGATCATGCCGGCGAGGCGCTCGAAGACCGCCGTGAGTTCGCCACCCGTCTGCCGGGCCGTGATGATCGCCGTGGCGACCAATTCGAAGTCTTCGCTGTCAAGCCGCTCCTGCATCTTGTAAAGGGCCTCGTCGAGAGAGACGCCAAGACGGACCTCCTGCATCAGGATTCTGAACTCGACGGAGATGGGCTTCCGGTTCTCCGACGCGACGGCGTCGATCGCCTGGTTGATGCTGAATCCGGCCTTCAGCGAGCTGCTCATCGTCATCAGGGCGTCCTCGAGCTGCTCGTTGAAGCGGATAAGGCGCCGTTTCTTCAAAAAGCGCAGATAGAAACGGGGGATGGGAAACGAGACCGCCACCGCCAGAAGACAGATGAAGATCGCCTTGTTCCACGACCACTCGTTGGAGCCGAAACCGAGGAGGACGAGGGAGACGAACATGGCCAGTCCGCTCACCGCCAGGCTGATGTCGAAGATCCGGTCGGGGGGCATCTGCAGCAGAACGTCGTCGAGCTCCGCCGCCGCCTGCTTCACATAGCGCTCGCGGTAGCGCACGCCGGCGTAGCTGATGAAGTCGACGATCACCAGCAGCGCGAAGGAGACGGCCAGCCCTCCGCACACGCATCCCAGTGTCCCATAGTCGAAAACCATCAATACACCCCGTCCTGTCCGACGTTGAAGATCTTGATGTCGAGGGGGATCCTGGCGCGGGTGACATCCTCGAAGAAGGTAGGGACGGCGCCGCAGCCGACGTGGCGGCCGAGGACCTTTCCGTCGGGAGACCATCCCAATTGCTTGTAGATGAAGATGTCCTGCATGGTGATGATGTCTCCCTCCATCTTGGTGATCTCGCTGACGTGCGTGAGCTTGCGGCTGCCGTCCTTCATGCGGCTGATTTGGACGATGACGTCGATGGCGGAGCAGACCTGCTCGCGGATGGCGCGGAGCGGGAGGTCGAAGCCGGCCATGAGGACGAGCGTCTCGAGTCGCGCCAGGGCGTCGCGCGGGGTGTTGGCGTGGATCGTGGTCATCGAGCCGTCGTGGCCCGTGTTCATCGCCTGGAGCATGTCGAGCGCCTCGCCGCCGCGGCACTCGCCCACGACTATCCGGTCGGGGCGCATGCGGAGGCTGTTTCTGACAAGGTCGCGGATGGTCACCGCGCCTTTGCCCTCGATGTTCGGCGGGCGCGCCTCGAGACGGACCACATGATCCTGTTTGAGCTGCAGCTCGGCGGCGTCCTCGATGGTGACGATGCGCTCGCGGTACGGGAGGAAGGAGCTGAGCACGTTGAGCAACGTGGTTTTACCGGATCCCGTGCCGCCGGAGATGATGATGTTTTTGCGGAGTTGGACGCAGGCGCGGAGGAACTCGATGATCTCCTTGTTCAAGGAGCCGAAGCGGATGTAGTCGTCGGTGGTCAGCGGCGTCCGCGAGAATTTCCGGATGGTGATCGAGGGGCCGATCAGCGAGAGTGGCGGGATGATGGCGTTGACGCGGGAACCGTCGGGCAGCCGCGCGTCGACCATCGGCGAGCTTTCGTCGATGCGTCGTCCCAGCGGGGAGACGATGCGTTCGATCGCCGCCTGCACCTGATAGTCGCCGGCGAAGGCGGTGTCGGTGCGGTACAGGATGCCCTTGCGCTCGACGTATACCTGGTTGGGACCGTTGACCATGATTTCCGATATCTCGTCGATCTCGATCAGCTCCTCGAGGGGGCCGAGGCCGATCGCCTCGTGCAGGAGCTCGACCTCGATTTTCTCGCGCGAGACGCCGTAGGGGAGGGGGGCGGTGATCTCGGACATGATGTCGTGGATGGTCTGCCTGGCCTTGTCTTTCAAGTCGTTATCTGAGGTTCCAGAGACAGCCATCCTCTTGAGGTTGAGGCGTTTGAGCAGCTCGATGTGCGCCTGTCGTTTGATTTCTTGCACCAGTGGCCGCGCCTCCTCGGGGATGCCGGATATGCGCAGCACGGGGATCTGGTCGCCTCCTTTCGCCTCGCGCTCGGCCCGTGCGATGGCGGACGCCAGACGCGAACCCAACTCGTTGGGTTGGAAGGCGGCGACGGTGAGGTCGTCAAGCGCCGACGGCAATGGCGGCGGTGAAGGGGGAGCCCATGTCGCGGATGGCGGCTTCTCCGGTGCCATCTTGACAGCCGGTCTTACGGTTGAAATGGATGGCGGCTGCGGCGCTGGTGGCGCGATGGGAGGCGGAGTGGGTGTTGGAGCGGGTGGCGGCTGCGGCGGGGCCTTCAGCTTTGGTCCCTTGATGTGGAACTCGACCCGTCCGACCATCACGACCGCTCCCGGCGGGGCGCTCACGGGGACGTCCGTGGCGGCGCGGCCGTTGACATACGTGCCGTTGCTGCTGCCCTGGTCGCAGACTCTCACCTCGTCGTCGCTGACGATCAGCAGCGCGTGCTTGCCGGAGATCTCGGGGCGTTTGAACTGCAGATGGGCGGCGGGGCTGCTGCCGACGCGGTAGGAGCCCGGCACCAGCGACACCAGCCGATCCTGCTCCCCCGGCTGCTTTATAAGAATATCATACATGGGGAACGGAACCCCTCTTCCTCATTTTTTGTCCGACCACTTGTTCTTGCGCTGGCTGGTGTAGTCGTCGATGTGTTCCTCGAGGTACTTGAAGTCGACGCTCTGCGTCTTGGTCTCGTAGCTGGTGTCTTCGAAGTGGCGCAGACTCAAGTCGAGTCGTCCCTTCTGCGAGGCGAAGATGATCATCTCGACCTCCTTGGGGGTCAGCGCCAGCGTGACGGTGTTGTACCCTTTGGCGTTCTCGGCGGGATTGCGGAACGCGGGGGTGCCTTTGGCTTTCGCCAGCTGATTGCCGGTGGCGAGCACCACGACGTTTTGAAGGATGGTCAGCGTGATCGTCTCAAGCTCCTTGTCCCCCTTGCGGCTGGGGAACTTGAAGGTGCCGATGATGTCGACGTGGTCGTTCGGACGGACCATGTTGGTGACGGACGAGGTGCTGTCGACCGAGAGGGAGATGGCGCGCATGTAGGTCGGGGCGTTGGGGGGGGTGGGGATGATCGCGGAGAGTCCGCCGCCGCCCTTGCTGCCGCCGCTGATGCTGTACCAGGAGAGGACCTCGCCCTTGCGCAAGCTGAACATGAGGTCTTTGCCGATGACCTTGTCCTTGTCGACGTAGTCGATCTCGCTGGTCTTTCCAAAGCGCTTCGTCTCGAACGCCTCGACGTCGGAGGCTTGGATGATGTCTCCCTCCGCCATGTCCCGGGTGAGCCGTATCAGTGTCACTTCCCGAGCCGCCGCCAGGGCCTTTTTGCGCTCGGCGTCGATCTGCTGGTACATGAGGAAAAAGGCGATCACGCCGAAGAACGCCGCCATCACCAAGAGGAGTTTGTGCTTCATGAGTCGTCCCCGCGATCTTGATCGTTTAGTCTCTTATCAGTAAAATCATGTGCGAAACGCAGCAGATTTTACTGATAAGAGACTACTATAGTTTTTCCGCCCGTTAAATGCACATCGGCGTGCATTTATTTGACCGAAGTTTTTCTGGCTTATAGTTTCACGGTCCGCCGTGAAATTATATGCCTGAAAAACTATAGTGAGCTTTCGCGGGTGATGACATCCCGGAAAGCTATAGTGGGGAATTCAATGAACACGAATTGTTTTGACGAGTTGAGCCGGCGCGGCTATCTCTATCAGACGACGGACCAGGAGGAGTTGGGGCGGGTTCTGGCGGCGGGGCCGGTCTCGTTCTATGTGGGCTTCGACCCGACCGCCAACAGCCTGCATGTCGGGCATCTGCTGCCGATCATGGCGTCGCGGCTCCTCCAGATGGCGGGGCACAAACCCATCATGCTGGTGGGCGGGGCGACCGCGCTGGTGGGCGACCCGTCCGGGCGGCAGGAGGCGCGTCCCATTTTGACGCGCGACGAGGTGGCGGCGAACGCCGAGGCCATCAAGGCGCAGATCTCGCGCTACATCCGCTTCGACGGCGGCGCGGCGGCGCTCGTCAACAACGCCGACTGGTTCAAGGACATGCTGTATCTGGACATGCTCCGCGACGTCGGACGGCACTTCAGCGTCAACCGCATGCTGTCGATGGACTCGGTGAAGCAGCGCATGGAGGCCGGCGGCATCACCTTCCTCGAGTTCAACTACATGATCCTCCAGGCGTACGATTTCCTTGTCTTGCATCAAAAAATGGGTTGCGCCCTCCAAGTTGGCGGACAGGACCAATGGGGCAACATCGTCAGCGGCGTCGAACTGGTCCGCCGCGTCGCCGCCGGCCATGTGTTCGGCGCGACGTTCCCGCTGCTCACGGACCGCAACGGACAGAAGTTCGGCAAGACGGCCGGCGGGGCGGTATGGCTGGACACGGCCCGCACGTCGGTCTTCGACTACTACCAGTTCTGGCGGAACACCGATGACGGCGATGTCGCCCGTTTGATGAAATTGTTCACCTGCCTCCCGGTCGAGGAGGTGGACCGCGTCTGTGATCCCTCCGGCACCATCAACCGCGCCAAGGAGATTCTCGCGTTCGAGGCCACCGCATTGGCGCACGGCGTGGACGAGGCGCGGAAGTCCTACCGGGCCGCCGGCTCCAAGTTCGGCTTCGCCGACCCCGAGGGCAAGGTCGCCACGACCAGCCGGATCACCGAGGCGGGCTCGGCGGCGGACGCCATGGCCGACCTGCCGACCTACGAGCTGCCGAGGTCCGAGGCGGACGCCGGCTGCTGGATCGTGAAACTGCTCACGCTCGCAGGGCTCTGCTCCTCGAACGGCGAGGCCCGGCGCCTCATCCAACAGGGCGGCGCCTACCTCAACGACCTCAAGATCGACGACCTCGAACGGCGGATAACCGCCGCGGACTTCGCTGGGGGGCAGCTCATCCTGAAAGCCGGAAAGAAGAACGTCAGAAGGATTGTCCTCTTTTGACTTTCCCGAACATGAAAGTATTATAGAATTTTCGAAGGTCATGTGACGTTATGGCGAAATATAAACGAGTGCTGAGCTCCGTCGACATCGGGACCTCCCACATCCGCGTGGCGATAGGGGAGACCGAGGAGCAGACCGGAAGCATCCGGGTGGTGGGCTACGCCGACAAGGACTCCGAAGGGGCGGTCTGCAAAGGCGAGATCACCGACATGGAGAAGGCGAAGGGAATTCTCGACGAGGCCATCCGCGAGGCCGAGCGGATGGCCGACCATGAGATCGATCCGCAGGGCATCTTCGTGGGCGTCACCGGCGCCCACATCGGCTGTGTCGAGGTCGCGGGGAGCACGCTCATCGACACGGAGGACCGCAAGGTCGTGGCGCGCCATATCAGCGAGGCTCTGAAGATCGCCAAGGCCAGCCCGCTCGGAGCCGATTGCCTGCCGCTCAACTCCATCGACGGCTGCTTCATCCTCGACGGCATGCGGCACGTCAACGACCCGCTCGCCCAGACGGCGAACAGGCTGGAGGCCCGCTCCCATATCATCTTTGGCAAACGCAACAACATCAACAACTTCCTCAGTCCCATCAAAGAACTCGGTTTCAACTGGCCCAAGCCGGTCTTCAGCGGACTCGCCTCCGCCCTCGCCGTCCTCACCATGGACGACTTCGAGCACGGCGTGCTGGTGATCGACATGGGCGCCGGCATCACCGAGTTCATGCTGTTCCACAACTTCATGGCGCTCGACAGCGGGACGCTGACCGTCGGTTGCGACCACATCGCCAACGACATCTCGCTCGGGCTCGAGGTCACCTTCCCGAAGGCGAGAAGCCTCGTCAAGACCAACACCGCCCACGAACTGCGGAAACAGGGACAGACCACCATCGAGATACCGGGCAGCTTCGGGACGCGGCATATCCCCATCCACTCGGTCGAGCGGGTCATCGAGATGCGCCTCCGAGAGACCTTCGAGATCATCCACGAGAAGCTCAAGGCGCACAACCTCCTCCAATTGCTCCACAACGGCGTGGTGATCTGCGGCGGAGCCGCCAACCTGCCCTACACCAAGGACATTGTGTCGGCCGTCTTCGAGACCCCGACCCGCATCCGCCACGCGGTGGACGTCGGCGGCCCCGAGAGTCTGCTCAAATTCCCCGGCAACTTCACGGCCCTCGGTCTCCTCCGCCACGCCGAGCAGGAGCTGAACCCGAGCTCGTCGAGGGGACTTGTCAACTTGATCAACACCAAAATCTGGCCGATGTGGAGCAAAGCATGGAAAGGCATCACCAATGCCATCAACTTCTGAGAGCGCGCATGTCCCGCTGAACCGGTCGGCTCTGGCGGCGAACATCAAAATCATCGGCCTCGGCCGCGCCGGGGTGAAGATCCTCGGGGAGTTCGTCAAACTGCCGGAGACGGCGTGGATCGAGCCGGCGGTGGTCGACACCGACTCCGCCTCGGTCTCCTCCTCCCCTGTCAAGCACCGCTTCCTGGTGGGCGAGGAGTGGACGGGCGGCTTCGGCTGCGGCGGCAATCCGGACAAGGGGGAGACGGCCCTCTCGCACAAGTCCAACGTACCGGTCAAGGAGTTCATCGAGGGTGCCTCCCTGCTGTTCGTCATCGGCGGCTTCGGGGGGGGGACCGCCACCGGCGGCTCGTCGGTGATCGGACGGATCGCCCGCGAAAAGGGAATCCCCTGCGTCTTCCTGATGACCATCCCGTTCTCGTTCGAGGGGCATGCCAAACGCGAGATAGCCGAGAGCAAGATCGAGGCGCTGGTCAAATCCGCCGACCTGCTCATCCCCGTCCCGAACGACCTGCTCTACTCGTCACTGCCGGCGTCCGCTCCGTCAGAGACCGCCTTCGAGAAGGCCAACGAGGAGGTCGCCCGCGCGGCGCTCGGCCTGGCCGAGGTCCTGCGCTGCGACAATCTCCTCCCGATCGACTTCTCCGACTTCCAGAACCTGCTATCAAAGCGGAAGAGCGAGTGCGCCATCGGCGTCGGCGTCGGAGAGACCGGGACGGACGGCGACCGTTGCCATGCCGCCCTGGAGCGCCTTGTCGCCTCGCCTCTGCTCGGCGGCAAGAAGACCCTCTCCGAGGCCCATGCCGTGATGCTCACGATCACCGGCGGCCCGGGACTCCCCATCGGCGAGATGCGCCAGTCCCTCGACGCGATCGTCCGCCTGGCGTCGAAGAAGGCCCGCGTCGCCGTCGGCGCCAACACGGACGCCGCCTACGGGAACCGCGTCCAGATCACGGCCGTGGCCATTAAATACGACCTTGCCGCCGAACCGCTCGAGGAGCCTCAGGCGGCTCCGTTGCTTCACAAGGGGAAACGAGGACATCACCGCGGGGGCAAGGAGTCCGGAGCGTTCGTTCAGCCCGATCTCCCGTTCCAGCGCGAAAGCCGCGGCGCCTTCTCCAACACCACCCCCACCAACCACAAGGGGGAGGATTTGGACATTCCGCCGTTCCAGCGCCGGGGCATCCATCTCGACAAGGGGAAGTGATTACTTCTTCAGTCTCACAAAGACGCGCAGAAGCTTGGTCTCGTAATTGACCGCGCTCTTGGTGAAGGTCCAGTCGGGGTTGTCGCCTGGAGCGTTTCCTATGCCGATGTCCGCCTGCGGACCCGACTTCCAGCTGTTGACGGCGAAAATGGTCTGCTTCGCCTCGTAGTTGTGCACCTGCATCGAGCCGTAGCCGTTCGGCGGATCGCCGATCTCGTCGCCGAAGTCAAACGCCTTGTCCGACGCGCCGGGAACCGCCTTGCCGTTGTTCGGTTTGTAGTTGTTCGCCCAGAACTCGATGTTGCCCTTCAGCTTGCCGCCGGTGGTGACGCCTTTGACGTCGGAACACACGTTCATGCTGGTGACGTTCTGCTGAAAACTGGCTTTCGAGGTGAATGCTGGTATGCCGATTTTCGAGACGTCGTTGGTGAAGGCGTCCATGGACACGAAGACGCGCTGAAGAGGTCCGTTTTTCGGTTTCAGCTCAAGATAGTAGGCCACCCGGTCGAAGGGGGCAGTGATTTTCGCCCGGTTGTCCGTCTCGCACGGAGGATTCTCCGCAAGTTTCGCGAGGTCGTACTCGCAGGCGAAGGTGTACTCCTTGGCCTCGGGTGCCAACGCGATAAACTGCTCCCCGCCGGGGATCGCGGCGGCGGCGGCCTGCGCCTGGGCGGCCTTCTCCTTCTCCTTTTCCTCTTCAGCCC
>CAYTFM010000115.1:0-3693 GCA_964436735.1 uncultured Victivallales bacterium | reverse complement strand
GGGCCTTGATGGTCTCGGCGGTTTCGAGGACTCCCGCGTCGGGGATCGCTCCGGCGAGGCTGAACGTCTCGCTCCCGATGTTTTTGAAATAGAGTTGGACCGGACCGCCGGCGTTTTTCTCAAGTCCCCAGGCGAGCAGATATTCCACCGTCTCGGCATCTGGGGGGACAGGATCGACAAGAAAAAGCAGGGAGCAATTCCTCCGTGGATCGAGGTCGGTCAGCAGCCACTTGAACTCGCCGTCATAGCTGTCGTCGCCATTGTCCTTGACGGCGACGCAGGGGAAGGTTTTGCCGGCTTTGGTTTTCAGGACGTAGTCGTAAATGGAGATGGCTCTGCCGGTGTCAGGCTTGAAGACGACGACCGCCTTCCAGCTATCCTTGAGGGCCTTGGTGATGTCATCGTCGAATTTATTGACGTTGATTTTGAGCGTCTTGCCTTCGCCGACCTCCGCGGCGAGGACGAGTCCGGAGCGGAAGAATTTGCTGCTGGACTCGGCGGGGAGCGCGTCCTTTGGCGGGGGAGCCTCTTCATCCTTTCCCGCGGCGGCTTGGGGCGCCTCGGCGGAAGCCGCCGGAGCGGCCGCCTTTGGTTGCTGTTTGGCGTCATCGGGGGATTCGCTTTTCTTCGGTTTTTCGTCGGCCCGCGCCACCGCCAGGCAAATCATTGCCACGGCACAGATCACCAGTGTTCTCATGCAGCACCTCCCAGTTAAAGGAATTTCAGGTTTCATAAAATTGGGGCGAGGAGCGAGCAGACCCCTTCGAGAAGCTCCTCGTGGAAACGCTTGTCAAGAGGCAGTTTGATCTCCTCCGAGTCGGCCTCCTCAAGGGCGAACTGCCGGTTGAGCATCTCGATGAACGCCCCGCCCTGGGCCGTGAAGTCCAGCTCGTAATTGATGCGGAAACTGCGGTAGTCGCAATTGCTCGACCCCATGACGCCCCATGCCCCATCGACCAGCATCGCCTTGGCGTGCGAGAACCTGCCCTTCTTCTCGAAGACCCGCACGCCGGCGTCGAGCAGCGTCTCGTAGAATCCGCTTGTGGCGAAACGGACGTACCAGTGGTTGTTGTTGCGGGGAATGATGACTTTGACCTCGACGCCCCGCGCGGAGGCCATGCACAGCGCCTGGATAAAGGATTTGTCAGGAACGAAATACGGGGTGATGATCGCAAGCGACTTGCGCGAGGACGTGGCGGCGGTCATGAACAGCTTTTCGGTGGCGGCGTAGCTCTGTCCAGGACCGGAGGCGACAATGTGCATGCGCGAGTCGCCATGCCGTTCCTGGGGAGGAAAGTAGCGTTCGGAGAAGAACGTGTCGGGAGGCGAGCCTGACGCATAGCACCAGTCGCGCAGAAAGAAGAATTGCAGCATGCCGACGGCCGGTCCGATGACCTCGGCATGAAGGTCGTGGATCGTTTTGCTCTTGGCGATCCGCGCGTCGTTGTCCGCGCTGATGTTGATCCCTCCCACGAACGCTCTCCGCGAGTCCACGATCATCACTTTGCGGTGGTTGCGGTGCTGGAGGCGCCACGGCGCCAGCAGACTCACGCCCGAGAACGCCTGCAGGTCGACATGGATCCACCCGCGCGGCTTTCCCTTGAAGCCGCCGAGACGGTACAGCCAATGATACAGCGTCCTTCGCAGGTATTGACGGAACAGGCTCGCGCTGCCCATACGGTCAAACAGCACCCTGACCTCGACCCCTTCCCGTGTCTTCTCCTCGAGGGCGTTGAAGATCTCCGCCCCTTTCTGGTCGTAGTTGATGATGTAGGACTGAAGGTGGATGGTGCTTTTCGCCTCCTTGATCGCCGCCAGCATCCGGGGATAGGCCTTCGTCCCGTCCTCCAGCAGGTCGAGGGCGTTGCCCTCGATGAGCGGATGGATCGCCCGGACGTGTTCCTCGGCGAGGGCCGACTCGGCGGCCACATCGTAGGGTTCGGGCGCGCTTCCGCGCAGAAACAGTCTGCGTGAGACGGCGCGCCTCTCCCTGCGCTCGCGGAGCCCTGTCGCCAACTCGGCGGCGACGAGCCGCTTGATGAGAATGGAGGAGTATTCAGGCTTGTCAGGCGCTTTCCCGGCAAGGCCGTCGAGCACGCGCGCCGCCGCGTCGCCGCTCAACCGCAATGCTTCGGCGATGATCAGTTCATTCGATTTCTTGACGTTGCTGGTGGATTTGAAGTTGTTGATGCCGAGGACAAGATAGGCCGCAACTCCCATCACCGGGATGGTCAGCACGACAAGCGTCCAAAGGATCGCGCTCGAGGGCTCGTCCTTCTTGTTCATCAGGATGTGGACAATCGTGACGGCGTCGATCAGGAGATCGACGAGCATGAGCAGGCACCAGCCCAGGGTGTTGAGCTGCGATACGGTCAGATTTATATCGAATCCGAACATGCTGCGCCTGTGGGAAATCGCGGACGGCGCGACGGTTGCGCCCCCGGCAGTTTGCGGCCGCCTCTGGCGAGAGCTATAATAAGCCCAGCGGCCTATGAAATCCAGCCGAGCCGGCGTGGGATGCCAAATCCGAAAACCGAATATCAAAAACCGAATTTATTGAGATAGAGCATTCGATAATGTCTTCCCCGTTCCGAGTTTCATGCTGCGGTTTTCGAATTTCGTGTGGGTGCGAGGCGGCATGAGAAGGGTTCTTGTCTACAATATCGCCTATGCGACGGGGTGCTCCACGAGTCACACCCACAACGTGCTCAGCCTCCACCGCTATCTCAACCCGCCCCCGGGGCATCTTGAGCGGTTGGGTGATTTCATTGAGTCGACCAAGGCGGGGGTGGTGGGCCTGCTCGAAGTCGACACCGGTTCCTCGCGGGCCGCCTATACCAACCAGGCCGAGACGATCGCCCAAAAGCTCAAACATTACTCTCATTGCTCCACCAAGTACGGCGACTCAGTGCTCGGGAAATTTCTCCCGATTTTGCGCAAACAGGGCAACGCCATCCTGTCTCGGGATCACAGGTCGTGGGGGAGCTTTCACTTCTTCCCCATCGGCTTCAAGCGGCTCGTCATCGAGCTGGAGACCCGCGACTACCGTTTCTTCCTGGTCCATCTGGCCATTTCCAAGCGCGTCAGAACCTGTCAGCTGCGTCACCTCGCCGAACTCGTCTCACTGAAGGAGGGCCCCGTCATCATCGGAGGCGACTTCAACACCTTCGGCGGCGCCAAGGAGCTTGAGGAGCTCCAGCGGGAGTTGGGACTGGTCAACGCCAACCGCCACCATCGTCCCACCTATCCCGCCTGGCGCCCCAAGCATCAGCTCGATTTCATCCTCTGCTCGAGGAAAATTAAAATTCTCGACTTCTCCATACCGGACGTCAAGCTCTCCGACCATCTTCCGTTGTTGCTCGACTTCGATATACGGGATTGACCTGAACCACTCACGAAAAGCGGCTCATGAACAGACCACGTCAACTTTTTTCCCTCGCCTGCGGAAAAAAGGCCTTTGATTCCGTATATCACATGATCCGGAGATCACGTCATTTTTGAGGTGAGCGGCCGCTTGCGGTTTTGCCTGTCTTGTGCTATAAGCTTTAGTAAATAGGGCGGTTGATGACGCATAGGAAACCACACGAGGCCTACGTGAGGGCGCGAGTCGACAACTTTTTTTTTACTGATCCGGCGACCACCGAGATGGTCATCTCCCTGGTGGCGATGATGGCGCTGTTCGTCGGACTTCTC
>CAYTFM010000114.1:12256-25097 GCA_964436735.1 uncultured Victivallales bacterium | reverse complement strand
CAGACTAGGGTTTGGCGTTTAACGTCGCGTTAACCGTGACGTTTTGCTGGCGCCAGATTCAATTCGGCTTGCCTTCGATCTTCGGCAATTGGTCGGCATTTTGCGCTTTCGACGGCGAACTGGCGCGACTGGCGAGCTCGACGGTGAGCCGTTCAGTTGCCGATCCGACGGCGGGTGGATAGGCGTACACCAAGGCCTGCGGGCGGTCTTCGCTCAGCGTGGCGATGGCGTTGACAAGGTCGTCAGCCCCTCCACAAGGAACGCATGTGTCTCCAAGCCTGTTGAGCAGCAGATGGGCCATCCATGCGGGTTTGCGGAGGCCATGGAGGCTGAGCATGCCGTAGTTGCCTTGGAATTCCGAGGACTGAAAGCCCGCTTGGTCGTAGATGTCGCTGAGGCACCAGAAGGCGAATTCGCTCGCGTCCTGCGAGACTTCGGCCATGGTTTTGACGATGAACGCCGCCTCCAGGGCGGTCTCCTTGAGCAGGTCGTGTGGGAACCAGGACCGTCCCCATTCGTTCCAGTGGACCTCCCCTTTCCAGCCTCTTTGCTCCAAGGCGCGGCGCAACCCGCGGACGACGCCGGCGCTGAAGTGCGGTGAGTCTTTGACTTTGTGGCTCGCGGGGCCGTCGAACGGGGAGAGCGGCTGGATTTCCGAATCATTGTTGTAGACATGGGTTATCAGATAGTCGGGGGGTGTCCCATCCTTGGCGGCGAAGTCGAGGAACTCGGGGATCCACTCGCCGCGGGCTGTGGAGGGGCCGCCGAAGCGGAGTTCGGCGTCGACAGATTTGATGGCGCGCCACGTCGCCGACCAAAGGTGGAAGAACTCCTCCTGAGGGCCGCCGAAGAAGCACCCCTTGAGGTTGGGCTCGTTCCAGCACTCGAAATACCAGGAGCGGACTTCCTCGCGGCCGTAGCGGGCGATGTGATGACGAATGCCGTCGGCGACGAAGTCGCCCCATTGCCGCAGATCGCGGGGCATGCCGGTGGGGTTCCGGTCCGGCCAGCAGTGCGTGTCCCCGTCGGTGAAGTCGGCTGGCGTGAAGCAGGTGGTGTAGATGGGCTTGAGGCCGAGATCCAGGAGTCCTTCGAGGCAGATGTCGACGCACTGCCAGTTCGCCCGTTTGCTTTTTCCCTCGCTCTTCTTCCCCCAGTCGGCAAGGTCATAGGACCAGACGCGCAGTTCGGGAGAATACATGGCGCAGGCGCGGACATGGTGGACGCCAAGCTCGTCGCGGGCCATGCGGAGGTGCTCGAGCACGTCGGCACGGGGCAGCCAGCGGAATTGGTCGATGTTGCCGATGTGCTTCCACGTGTGCGTGAAAGGGGTGGCGGGTGCCGCCCAGTCAGGGGTGAGCGTGATTTTTTTCATAAAGTCTCCCATAGTTTCAGACAATGCGAATATCCTGCGCGTTAATCTGCTTTCTCTGTTTGGCTGTTGCCCCCGTTCTCCTTTGTGGCGAGCGCCATCTGCCATCGCTCGATGTGGAAGAGGAGCTTCCAGCCGAGGTCTCCGCTGATGACTCTTACGGCCAGGACGTGGTGGCCCTTTGCGATCGGCACTGAAAAGCGGTGCCTCATGGAGCCCACCGCTCCGCCATTCCCGCGGCGGATGGAGTGAACCTCCCTGCCATCCACCCACCACACGGCGCGCCAGTCGGCATCGTAGGAGAGCGTCAACCTGCCATCCTCGGGCGCGGTGAGGTCGCAGAAGGCGGTCGCTTGAGCGAGGGTGCCACGGTGATCGAGGATGCTTTCAAAGTCAAGCGCGTGATCGTCGGCATGGGCCGTCACCAGCGGCGTGTCCGTTCCAGCCCGCGTGAACGAGGCTGGCATGACGGTCGAGGCGTCCAGCGCATGGGACATCCACGGATCGCCGCCAAGCGGCACGGCCAAAGGACCGGCGACCAGCCAGAGGGACAACTGCCGTCTAAGGCCATCGAATGTCCGACGCTCCGCATGGGCGCCGGCGTTCCGGGACATGAGCCGCACTGTTTCCACCGCCGCCCCGGCGGGAACCCGCACGGTCGGACAGTCCAGGAGGGCGTTCTGCCCGAGGACTCCGCCCGTGTCCCTGGAATCCTCCAGAAGCATCCTCACCTCCGCGTCGAACGCGGTGGGGTTGCGGAGGCGCAGCCGGATGCCGTCCGCGTTCCTGTCGATGACCTCAGCCTGGATGTGATCGATCGCGCGGACGAGCCCCGTGTCCGGCTGGACGTAAAGTCCGGGAATCTCCACATAGGTCATCATGTTCGACACCTCGCACCAGCATGAACCGCGGAAGACCTCGCCGCGTCCCAGCCAGTTCTCCCAGTCGCTGATGTTGACGCGTTCGCACATCCAGCCGGGTTCGAGGTTCGGGATCGGCCTGTCCGCGCGGCTGAGGTGCTGGGGGATGGCATGGGCGATGTCGCGGATGAGCTCAAGGTATTTTAATTTTCCCGTGTGGCGGAACAGCTTGAGCAGCGAGTCTCCCGACATGGTGCATATCCCCGGCGCGCTGTGCCGGTTCTGGACGTTCGCCCACACGGTCCCCGTGGTGCGCATGCCAAGCGTGTGGAATGATGTATGCGGCGGAAAGTCGAAGTCGTAGGTGACGACCCAGCTCGCGCACTGCGCGGCCATGTCCTCGGCGCGGGAAAGCCAGGCGCCGTCTCCGGTGGCTTCAAACAAAACGACGAACGATTCGAGAAGGGCGAAGGCCGACTCGCTGTCGGGAGCCTGGAGGATGTCTCCGGGGCCGCCGTTGGTCACCCCTTTTTTGACATGGCATTCGTGGAAAGCGCTGGCGGCCTCCCGCGCCACGTCCAGGAACTCGGGCGCGCCGAAGTAGCGGGAGGCCAAGGCGAGGCCCGCCGGTATGATGGCGCCGCAGGCCGTGCGCCCGATGCGGACTTCCAGCGTGTCTCCGTCGACCCATTGACCGAATTGGCCGTTCCTCTTCCATATCTCGACAAGGGCGGCGGCGTGCCGACGGGCTCCGTCCTTCCAGGTCTTCTCCACCGCGATGGGGGGAGTCAACCGCTCCATGAGCATGAACTGTTTGATGATGAAATAGAGGGCGTCCCCCTGGCGGCGCATGAAGGACCATCCTTTGAAAAAATCGCCGTCCGGCGACGTGATGAACCCATTTTCCTGAATGCGCCCTTCTGAGAATTTCTCATAGAACAGCCCTGTCGGACGCTGGAGGTACGTGAACAGCGCGTCGAAATTCATCAAGACCCGCTTGCGGGACAGTTCCTGTCCTGCGAAGAGCAGAGGATGCGTCACCATATGTCCCCCGCACCAGCCGAGGCTCCATGCATTCGGCTTCCCGTCGTCCGTAAGTGAAGTGGCGTAGAGCCCCGCCGTCAGGCTCCAATTCTGCTCGTTGAACTTCCGCTCTTGAATGTCCCACGTGGCGGAGAAAGGAATCTGACAATGGAACTCGCCGCGGGGGGCGCATGACGAACGCACATCCATGAAAAGGTTGAAGAGCGCGGGTATGTCCGCGCAGTCGAACAGGTGCGTCCGGACGCGCAAGCGGATTTCCTGGCCCGCCCGAAGGGTCGCCGCCCGGTCTGGCGTGTTTTTGTTTTCCAGCCTGAGATGGCCACGAACCCCTGGAGCCATCAGGCACAGGGTGGCTCCGCTCCTGTCAGGTGACTCCTCGAGTTCGACTCCCGTATAGCCGCCGCCGGCCTCGACGGGAAGAAGCATCCACAGCCCTTTCCTGAACCGCGGGAAGAACACGCCAACGGCCGGAGTCGCCATGTCCGTCGCGATGAGGTGCAGCCGCGAGGGGCCCTGCTCCTTGCTCAACCGCGCCATATGCGTGATGACGGGGTCGGCGCAGGGCGAGACATCCTCCGGCTGGGGCCTGGGCGTGTGGTGGGGTTTCGCGCGGCAGGTGAAGCGGTTCCCGTTGTAGACGGCGGCGGGCATGACGACATAGTTGTCCTCCGACCATTCGGAGAAGCTCAGGCGGAGGCCGGCGGCCATCTCCGAGGAGAGGCCTGAGCTGGCGCGCGCGCCGAGCTCCACGTCCACGGCATCGCGCCCCGACGCCACCGACGCCGCGTCGACGGAGAATGCCGCGCCGTTGAAATCAAGGGCGTCGCCATGCGCCGGAAATGCGGAAAGAAGTTCCCGCTCCGGCTGATTGCCCTTGTATGACACCATGCGGACGGCAAGCTCCGCCGACACGCGCGTGAACATCTCCACAACCTTGTCCATACCAGAAGCCTCCCGGGATCAGTAGGTGCCATCGACTTATCCCCACGGATGTGGGGGGTGAACGCATCTTCAATCGCCATCGGTGATGGTGAAAACACCTTTGGCGGACGCCGGCGTGCCCGTTCCGATGGCGTCAAGGCGTCCCATGGCCGCCACGTGTCCGTCGGCGAATTGGTAGTTGTCCATGTTGCCGTGCCGCGGGACGCCGACTTTGCCGTTGTTGGCGCCGGAGCCGGCGTCCACTTCGGGGTCCTGGATGGTAGGATCCACGTCCCCCACAGTCATCCCCTGATAGGAGCGGCTGCCGAACTTGTTGCGCACGTTGTGGTAGTCCATGGCGTAGGCGCAGGAACTCGGCGTCGTCAGCTCGACGAGTCGCCGGGACTCCGGCACTGAGCCGCCGATCGCCGTGATCGTCTTGCTGGATTGGCTGGCGAAGGAGCCCCAACTGGTGACCACGCCGTATCCTCTCAGAATGGTAGGATCGAGCGAGCATCCGTCGGGCAAGGGATAATCCGCTCCGACGCTCCCGTTCGGCGTTTTGGTGTTTGCGGGGCACTGGAAGACTGCGCGGTTGTTCGTGTAGACCCAGAGCTTCACGTCCCACGGCGGCATGCCCGCACTTGGCGTGCCGCCATTGCAGGCCAGAGACGGCAGATAGTCGGCGTTGTCCCCGGCATACATCAGCTCCCCCGACGCCATCTGTTTGAGGTTGCCCGCGCACAGGATCGACTTCGCCTGACGCCGCGCGCCGCTGAGGGCGGGCAGGAGAAGGGATGCGAGAATCGCGATGATCGCGATGACGACCAGCAGTTCTATGAGTGTGAAGCATGCGACTAACGGCGCACGCCGTGGGTGAAACAGCTTTGCCGTATGGTAGCGCATATGGTTCTCCCGTAAGGATCGTACGTTTTTTCTCACCATCTGTAATATCTGTACGGATCGTCGCCGTAGTCGAAGTCCTTGCGGTAGTCCGCATGGTAGAGCCCGACGGCGCCTTTACGTTTCGGCTCGATCGTCATGTCGTCGGCCCGCCCGGTGAAGCCGCCGCCGCCGAAGTGGTCGAACACCCGGACGGCGATCTCGTTTTTGCCGGGTTTGACCTGGCTGGCGGGGATGAAGTACACACGCTTGACGTTCCAGCCGTCTCCCGACTCGACGCCGCCGATCTGATCGCCATTCCAGAAGGTGTCGTCGTAGTCGTCGATGGTACCCAGGCTCAGCTCGAGGTCGGCTCCGGCCCATTCCTGGGGAATGTCGATGGTCGCGCGGAAGACGGCCTCGCCATCGGCTTCGGCCCACTCGCCGCCGTACCTTTCCCAATCGCCAGGGACGTGAACCGTCTGCCAGGCGGAAACATCCGCGGCGGTGAGCGCCTCTTTGGCCTCCTTGGAGAATATGTTCTTCGGCTTGTTCTCGAATTTGCTCGGGGGAAGTGGTTTCACCAGTTTGGCTTTCCAGTCGCCCGCCAAAGCGATGGACATGGTCTGGCTTGACGCCTTGAAGATCGACGGGTCGCTTTGGAACACGCCGCCGAGGTTGGACAGCAGTTGGGCGATGACGCGCGTCTGGCGCCAGCGGGTGTAGCGCAGATAGGTCTTCGCGTCGGCGTCGAGCCCCGCGGGGTCAAGTTGGCAGAACATGGCCACGCCTTTCCCGACTTTCTTGAGTCCGAGGAGGCCGTCCGCCCCTGTTTCGGCGCCGGACGCGAGAAGCCAGGCGTCGTGCCCGACGCGGGAGCGGAGGTCTGACGCGCTCAGTCCCGCGGTCTGTGGCCAGGTGGGGGGCGTGAGCGAGCCAGAGAAGTTGGATGATTTTTTGAATGTGGTTCCCCACGGTCCCTGTTCGCTGGCGCGGGCGAGGAACAGCATCCGTCCGCCTGCGGAGGCGAAGTCTTCAAGATCCTTGGCGGGGAGGTCGACGCGTGAGCCGACGACAAGCAGCGTTTTGGGATCTTTCGGCGCGGCGTCGGCCTTTTCGTAGACAAGCCCCATCGAGTCGAGCAGTTTGAAGTCGGCTTCGGCGCCGACGCACACCGTCTTCGCGGCTCGCGGCGTGATGACGCGTGACTTCGCATAGGCCAGAAACTGTCCGGCGAGCTTCTTGGCGGCGGGATCCTTGTCCCAGTGATCCTCGAGGTCGAGGCCGCAGAAAAAGACGGCCCCCGTGCCGAGGCTCAGTTCCATCAGCGGAGAGTAGGCCAGATCCCACTCGCACTCGAGGATGGGCGTCCAGCCCGTGTGATGCGGTTTTTCGACGGCGCAGGAGGCGACCGCGCCGCGGTTGCCCCAATGCCATCCGTAGCGCTCCTGCGCGTTGACATCCCTCACTTTGGGATACGGTTCCACCAAGGCGCTCTCCCCGGCCCAGTTCTGAAGATCCTCGGGTGAGAGACCTTCGCAGACAGGATGCCTGGAACTGACGGGGAAGACGCTGCGGGCGAGATAATTCGCGACCCGCATGCGCAGGGCTTTGCGCATCCAGTCGGGATCCTGGGCGAAGATGATCAGACGACCACCGTTTCTTGCGTACGCTTCCATATCTCCCGGGACTTTCGCTCCGGATGAGAGCGCCTTGCGGCCGACCACCAGCAGCGGTGGCGAGCTTTTTCCGTCCCAGGACGCGATGCCGGATCCCATGCCCTTGAGAAATGTTGTCGTCTCGCCTGCCGGATCGAAGACGGCGATGGTTTCCTTGGCTGTTGGAGACGCGACTGTTTCGAACACGCGGAATGTGAATTCGTCCTTGTGCTTCAGTCCGCCGATGTCGGCGTTCAGGGTGATGACGCCATCGGTTTTCGCCCCGAGTCCGGCGGGGAGCGAAAACTCGACGGGCAGAAGGAGGTTCTGGGCTGGCGCGAGATCGCCTTTCGAGGAGCCCTGCGCGGTTTGTCTGCCCGCTATTACGATCGTCCATTCGCAGGAGTAGGGCAGGGGGCGCCGGGCGTCGTTGATCAGGACGATCTGCTTCGCCGCCTTCGTGCCCGCCGCGAAATTATGGGTCTTGTCGGTGAAGGCCGGCGCGCCGGCGATCCACGCCAGGGTGTCGGAATTGTTTTCGACGAGGGCGTGGCCGGATGGATAGGTCTCCCACCCATTGGACTCGGCGTAGATTTTCAGAGAGGACTTCCTGGCGGTTGGTGAGTAGGAGCCGCGTGAGCCGGGCGTGAAGACTCCCATGGAGACCTCATCGTCCGTGGCGACGGTCCAGCGCTGGGCGTTCTCCCACGGGATCATGCCGCCGCTGAGTCCCCAGGTGCGCCAGGCGCGCCAGGTGTTGCGGACGAAGAGCGACTGGATGTCCTGCTGCGAGGGCAGGGAGAACAGCAACTTGTTGCCGTGGTTGCTGCCGTATTCCTGGTTCTGCTTGAAGTGCGAGACGATGTCCTGACGGTAGGCGGCGGTTTCCTTTTTATACGCCTCCACGCCGAAGTAGGCGGCGGCCCACTCGCTGTAGAGCGGTTCCGAGGAGCTCGAATTGCCGTAACCGCAGCGTCCGCGGTGGAAGGTCGTGTAGAGCGGCGTGCCAAACTCGATGGCGATGTAGGGCATTTCGCCCTTCTCCGCCCAGTGGCTCAGCCATTCCTCGCGCTCCTGGAGCGGCAGCATGCACAGATAGTTGTTGCAGGTGTGGACATCCCCCACGTCCGATCCGTGGTGCGTGAAGACGGGACGCGTGGGATCGGTTTTTTTAAGAAGCTCCATGGCCTCTTTGCCGGCCGCGTTTTTCCCGTTGTCCGTGTAGTAGTCCTTCATGCCGATGTAGAGAGGATTCTGATCCTGCTGCTCGCCGAAGAAATTGGCGCTGGTGCCCCACATGAGGATGGAGGGATGGTTGCGGTACATGCGCAGCTCGCAGGCCATGCGCGCCTGCCAGGCCTGGGCCCTCTCGGGCGTCCAGATGACTTTCCAGCTGCTCATATCCACGATATAGGGCGAGACGCAGAGCGCCACGCCGGACATGGGAAGGCCCAGGCGGTCGGCAGCCTCGGCCCACAGCTCTCGGTAGTGCGGTTCGCCGCGCTTGTCGTGGTCCCACGGCCACAGTTCGGCGAAGTTGAAGCCGACATCCAGCATGCCGCGTATGGCGCCCTCGATGACGGACGGCGAGCCCACGTTGCCTCCCCACTGGTCGGGCGCGAGATTGGGGCGGAGGCGGAACTCGGTGCCGTTGAGGAAGAACTTCCGCCCCTCGATCCAGAACTCGCGGAACCCGAAACTCTGCGGGTAGTCGTCGGAGAGGCCGGGGGCCTGGACTTTGAGATGGAGCGTGTAGAGGTTGGGCTGTTTGAAGTCCCACAGTTTCGGGTCGGGCCACGGCCATGCGAGCGCGACGGTCTGGACATCCTTCGCCGTCAGCGGCGCCTCGGCTTCGAAGCTTTTCTCGGCCTTGCCGTCGGCGCCGAGAATCTCCGCCGTGAACTTCGCCGCGCCGGGCTGCGTGACGCCGGTGAGTTCAACGTCCAGCTTCAACTCCTTCTTGCGCGTGGAGGTCTGGACGAACACGTCGGACACGCGGGCACCGTGGGGTCTTGAGGTGAGGAACACCTCGCCGATGATGCCGCGGGTGGTGAGTTTGGCCTCCGATTTGGAGACCTGCCCCGCCTCAACTCCCATGAGATTCCAATCTTCAGTCTTGTCGAGGGAGGCTTTCACAAAGACGCGCAGGTCGTTCGAGACACCGAAATGGGCGGCGCTGGTCAGTTCCACCTCGCCGCCGGGCCATTCGACCTTGCCGCACTCCGTGCCGTTGAGGATGACGAGGGCGTCGGTGCTAACGCGACGCAGATCAAGGACCACCGCGCGGTTGGCCCACTCCTTCGGGATGGTAATGTCGCGCTGGTACCACGCCATGCCGAGTTTGTTGCCGTCGAAGTCTTGCCATGGCGCGCCCTTGCCGCGGGCGGCGACGCCGTCGAAGCCATTCTTCTTCCATGAGCCGGGAGCCCAGATGAGTCCCCACTCGGTCGCGTCATACACTTTTTTCTCGCCGATGGCGGGGACGAAGCGCCACGGGCCGTTGAGCACGACGCGGCCGCGGAGCGGGCTGGTTTCCTCGACCGGCTCCTTGCCCCAGCAGTCGGGTTTGCCGTCGGCCGTCCGGGTGAAGCCGAAGACGGTGACCGGGGCGAGGGTGATCTCGGCGAGATCGTAGACCCCTTGGCAGTTGAACATGGCGATCTCGAGCATGAGAAGGGCGTCAGCGCCGGGATTGGCGACCGTGCCGGACGATGACTTCCATTCGGGGGCGTCGTTTCTGAATTCGGCGACGTTCGGCCAGCCATCCGTGAGTTTGGTCTTGCCGTCTTTGCTCATGAACAAGGTCTGGGTCTTTGCCACATGCCAGGCCTCGGTGCCGGTCTTGATGCCAGTGGAGCGGGCCTTCGCCGTGATCTTCACGCCCTCCCAATCGGCCGGGACGGCAACCTTGGTGACGATCCGGGCGGTGGCACCGGGTTTGTCGTTGACGAGGCGGAGGAAGCGTTGACCGTTCTCCTCGACGACTTTGGCGTCCGTGCCGGGCGACAGTTCCCAGCCGCTGGGCGGCGCGCCCGGCGCGGCGTCTTTGAACGCCCCCGTCGGGAAAGAGCCGGTGGAGGCGTGAACGGTCTCGGCGGCGGTGGCCGTCAATGCGAAAAGGCATGTCGCTGCGATGGCGAACGTTTGAGGAAGCATGGTGGCACCTTTTTGGTTAATGACCGCATTCGCGATTCAATGAGCGCTGCCAGAGGTTACTTGTACGACGGCTCGATGCTGAGGTCGCGGACTTTGTAGCTGCCGGTGGCGCCGCCGAAGAAGCCGATCTCGATTTTCAGGTAGCAGTCGCCGCCCGGGGCGGGGATTTCGACCTCGTAGTCCTTCCAGTCGGCGTCGGCGACGATTGAGGCGAGGCCCGGCCAGCCTTCCGTGATTTTCTTGTCGGCATAGTCCAGGAACAAGGTCTGTATCTTGCAGCAGCTCCAGGTTTCAGCCCCTTTTTTCACGGATCCTGCCGCCTTGGCTTTGATCTTGACTTTCTTCCACGTCGGGTCTGGTTTGATGGTGGCGGTCAGCATTGGCCCCGCCTTGGGGTCCGCCGCCGACAACTGCAGCACCTTGCCGCCGCCCTCATCTATGACCTTTACCGACTCGGGACAGGTGATCTGCCAGCCGGTGGGCAAGCCTTTGGCGTCAAGCTTGTCGAACTTGCCCTCCAGGAAGACGTCGTTTTGCGTGGTAAGCAGTTTCGCTGTTTTGGTCTTTTTCTGGATGTCCGCCATCTCCTGGTCGGTCTTGAGCGGGACAACTTTCACGTCGTCCACCTCGAAGACGCCCTTGCAGAGCATGGCCGGTTCGACCACAAGGGTGTCGACGTTCTTGTCACGCGGGGGGACGCTGACGACCTCGACGACCGTCCAGTCGGAGTCCTGTTTGAGGAGCGGCATGCTGGTGTAGTATTTTTTGTCGTCGCCCGCCGCCGTATAATAGCAGTTGACGCGCGCATCATTCCACGAGTTCTCTCCGAGTTTGAGATTCGATGTCTTCAGTTTGGCGGAGATGAGGAAGGCTTTGACGTCCGGTTTGACGGTGATTTTCTGTGTCACCGTGCCGCCGTCGGTGAAGCGTATCCACTTGTTGCCTCCCTCCTTGACGTAGGCTCCTTTGGGGGGGGCCGACCAGCCGGCGAGTTGATCCTGCGCGTCGGCCTGTTCGAAGTCGCCGTTGCGGGCCAGATTCTCCTGGGCGGTCGCGGTTCCCGCGGCCACCACGGTGGCGGCGCAGGCGAGCAGCTGTTTCAGACGCATCTCGTGTCTCCTATTCGAATTTTTCACACACTCACATGTCGTTCGGGTCTGTCCAGGTGGCGCCTTCGCCGAAGAAGCCTTTGGTCACCCCCTGATTCGTCCGGAGTTCGTTCCTGTCCATGGAGCGGCAACTTCCGTCCCAGAAGGCGCCGTTCGCCCTGAGGTTGTGGCGGAGGTGAATGCCGTAGTCGAACTGTCCGGTGGTCGTCACGCCGGAGTTTATCCAGGCGGCCTGCGCCTCGTAGTACGGATACACGCTGTCCGCCAGCAGATAATACTTTGAAGGCGTTTTGATTCTTTGCAGGATGCGCCATTTGGTGCACGGGGTGGCGACATACTCCATCGGACACTCGTCGCCGTAGGTTCCTGACAGGCCATTCATGATATCCACCCCGTAGCAGTTCCGCTGGGACGAGGTGTCTGTCGCATTGTACGGACCGGACGGGCAGCGGAACGCGGTGGTCCCGCTGGCAAGGTAGTTGTATTTGTAGAGGAACCAACTCCAGGCGACCCAGCCGTCGGACTGTGACTGAAGCATGACCCGCCCGTTGTAGTCGTCGGCATACATGAACTGAGCGGAGGCGCATTGCTTCATGTTGCCGAGGCACATGACGCTTTTGGCGGTCTTCCGCGCGCTTGAGAGGGCGGGCAGGAGAAGGGAGGCGAGAATCGCGATGATCGCGATGACGACCAGTAATTCGATGAGGGTGAAATGGTTGCGGTTCATGTCTGCCATCCTTTCACGTAGGTGTTGTGTGGCGGGAGCGTGGGGGGGCAGCGGGCGCGCTGGTCGACTCCCGCTCCACCAGCGTCTCGGGAAACAGCTTTGACGGCACCGTCCCGGGAGTGGCGATCTTCTCGACGAGCATGCGCGCCGCCTCCTCGCCCATTTCCTTGACGGGGATATTGACGCTTGTCAGCGGCGGAGTCATGCGGGCGCCCTCGATGCTGTTGTTGACGCCCACGATGGACACGTCGTCGGGCACCCGCGCGCCGATGCCCGCCAACGCCATCCGCAGATCCAGGGCGTTCGGGTCGTCGTAGGTGAGGAACGCCGTCGCCTTGTCATCGGTGATCGCTCGACGGGCGAACGCGACGAAACTCTCTCCCGCACGCGGCCCCACCATGGCTTCCAGGCCGTTCTCCGCCATCTTCCGTTTGTACGCGTTGAGACGGACGTCCACGCTGTGATGCGTCGAGCTAAGGTAGGTCATGTGGGATATCCGCCGATGGCCTAAGCGCAGCAGGTGTTCCATGGCGGCCGCTATTCCCCCCGCGTCGTCGCAGAGCACTGCGTCGCATGAGATTGGCGATCCGGGATTGACGAAGACGTGCGGGATCTTGAAGGAGCGGATGTAGTCGAGAAGCTCCTCGGAGGCGGGGGGGACCACGATGACGCCATCGACGGCCCTGTCCTCAAGGAACTTGATGTGGCGGGTGGTCGTGGCGTCGGTCCTGGTGCCGAGGTTGACGCAGAAGTTCAGACGGTGCGCCTCCTGCACCACGCCGTCGAGGCAGGTCATGATGAAGCTGCTGCGGAAGAAGTCCGGCGCCTCGTATACGACGCCAATCGACTCGAGACGTCCGATCGCCAGACGCCGCGCGTTGACGTTCGGGCGGTAGTCCAGCTCCTTCGCGGTCGCTTCTATCCTGCGCCGCGTCGCCTCGCTGATCCTGACCCGCGACCGCACCTTGTTCAAGACGCGGGAGGCGACGCTCTTCGAGACGCCCGCCTTCGCCGCCACATCGCCTAATGTCGCCATTGTGCTGTTTCTCTTGGGTAACTGATTGTGGGTAACCGGTTGCTCTTTTGTGATTATATCCCCGTTCCGCGCGTCC
>CAYTFM010000114.1:7650-12246 GCA_964436735.1 uncultured Victivallales bacterium | reverse complement strand
TGCCTCGATGCGCGTAGGGATGTACTTCAGCAACGACAGGATCGAGATCCAGGAGCAGCCTCTCCCCGCGGTCGGGCCCCGCGACCTGCTCGTGAAAGTCAACGCGTCCGGAATCTGCGGCAGCGACCTCATGGAGTGGTCCCGGATCCAGAAGGCGCCGCTGGTGCTGGGCCACGAGCTCGCCGGCGACGTGGTCGCGGCCGGGCGCAACGTCCGCGCGTTCCGCAAGGGGGTGGGCGAGAAAAACCAAGAGTTGCCGCAAGTTTGGTGTCGCGGCGCGAAGTCCGGAGTTTGGTTTCAGGAAGGTGACGCATGCTGAAGCGTGGGCGGCGGGCCGCGTCTTGGATTCGGGACGTGTGTGTCTTGCGTGCCCCACCTCCATGAATTTCTTTTATCGAGTTGGGGGGGACGCTCCCGGGCACGCGGCAAGCAAGGCGGCCTGTCCGTCGGCCGCCGTCAACACGGCTTGGACGGAAAAATCCATGCGGGCGGGATAGGCGGCGTTGTGCGTCTCGAACTGGAAGTGGTTGGGCGAGCCTTCCTCCAGCATGTCGTCGTTGTCCTTGCCTTTGTGCGATAAAGGGGTGCGTGTGTGATTTGCCGACGCGGATCTCGTGGTCAAGCGGCGCTGAACTGTCGCATGCGGGGTTGACAAACGGCGGGCGGCGCGGTATTATTAGTACGTACCAACAAAATATCCGCCGTCCCTGGAAGGGATGTGCGGGAAGTGTCGAGGAGGAGCTATATGACGCACCGTTTCGCCGTGGTTGTCGCCGCCGTTTGCGCCGTCCTGCCGTGTGTGCTCGGGGGAGCCGAGGGCGAGGTGGTGCTGAAATGCGGGTTCGAGGGGCCGTACTACAAGGCGGGGGCGGAAGGGAAGGACACGATCCCGCAGGGGTGCGTGAACAATTACGAATGGGGGAAGAAGGAGATCGATCTTTCCATCGTGAAGGATCCCGTGGTCGGCTCGGCGCAGTGCCTCGACATCCGCTCCATCGCCTCCGGCGAATTGCAGTTCTTCATGACCGGTTTCTCCGTGTGGCGCACCAGTTATTACCGCGTCAGCTTCAAGATGAAAGGGGAGGGTGTGGCGGGGAAGGTATACGCCGGCGTGCGCAAGATTGGGTCGCCGTGGACGATGTACGTGGAGGGACTCTCGTTATTTCCGACGCCGGAGTGGAAGAGTTACACGTTCTGCGGCAAGTCGTCGGGTGACGCGGACAAGGATCTCGGCGTCCTTTTCGGCACCGGATCGGTGGGCAAGCTCTGGCTGGCGGATGTCGTGGTCGAGCGGTTTGATAAGAATCCCGCGGAGGCCGCGGCGCGGTTCGAGCCGGTGAAGGGGAACCTTCTGCCACGATCGTCGTTCGAGGGCTCCGCCGACTATTTCTGGACCTCGGGCATCTATGCGAAAACACCCAACGGCGAGATGGAGGATCCACAGATCTTCGCGACGGACGGGGGGAAGTTTGGCACAAGATGCCTGGCGTTTCACACGGCTTCAACCGATGGCGACGTCTTCTGCCGCAGCTACAAGATCCCGGTCGCCGCTGGTCATGCGTACAAGCTCTCCTTTTGGGCGAAAGGTGCAACCTCCGGCGCGAAGTTCCATGCCGCCGTCCAGCCGTATAAGAAAGAGGGGCAGATCGCCGGCAACGGCTTCGAGGCGGGAGCTGAATGGAAATTGTGCGCGGTCTCCGGCAAAATCCCCGATGAGGGGGTTGACCATGTGTATCTGACCTTCAGCGGGGGGGCGCGGCAAGGGACGATCCTCTTTGACGGCATGTATTTCGGGCTTGAGGATGGCGCGCCCGCCGAGTACCAGCCCGCATTCCCCTGTGATCTCTATGTGGTGGCCTCGGGGCGGCGCAGCGGCATCTTTTCCTGGAGCGAGCCGATCAGCCTCAAGCTGTTGTGCGCCAACGCCGGCGGTGCGGAGCGGAAAGAGCCGGTGGCGGCGAAGGTGCGGATCATCGCCTATCCCGACAGGGTCGTCAGAGACGAGGAAGTGAGCCTGCTGCCTGGCGTGGAGAAGACGATCGAGCTCTCACCGGGTGAGAACGGCATCTTCCGCGTCGAACTCGTCGCCATCGATCCCGCCGTCGCCGCCCCGCAGGAGGCAATCGTCGCACGGCTTCCCGTCCCCCGGGCGACCGGCGAGGAGAGCCTGTTCGGCACGCACATCACGGTCCGTCCGTATTTCATCGACTATGCGAAGTCGATCGGTTTCAAATGGGTGCGGCTGCACGACGCCAACATTCTGGCGAAATGGTGCGCCGTCGAGCCGGAGAAGGGCACCCGGAACTGGTATGACACGCAAGTCAACGCCCTACGGCAGGCGGGACTGTGGATCCTGGGAATGCCCGACGCCCCGCCGAAGTGGGCGAAGAAGGAGGCGGCAGGCGCTGACGAGGACATCGTCGACACGGCGGCGTTCGAGGAGCATTGCGCGGCGGTCGCCGCCCATTACAAGGGGAGGATTGACCACTGGGAAGTGTGGAACGAGCCGTACATCAACTACTTTTTCCCGGGGGTGCCGGAGCAATTTAGGCGCGTCTACCTCGCCGGCGCGAAAGGGCTTCGCAAGGGCAACCCCGAGGCGCGGATCGCCGGCATCTGCTCCGAGGTCAGCGATATCGACTTTGTCAAAAAGGTCGGCCCCGACGTCTGGCCGCTGACCGACATCTACACCTTCCACTGCTATTTCTCGAATATCACCGGCGATGGCGGCGGAGCGTTCCGCAAGGAGACGGCGGCGATCAATGAGCACCTTGGGAGCGTTGACGGACGGAAGCGCGAACTGTGGGACAGCGAGGGCGCGCTTGGGGGCGACTACGGCGGCAACAGTCTGTACACGTTCCTCGGCGTCGATCCGCGGGTCAACGAGTTGGCGGTGGCGTTCGGCTCCAGGGTGTGGATGGAGACGGCGAAGGGCGGGTTTTCGAAGGTGTTCATCTACACGATCCACCAAAGCGACACGTTTATTTACTACGGGGAGTTGAAGATGATGATCGGTTTCGACCGCTCGGTCACTCCGGCCGCCGCCTCGACCGCCGTGTGCGCCTGGTGCGTCGACGGTTTGCGGCCTGTCGACTGCCCTGAGGTCAAAGGCGTCATCCAGTCGTTGTTCCGCGGCGTCGACCGGCAGTCGTGGGCGGTGTATCTCGATCAGTCGGCGCGACTTGCCGCGTCGCTCGATCTCGCGTCGCTTCCTCACGAGTGGACAGTCCTCGACGCCATGGGGAACGACCCTCGGCTTCGCGGCGTGAAGTCGATCAACGTCGGCGTGAGCCCGCTGTACGTGCTGGTTGGACCTGATGTCAAGGACTTTGACGCCAGCTGCCGCAACGCGCTAAAGATTGAACCTCCTCCCGCGCAGTAGGTTTCTGCACAGGCAATTCCTCTCGCCACCGGGAGGTGGCTCCCACATTGGCGGCAGCAGGGAATTTCAGGATTTCTGACCCCTCTTTCACGAATCAATAGGTGTGGAAAAGGGGGGTGTCGCTTTTTCTTTATCTTGATCTTAATACCTCGGAGATGATGATTTAGATCAAGATTAAGATTATGATTGAGCTGCAATTCCCTGCAAGGACATTTCCCACGCATCAGGTTGTCTGAATTTATATTCCAAACCGCCAAGGTTTGACCTCCTCACCCCCCTCCCTTCGTTTCCTCCCTGGTTCAAGGTCGGTTTTGAGTGTGTGAGCTGTTCCATTTGGGTTATTTCCCAAACTAATATTGACAAGGAAACTGATTTCCTGTATACTGGAAACAGTTTTCCTGATGATTGATTGCTGGAGGTGCGGGATGGCGGCGGAAGTGGCGGGAGCGCGTGTGGACAAGGACGTGAAGTCCGGCATCAAACGGATCGCCGCCGAGGCGGGGTGTTCGGTGTCGACCGTCAGCCGCATCATGAACAACTACCGCGACTTCCATGTGAAAGCTGAGGTGCGGGAGAGGGTGCTCGCCACCGCTCGGCGGCACAATTACGCGCCGCATCCGATCCTGCGGACGATCAAGGCGAAAAAGACGTGGATGGTCACTCTGCTTGACAGTGCCGAATACACGCATCCCATGAAGAGCGTGCTCTGCCGGAACTTTGTGATGGAGATGCAGGGCGCGGGGTTCGCGGTAGGCTCGAACTTCCTTTCGGCGTCACAGCCGGGGGAGTATTACCCGCAATGGCCCGTAGACGGCGCCGCTCTCGTCGACGTCTCGTCTCTGGATGGCATTGGGCGCCTCGACGAGTCGGGGATTCCGTACGTGTCGATGAACGGGATCGCCGGGGCGCATGGTGTCTCGGTGGTTTCCGACGAGGAGTCGGGGGTTGGTCTGGCGATGGAGCATCTGTTCTCGCTGGGGCACCGCAGGATCGCCTTTCTGAGCTTCATGACGAGATCCCGTCTTCACTATTCCGTCCAAGAGCGGGAGCAGTTGTACGTCCGCCACATGGAGGCGGCGGGGTGCCAGCCACTTTCCGACTACGGTAACCACGTCATCGAGACGGAGGAGTTCCTCCGGAGAACGGTGCTGGAGGGCGGCGCCACGGCTGTCCTCTGCTACAATCAGTACATGGCGGTGCGGTTGTTGCATGCG
>CAYTFM010000114.1:0-7633 GCA_964436735.1 uncultured Victivallales bacterium | reverse complement strand
TCTGCTTCGACGACGAGCATCCGGCCAAGTTCATGATACCGCCGCTGACATGCGTCGCTCTTCCCGCGAAGGAGATGGGACTGCTCGCGGGGAGACTTCTTGTGCGGATGATCAGTAAAGAGGGTGATAACGTGGCGGGGCGCGTCTTCAAGCTGCCGTGCAGTTTTTCTCCGGGCGAGTCCTGCGCGTCGATCCAAGGATAAATCCGAATTCAACGGGGTGTGTCATGAGAGCCGCAGTGCTAAGAGAAGTCAGTGCGACAGCATTGTGTCACCGGATCCGCTTCACGCTCATCGAACTGCTGGTGGTCATCGCCATCATCGCCATTTTGGCCGCCATCCTCCTCCCTGCCCTTCAGAGCGCGCGGAAGACGGCCCAGTCGATCTCCTGCCTCAATTCGATCAAGCAGGTTGGTTTGGCGGAATTCAGCTACGTCGACGACTATGCCGGATATCTCACCTTCGCGAAGGTCAGATATGACGGCGTCTATTACCAGTGGCAGAATTTCCTTTTCCCGTATCTCTACAATAAAGACCAATCAAACAACTCGTTGTCCGCGGTCAAAAACAAGGGGGTTGTCTGGGGCTGCCCGATGTGGAACAAATATGACGCCATTGAATTCCAGGATGTGTCGTGGCGGACAGGGTATTCAATCAATGTGCATCCGCTCAAGCCGGATGACGGGTTTGGAAGCTGGGGATCGACCGGCGCGGGGATGATTCCGGGCACTGACGATTTCTCGAAGCTGCTGTTGTCGCGGTACACAGAGGGGAGCAGGCGCGCCTATTTCGGCGAGGGGCCGGACTGGCACATGACTGGTTCTTCCACCTGGAACGAGGCGTGTTTCGGCTTCGAGTCATGGAGCAAGGGCGACGCCATCCGTCATGGCAAAAAGGCGAATTACTGGTTCCTCGACGGGCACGCCTCGCCGGTCGGCTACCGCACCGCCTATCTTGCCTTCAGCAACCCCGCGCTGTTCGCGTATTGAAATCGCGTCTCATGAATCCAATTAAGCTAACTAAACACTATGCGGAAGACGGAGTGCCGCCTTCCGCGCAAGGCAAAGGAGGACAGATGACTGGCAACATCCTGAGGCGGTGCGTGGTGTGCGTGGGAGCCATTGCGGTGGCGGCGGTTCTCTCGAGCGCGTCCTGGGCTGACGAGGCGGCGGGGCAGCTCGGTCTCGCGCCGGATGGCAAAATGCATCTGCTCATGAACGGCTCCGAGCTGTGCGTCCTTTCGCCGTTCTCCGCCGATCAAGGCTGGAAGTTCAGCGCGCCGAACGCGGCGCCGGCGCAAGGCCCGGACAGCTCGACCTTCACCATGAAAGTGGGCAACGCCGAGATCGCCGGAGAGGCGAAACTTGTCGTCAAAGACGGCAAAGGGGAGGCGGAGTGGAGCTTCAAGACCCAAAAGGACGTCACGGTCAACTGTCTCGCCATCAGCATAAACTTCCCCATCGCGGTTCTGGGCGGCGGCACGTTTGACTGCGACGGAAAAAAGGGGACGTTTCCGCTCGTCTTCAGCGGCTCCTCCGGTCTTGGCGGCGCCGACGTCACCGCGTTCGGCGTGAACTTCCCCGACGGCAAGAGTTTCACATTCACCTTCGCCAAGCCGGCGTACGTGGGGCTTCAGGACAACCGTCAGTGGGGCGGGCAGACCTACACCATCCGCGTCAATCTCGTCAAAGGGATGAACGTTCGTCTCACCCCGAGCGAGAGCTATGCGCTGAAGATGGCAGTCTCGATTCCCGGCGGCCTCTCCTGCTTCAAGGATCATCCCGTGAAGCTTGCGGCCGACGAGGAGTGGGTTCCGCTGAAAGACGAGCTCGAGATCGAGCCTGGCTCGGCGCTCGACTTGACGGGGTGCGGTTTCACCGACGGCCCCTGCGGCTCCAAGGGGCGCGTGATCGCCACGCCCGAGGGGCATTTCGCCTTCGCCGACGACCCGAAGACGCCGCGGCGCTTCTATGGCGTCAATCTCTGCTTCTCCGCCCAGTATCTGCCCAAGGAGCAGGTCGACAAGCTGCTCGACCGCCTTGTCCGGCTTGGCTACAACACCGTGCGGATTCATCACTATGAGTTTGCCCTGACCAAACCTGATTGGAAGCCGGGCTTCGACTGGGATCCGGGGCGGGTGGACCAGCTCGACTACCTGATGGCCGGCTGCGCCAAACGAGGGCTCTGGCTGACCACCGACCTCTTTGTCTCGCGCCCTGTCCCCGGCACGCAGATCGGACTGAGCGGCGACCGTCCCGAGCCGGACAAGTTCAAGATCCTTGTGCCGGTGTATGAGCCCGCCTACAAGGATTGGCAGACGTTCGCCCGCAAGTTGCTCGACCATGTCAACCCCTACACGGGCAGGCGTGTCGCCGAGGAGCCGGCCTTGGCGTGGATCTCGCTGATCAACGAGCCGCCGGTCTCCCACAGCTTCGGGGGTAAAACCTTGCCTGAGTGGACCGCCGCCTGGAACCGCTGGCTGGCCCAGCGCTACCCGAACCGCGACGACTTGGACATGGCCTTGGGCGATCTGGCCGACACCGAGGATCCGGCCGCCGGCAGCGTCGTTCTGCCGGACAATCTCAAGAGCGGGACGCGCCGCGCCCGCGCCTGCCAGGTCTTCCACGCCGACACCGAAAAGGCGATGCTCGAGCGCATGCGCTCCTTCCTGCGCGACGAGCTCAAGTGCCCGGCCCTCCTGACCGACCTGAACAACGCCGGCCCCGGCATCGTGCCGATGATGGCCCCCCGCGCCGAGTTCGACTACGTCGACGAGCACTTCTACGTCGACCATCCCGTCTTCCTGGACAAGCAGTGGCAGCTGCCCAGCCACTGCGGCAACGCCAACCCCATCCGCGAGGGCGCGCCGGGCGCCTCCGGCGTGGCCTGCGTGCGCCTCTGGGGCAAGCCGTTCACCATCAGTGAGTTCAATTATTCAGGGCCAGGGCGTTTCCGCGGCGTCGGCGGCGTCCTCACCGGCGCGATGGCCGCGCTGCAGGACTGGGACGTGGTGTGGCGTTTCGCCTACGGCCACAAGGACAAGGATCTGTTCGAGCCGGCGCCGATCGACTACTTCAACCTTGCCAACGATCCGTTGAATCAGGCGGCCGACCGCGCGGCGGTTCTGCTCTTTCTGCGCCGCGACCTCAAGACCGCGCCGAACCGCGTCGCGGTGGTGATGCCCAAGGAGACGCTGCGCAATCCGCCGAGCCGTCTTTCGATGGCCGGGCTCGAGCCGGCGGCGTGGCTCACTCGCATCGGTTGCGCCGTGGTCGACGACCCGACGCAGGTCCCGGCCGACGCCGTGGTGGTGCCGGTTAGATCCGCCTTCGACCGTTCCGCGGTGGCCGCGCTGCTCAGCGAGCGGAAAGTCGGCGCTGAGGAGGTCGACGGCGCGATCCGCTCGGAGACTGGCGAAATCGTGATCGACAAGAAGCGGGGCGTGCTGCGCATCGACACGCCGCGCACGGCCGGCGGCTACGCCGACGCCGGACAAGAGATCGACGCCGCCACGGCCGGCGTGAAGGTCGCCGGGATCACCACGGGCGCGACCCTCTTCGTCAACAGCCTCGACGCGAATCCGATCAAAAGCTCCAAACGGCTGCTGGTCACCCACCTGACCGATCTGCAGAACACCGGCGCGAGCTACAGTGAGACGGCCCGGCAAACACTGCTGGGATGGGGCACGCTGCCGCACCTTGTCCGCGACGGCGCCGCGACCGTCCGCATCGCCGTAGTCGAGCCGGCCGCCTATTCGGTATGGGCGTTGTCCCCGGGAGGGAAGCGGCTTGAGAAGCTCGAGGCGAAGGTCGAGGGAGCTGAACTCGTCTTCACCGCCAAAGTCCGCGGTCCCGACGGGGCTCGAATGCTCTACGAGATCGCCCGGCAATGAGCGCGCGGCATGTGGGTGCAGTCTGATTATTTTATAGGAGAGTGAAAATGCGCCTCAATTATTCGTCTGTGCGGCGGAGCCGGACACGTAATAATTCCATGAGAGAGAAGGCGTTCGCCTTCACCCTCATAGAATTATTAGTGGTGATCGCCATCATCGCCATACTCGCCGCGATGCTGCTGCCGGCATTGAAAGGCGCTCGGGGAATGGCCAGCCGGATCTCCTGCGTCGGCAACATGCGGCAGATCAACACGGCGGCGCATTCCTATATCCAGGACAGCAACGGCTTCCTTGTCTTGTATTGGCTGCACGTCAACCAGAATTGGCCGCCCTGGTGGCACTCCCGGGATGGCCTGGGCGAATACCTTGGCAATCAGAACACGAACGGGATCGCCGTCCAATGCAAGGTGCTCCAGTGCCCCTCCGCCAAAGGCAACGCGGTCTCGCTTTCCTCAAACTATTACAACAACGCCGGCTACGCCATCAACGAGTTCATCGCCGGCGGGCAGTCTCCCTTCAATGCGACTCCCGTCAGCAAGCTCCAATATCCGTCCCAGCTCGTTTATTTCCTGGACGGCATGGAGGCCCGATGGTTGCCGATTGGCACGCCGTGGTATGGATGGTCTGACGAGCAGGATCTCATCAACCCCTGGTCATGCAACAAGCCCGGCTCGCAGTTCAACTTCTCCTACCGGCACCTCGAAACGCCCAATGTCTCTATCTTCGACGGCCATGTCGTCAGCGACAGGGACTTCTCGGTGGCCCCGATCAACCACACCCTGACGAAAATGCCAGACAGTCTATGAAAACGCTCCGCGAAAACACTCCGAGGGCGTGATGGGGTGATCGGCGTGACTGCCAGGGGAGGTGCGGCGTGCGGCCATGACCAGTCGGACGGATTGTTTGTGATGTGGATGGACGATTCAAGACCATTAAAAATCTGGGGCGAAGAGCGTGTGTGGAGGCCGGGTGCGGCATGATGCGCGGCATATGCGGCAGCGGCGTCAGATTTTTACAAGCGAAGCGTCGGACGGATTGTTTCTATTTTAAAGGAGAGTGAAAATGCGCGTCAAGTATTCTCACGTGCGGCGGATCTGGACAAGCTGTGGCTGGCGGGGGGGGCGCAGTCTGATTCAGCGCCATGAGTGTGAGCGAGTGGTTGTAATTGCGCTTGTTCCGTTTACCTTGAAGTAGTGTGAGTTTCAATGTGGTGTTGTTCTGTGGCAGATCCATCCTGGCGAATGGGACTCGGTCGGAGGCATGGCTGAGCGGTGTCCCCGCATGAGCGTGGGAGTGACGCTGCCGTTGCTGCGGCCGTCTTCTAAGTTTACGCATAGGAAATTCAATGCGGTAAAACCCTCCCTCACAGTCGGGGCTCGGTTCACGGCGTCCGAACAGAGCCACGAGCGTGAGCGAGTGGTTGCAGCCGCGGCCGCAACGGCCGCCTAATTTTAAGGAGTTTTTCTCGTATGAGCAAGACCATTTTCTCGTTTGTCGCCACTCGCGAGCGGCCCAATCTGTCCGGCTTGACGGAAGCCCCGATGTTCGACCTTTCCCCCCTGCTGATGAACATGACCGTGCGCGTCCTTGTGCGCGTCGAAGCGGACGGGTGGCGTGGTTCCATCGTGGAGTGGGGAGATGACACGTTGCACTCTTTCCGCTTGTATGCGCGCCGCGCCGGGGAGGTGCCGGAGGAGGCCGAATGGGATGATGTGCGGCAGAACTACCTGTCGTTTCCGGACGAGTCTGGCGCCTGCGACGTGATGGAGGCGGAGGTCTCGCTGAGGAGTCACAATCCGAAATGGACTCGTATGCGCGTGGGCGTGCCGGCCGCCCGGATTGGCAAAGGGCGTCTGCACGACGTCATCCTTCGCTTCTCCGGTTCTCGCCTGAGCCTTTTCGTTGATGGCGTGCTGGTCGACGAGGAGTGGCCGGTGGGGAGCGTGCCGTCGGCCGTGTCGCCGCTGCGGATCGGCGGGGAAGGATTCAAGGGGGTCGTCGAGCTCGTGGAAGTGTGGCCGATCGCCTTGAGCGACGCGGACATCATCAAGCGGTGTGGCGGGCAGAAGTGCATTGCCCGTCGAGAGGTGGAGATTCTCGGCCCCGAGCGGACGCAGGCGCAATACTGGACGCCGCGCGGCCACAATCAGTGGGTGGGTGACGTCATGCTCGGCGACGCGCCACTGCCTGGCGGCAAGCGGTTCCATGTGTTCTACCTTGCCGACCGTCGGCATCATGCGAGCAAGTTCAAAGCCGGCGGGCATACCATCGCCCATATGTCGAGCGGAGATCTTCTCCACTGGAAACAGCATCCCCAGGCCTTTGAGGCTGAACCGTGGGAGACGGTCGGCACCGGCCGGCCGCTGGTCCATAATGGCAAGGTCTTCTTTTTTTATGGTATGCACACCTCGCGGATCATACCGGAGAACTCCCTGGTGGGCCCCGCCATCAACTCGGACGGGCGCACCCTTCCGCAGCAGTTTCCCAACGGGGAACGGTATCCGCAGGGGACGTCGTTCGCCGAAAGCGACGATGGCGATGTCTTCAGCAAGTCCCGCCTGCTGGTGCATCCCGCGCAAAACCCCAATGTCTGCGCCGACGAGAAGGGCAAAGGTTTCCTGATGCTGGCCGGGTACGGCTCGCGGGGGCTGTGGCATTCGACAGATTTGCGTCACTGGCGGTTGATCGATGAGGATATCATCCCGGTCGGCGCCGATTCCCCTGCGCGGAACAGCGATGAATGCCAATGCATGTTCGAGTGGAATGGCTGGCACTACATCATAGCCGGCCGCACGGGATACTGGATGTCACGACAGAGGCGTGGTCCCTACTGGGCGGGAAAAGAGGGAACTCAGGAGGGCGTTGTCAAGCCTCGGTGGGACATCTACGACGGGGTGTGGGTGCCGATGGTGGCGCCGTTCAAGTCGAACCGGCGTCTCCTGGCGGGATTCCTGCAAGGACCGCAGTTCGAGTGGGGGGGGCACCTTGTGTTCCGCGAGCTCGTGCAGTGTGAGGACGGCACCTTGGGTACGAAATGGCCCAAGGAAATGATGCCTCCCGTACGCTCCAGTGGCGCGCCTGTCATCAAGACGAAAAAGTGCGCAGTCCCCGGCAATTCGGTTTCGGTGACGGCGACGGCGGCGTCCTGGGCGTTCATCGACGGGGTGCCATCGAGCGCGCTGCTGACGGCGCGCGTTTCTCCCGCGGCGGGCACCTCCTATGTGGGGGTCGCTGTTCTCGACGAAGAGCAGAACGGCTGCGCGTTGTCGGTGCTGCCCCGTCAGGGGCGCGTGCAATGGAACACCATGGAAGGTGTCGCCGTTCCGCCTCCGGTTCCGACGCTTGAGGAGGTTCTCGCGCAGGACAGCGGCGCCATTTGGGAAATGCAGAATCCGCATCTTCCGTTCAAAGGCGGCGATTTCGTCATCACCAATGTCGAAGGAATCGACGAGCCGTTCCAGATTGAGATCCTTTTCGTGTACGACCCCAAAAGCAGGAGCACCATCATCGACGCCTGCGTCAATGGTCAACGGACGCTCATCACGCGGCGGAAAGGACTTGTCGCCACACAGCTCCGACTGTTGGCGGACGGCAAGTGCGACTTCAGCGACATCACGCTTGGCGAGTTGGGCTAAAGGTGTCAGGTACCAGGTTTCAGGTGTCAGGGAAAGCCAATGCCTGAAACCTGAACACTGAACACTGAACACTGAACACTGAACACTGAACACTGAACACTGAACAC
>CAYTFM010000113.1:21829-25179 GCA_964436735.1 uncultured Victivallales bacterium | reverse complement strand
AACAAAACAGTTCAACAGCGTTTTCGCTGTTTCGGATTTCGTGCTTCGATTTTCGTATTTAAGTTGCGGCCGCGATGCCGCCTAATTTAAGGCCTCGCTATTCCGGTCGCGTCAGCGGATACCGCGCCGTGAAGGTGGTGCCGTTCTCCGGTGAGGTCGTGAAGGAGACGGATCCCTTCAAGTATTTCTCCGTCAGCAGCTTTATGCTGTAGGTGCCCAGTCCCCTGCCTTTGCCTTTGGTGGAGAACGAGCGCTGGAACACCTGCATCTGGACGGACTCCGGCATGAAGTCGGCGTTGTGGACGTGGAACAGCGCCTCGCCATGGGCGGCCTCGCAGGAGATCGTGACGGTTTTTCCCTCCCGTGTGGCCTCGAGGGCGTTTTTGACGAGATTGCCGACCACCCGTCGCAGAAGCGCCTTGTCAGTGGTGAGGCGGAAGTTGGCGGATGCGGGGGAGACCTCGACATGCTTGCCCATGGCGGTGGTGTGGTTGGTGTAGATGGCGACGACATCCCGGAGCAGCGCGAGGCTTTCAACCTCCTGCGCGTTGACCTCCAGTTCGGCGCTTTCGGCCGCCATCAGTTGCTTCTGGGCGCCGATCTCGTCGATCAGCGTGTTCGACGCCTTGCCGATCATGTCGATGAGCATGTCGAGGTCTTTCGCGCTGCTGGTTCTGATGATGTCGGAGATCCCCTGAATGCCGCCCGCCGTGTTGAGGATGTCGTGGAAGAAGATGCGCTCCAGGGCCTGGCGGCGTTTCTCGTCGCTGATGTCGTTGAGGGCGAAGACGGTGAAGTGCTCGCCGTCGGCGTTCAGGGGGGTCGTCCAGACGCGGAGGTCGAGCGGCGCGCCGTCCTCGCAGGTGATGCGGCATTCCTCGACGGCATTGGTGCCGGCCTGGGTGCGCATGATGGATTGGGCGGCCCCGCAGTATTTGCAGAAGAGGGTGGTGCCGCAGCCGTTGCCCTCGCTGGCGGACGCATGGGCGCATTTGAGCAGTTCGCCAGTGCGGCAGCCGAGGGCGTCATCGGCCTTTTTCAAACCGAGGATCCTGGCGAGGGCTTCATTGGCGAAGACGATCTGGCGGTTTTTGTCGAGGATGACGAGGGCGTTGGGCGTGGCGTCGGCGATGGCCTTTAGGTAGGGGTGCGTGATGATATATGCGGCCTCGCGCTGGAGGTCTTCAGGCGTCGAGCGTTGGGCGGGGGCGTAGAACGTCTTCAACGCGCTGTCCTGCGGTCCGGCGGATTGCGGGGATTGCATAGGTGCCTCCAGGCTTTGTTACAGGGGCATGAATTCGAAGACGCATACCTATCGTGATAGCGTACCATACCGACCAGACCACTGTTTGTCCAGACGCGTATCCGCGTGGAGCAGGCTGGATCCTGGGACGGGCATGTTGGTCGCGCGGGGGATGCGGTGGGAAAAGTTCTGGCGCTTCTCGAGGGACAATAACTCGAAGCCAAGAAGGTCGTGCCACAAACAATATTCCCCGGTTGAATTCCCCCCGCAGGGATCGAAATTCTTCGCATGCGCGGCTTGCGTGTTCGGATTTTAATGATATCTTTATGGTGTCATTTAAAGCGGAGCGTGTATGATCACGAGAGAGGCGGATTACGCGGTGCGGCTTGTGCTCTGCCTGTCGAAGGCGGGGAGGGCGTGCGATGTCGAGTCCGTGACGACCAAGTCGCTGTCTGATGAGATGTTGATTCCGTATCGTTTCGCGCGCCGGATTGTCGGCAAGCTCCAGAAGGCGGGTTTTCTCACCTCGCAGAAGGGCAAGGGCGGGGGGCTGGCGTTGGCGCGGCCGCCGCGGCGGATCTCCGTCAAGGAGGTGTTGGACGTGTTCGACCCGAAGGGCACGGTGCTGAACGGATGCTGCCGCGACAAGAAGGACTGCCGGTTGAGCGGGCGCTGCCCCGTGCACCGCGAGCTGCGGAAACTCCAGTCGCATGTGGACGGCGCGCTTGACGGGTTGACCTTCGACCAGTTGTGATTTTTTTTGACATTTAATGATACTGGATAGGTGTCATTACGGCGTTGTCGCCAATGACCAATGTCCAACGTCCAACGTCCAACGACTAATGACTAATGACTAATGACCAATGACCAATGACCAATGACCAATGACTAATCAGGGAGGGTATGGCGATGTCGATGTGCGCGATGGCTGATGGCTGCCTGGAGGCGTTTGTCAGGAAGAAGGACACGGTGAGCACGGCGTTCACGAGGTTCGAGGAGCAGGCGGCGAAATGTGGTTATGCGCAGCTCGGGGTGTGTTGTCGGTTGTGCTCGAACGGGCCGTGCCGGATCACCCCCGACTCGCCGCGGGGCGTGTGCGGAGCCGACGCCGACGCGATGGTGTCGCGGCATCTGCTGCGGACGGTGGCGGCGGGATCGGCCTGTTACCTGCATGTGGTCGAGTCGACGGCGCGGCGTCTGAAGTCGATCGCCGAAGGCGTGTCGCCGCTCGCGCTGCGCGGGACGAAGACGCTTGAGCGGGTGGCGGACGAGTTGGGGATCCCGCAGGGGACGGTGGCGGCGCGGGCGTCCGCTCTCGCCTCGCGGGTGTTGGCGGACTTGTACAAAAGCCGTGACGAGAAGATGGAGTTGCTGGGATCGCTTGCGATCGAGAAGCGGGTGGAGAACTGGCGTTCACTGGGGATTCTGCCGGGTGGAGCGAAGTCGGAGGTGTTCGACGCCATTGTGAAGACCAGCACGAACCTCAGCACGGATCCCGTCAACCAGCTGCTCCACTGCCTGACGCTCGGCATCTGCACGGGGGTCTACGGGCTGGGGTTGACGAATCTCATGAACGACATCATCATGGGCGAGCCGGGATTGCGGACGGCGAAGGTCGGGTTCTCCGTCGTCGATCCCGCGTATGTCAACATCGCGGTCACCGGACACAGCCATTCCGTGTTCGCCGGGCTGATCAGTTTCCTCGAGACGGAGGAGGCGGCGGAGATCGGGCGTTCAGTGGGGGCGAAGGGGGTGAAGATCATCGGCCTGACCTGCGTCGGGCAGGACATGCAGCTGCGCGCCGCCTCGAGCGGGACGAGTTGCTTCGCCGGACAGGCGGGGAACAATTTCACCCAGGAGGCGCTGCTGACCACGGGTGGCATCGATATGCTGGTGAGCGAGTTCAACTGCACGCTGTCCGGCATCGAACCCATCGCGCAGGAGTGGATGGTGAAACTGGTCTGCCTGGACGACGTCTGCTTGCTCCGGCGTCAACTCAACCTGGAACTCCGGCGCGCGGTATTCGGCCACCGAGAAGCCGACCGAGAAACGCCGGTCGTACTCATCCTCGGCGCCCAGGTTGACCTCGATCCGGTAGTAGCCCAGT
>CAYTFM010000113.1:7006-21819 GCA_964436735.1 uncultured Victivallales bacterium | reverse complement strand
ATCCGCGGGAAGGAGCGTGAGCTTGCGCGGAAGTTGTGCGCGATGACCGCCGAGCAACACAAGGAGCGGCACGGCAAAATTGACGTCGACATACCGGTGCATGGTTTCGACGCCGCGCTCACCGGCGTCAGCGAGACCACGCTGGTCGACTTCCTCGGCGGGACTCTTGATCCGCTTGTGGGGCTGATCAAGGACGGGACCATCAAGGGGGTCGTCGGCATTCTCGGCTGCTCGAACCTTGCCGCCGGCGGCCACGACGTGTCGACGGTTGCGTTGACGAAGGAGCTGATCCGCAAAGACATCCTGGTGCTGACCGCCGGTTGCACGAGCGGCGGTTTGGCGAACTGCGGTCTCTGCTCGAACTCGGCGAAGGATCTTGCCGGACCAGGATTGAGGGCGGTCTGCGAGAAGCTTGGCATCCCGCCTGTTTTGAATTTCGGCCCCTGCCTGGCGATCGGCCGGATTGAGATGGTCGTCAGCAAACTGGCGGAGACGCTGGGCGTGGACATCCCGCAGCTGCCGGTCGCGATCTCCGCGCCGCAATGGCTCGAGGAGCAGGCGCTCGCCGACGGCTGCTACGGGCTCGCGCTGGGGTTGGTGCTCCATCTTTCCCAGATGCCGCCGATCGCCGGCTCGCCCGTGGTGACGAAGGTGCTGACGCAGGATCTCGCCTCGATGACGGGCGGCAGAGTGCTGGTCGAACCTGATCCGGCCAAGGCCGCGACGGCGCTCGAGAAGATCATCGCGGAGAAGCGCGGGGCGCTGCTTGGCGAAGGGAGGTCGTGATGAGGAAGAAGCTTGTCGACCGGTCGAAATGCACGGGGTGCCGGAACTGCGAGCTGGCCTGCGTCGCCACGCACGCCCCCGACGGCAACATTCTGCTCGCCTATGCGGAGGGGGTAGAGAAGTCGCCCCGCCCGCGGAACAAGGTTGAGATCGATCCCGAAGGGGGGCTTTTTCCGCAGTTCTGCCGGCATTGCGACATACCCGCGTGCGCCGAGGCCTGTCCGATGGGGGCGATCGCGAAGGACGCCGAGGGGTATGTCATCTGTGACGCTGAAAAGTGCGTCGGCTGCTTCATGTGCGTGATGAGTTGTCCCTACGGCATGGCCCGTCCCTCGATGGTCCGGGGAGGGAAGATGTTCAAGTGCGACGGCTGCGTGGGACATCCTGAGATGGCCTGCGTGGCGGCGTGTCCCTCGGGGTGCCTCACGGGGGTGGACGACTCGGATGCGGCTTTGGAGTATGCGGCGGGAGGTAGACCATGAAGTATGTGGTGATAGGGAACAGTGCCGCGGGGATGACTGCCGCGAGAAATCTTCGCCGTCTGGAGCCGAAGTCGGACGTGACAGTAGTGGCGCGGGACTTGTCGTTCCATTCCCGCTGCCAGCTCCACTTGGTCGTGTCGGGCGAGAAGACGGCGGACAAGATCCTTTTCGTCGATCCGAAGCGGGTCATCGACGAGGATATCCAGTTGCGGCTGGGGAGGACGGTCGTCGCGGTGGACGCGAAGCGGCAGGTGATTGAGACGGCGTTGGGGGAGCGGTTTGAGTACGACAAGCTGCTGATAGCCGCCGGCGGTTCCCCACGGCTGCCGCCGATCGAAGGATTGCGGGGGCCGGGGGTATTCACGCTCACCTCCATTGACGAGGCAGTTGCGATCAGTCGAGCGGTTCAGGCCGGAGTATCGAGCGCGGTGGTGATCGGCGCGGGGCTGATCGGTTGCGAGGCGGCCGCGTCGCTCGCCGAGGCGGGGGTGCGGGTCACCTTGGTCGAGGTGGCTTCCCATCCGTTGGCGCTCCAGCTTGACGAGGTGACCGGCGCGATGTGCGCGGAGCTCTTCGCCCGGAACGGTGTCGAGTTGCTGTGCCCTGATGGCGTGGCGGGTGTCTCCCGAAAAAATGACGGCTCTTTGAAAGAGGTGAAATTGACCTCGCACCGGGTGGTCCCCGCCGATCTGATCGTTTGCGCGACGGGGCTTGCGCCGAATATCGGCATAGTGTCGGGATCGGGAATCATGGTGAACAGGGGCGTGCTTATTGGAAAACGGTGCGAGACGAACCTGCCAAATGTGTTCGCCGCTGGTGACATCACGGAGACTGAGGATGTGGTGTCGAGACGTACGGGGCCGAACGCCACATGGCCGGCGGCGGTGCGTCAGGGGATGGTGGCCTCCGCGAACATGGCGGGGAAGGTGACCGAGTTGGAGCACTGCACGTCGCTCAAGACGGCCTTCACGCTTTTCGGGACGCATGTGGTCTCCATCGGACAGGTGCGGCGGCCGATGGAGGATCCGGCATGGACCCGCACGGTGAGCCGTGTCTGTGACTCGCGGGGGATGTTCTCGGTGCGTGAGCTGTACAGGTCGGGCGACGTCTTGAAAGGAGCCATCCTGTGGGGCGACGTGACAAACGCCGGTTTGTACCTCGAGTCGATCGTCAACGGACGCGACATTGCTGCCGACGCGCGGTTCCTTGATCGGCTTGACGCCGCGAAGCGCGGCGTGGAGAAGTTGCAGGTCGTCTGACTCCCTGTGCCGGTCTCGGTGGCGTCGCGCGCGGTGGGCGTCGATGGAAATTCAATGTGGTGGCAGGAGCGGGCTTCTTCCCCCACGGCGCGAGGCCGGGGGAGCGGTATCACGTGTGACAAGCCGGGGGCGAAGCCCTGACTCGTACCCATAAATCAGACTGGTAAAATGCGGCCTGTCTCTTCCGCCGAATCCGCTATGTGGATGAGGCTGTGGAGTGCGCAGACCCGGCTGCGCTTTGCCCCGCGGGCGGAGCCCGCCTCAAGCCGACGCCGTCGGCTTCAAAAGCGGCGCCGGGTCGCCGCACTCCACAGTCAGGCTGCGCCTGACATGAAATTTCACCAGGTTTCAGGTGTCAGGAAGTGGCAAAGGAAATTTCCTGAAACCCGAACACTGAAACCAAGTCGCGGGCGAAGCCCACCTAACTCGAGCGTTTGAGATATTGTATTCCCATGGGTGCGCATTCCCCGCCCTGACGGACGGGGCTCGGACATGGCTGTGGCGTTCGAAGCGAACCCCATGCGTGAGCGTGGGGGCGTGGGGAAGGTGAATGGCGTCACCACTCACGATTCACTATTCACAACAAGTGCTGTGTGGGGTTATAGTACCGCAATGGGAACAGCAAAGGGATTCGGCCATGAGCGACGCACGCATCGAGGGTATGCTGGTGGAGGACACCCCGCGGGACGGGGTGCGCATGGACGAACAACAAACTGAGCCGCGTCGATCCCAGGAATCTCTGATGATGAGCGAGGAGAGATTCCGGTTCATCCTTGAGAACACGAATGACGTGATTTACCGCCGGGATCTTCAGCGCGATCAGTACGACTACATGAGCTCGGCGATCGAGAGGCTCACCGGCATTCCGGTCGAGGAAATCAAGCGCTTGACCGTGGAGGGCGTGCTGGAGCGGATCCATCCGGAGGACCTGCCGCGGGCGCGCGAGGTGTTTGAACGGGCGATGACCAGCGATCAGACCACGGGGGTCGTCGAATATCGCTTCCGGTGTGGTGATGGCTCCTATGTGTGGCTCTCCGACCGCTACACGGTGATCAAGGATAGCGGCGGGGTGGCGCGGTACTACGTCGGTGTCGCGAGGGACGCCACCGTGCTCAAAAAGGCCGAGGGAGAATTGCGGCTGTCCGAGGAGAAGTACCGCGTTCTGATCGAGGAGTCCTCCGATCCGATCTTTTCCTTTTCCGCGGAGGGGCGGTATACCTTGGTCAACAAGGCGTTCGCTGAGGGAATCGGTCGACTGCCCAGCGATATCATCGGGAAGACAATCGGGGATGTGTTTTCTAAGGAGGAGGCCGAGAAGCGTGTCGCCGTGTTGGAGCAGGTGTTTAAGACGGGGAGTGAAAGGGTTTTCGAAGTCCGCGTCCCCCGTCCCGACGGCGACCAGTTCTATATCACCACGGTCAGTCCGATCAAAGACCGGGCGGGGCGGGTTCTCTCCGTCATCTGCTCGTCGAAAAACATCACCGCGCGCAAACGGGCGGAGAGTGAGCTGCGACTTAAGAACCTCGTCTTCGACCTTTCAATCGCCGCCAACAGCATTGCAGACGCAAATGGAGTAATTGTCGAGGTAAACGCGGCCTTCCTGCACCTCTGGGGCTACCAGGGGAAAGATGAGGTTGTCGGTAAGCATTTAACCTGTTTTGTGCAGTATAAAGAGGATGTGGCATCTGCCTTCGAGGTGCTCAACGCGGCCGACCGTTGGGAGGGCGAGTTCCTTGCCCGCAGGAAAGACGGGTCGACATTCACAGCTCAAGGCCTTGCCTCGACCGTCCGCGATGCGGATGGCGTGCGCATCGGCTATCAATCCGCATGCCTCGACGTCACCGAGCCGAGGCGCGCGGCCGAGGCGGTGCGGCAGAGTCAGGATTTCCTGCAGAAGATCATCGGTCAGTCCCCCATTTCGATGGCAATCGTCGGGTTGGATGGAACGATCGAGTATATCAACAACAAGGCGGTCGAGACCTTCGGCTACCTTCCCGAGGACATCCCGACGATGGAGCGGTGGTGGCTTGTGGCGTATCCCGACGAGGGCTATCGCGCGCAGGTGATCGCCACATGGACAAAACATGTCGAACGCGCCATCACGGAGAACCGTGAGATCGCGCGTGCCGAGTATCGGGTGACCTGCAAGGACGGCTCCGTCAGGATCGTGTCCATCTTCGGTGTTTTTGTGGCCGACAAGGTGTTCGTCATGTTCGATGACATCACCGAGCGCATGCGCGCGGAGGATGAGATCAGGCGTTTGAACAAAGAGCTTGAGCGGCGCGTCTCCGAGCGTACTTCCCAGTTGCGTGAGACTGTGCAAGGGCTGGAGGCCGAGGTGGCCACGCGCATGCGGATGGAGGACTCGCTGCGCATTCTCAATGAGCGCTACGAACTCGCCGTCAAATCCGCGGGCATCGGCGTCTGGGACTGGGAAGCCCGAACGGGAGTTTTGAGATGGGACGAACAAGCTTTCAAACTGTATGGTGTTACGCCCTATGAATTCAACGGGACGTATGCTGACTGGCTCAAGGCGGTGCACCCCGACGACTCCGCCAGATGCGAGGCGGAGGTGCGCCGGGCCTTGGCGGGGGGGCCGTATGAGACGGAATTCCGCGTGGTGTGGCCGGCCGGACAGGTCCGCCATCTGCAAGCCTTTGGTCGTGTGATCCGGAGCGAGAGCGGAGAGCCGTTGCGGCTGCTGGGCGTCAATTTCGACATCACCGAGCGCAAGCGCTCCGAGGAGGCGGTGCGGCAAAATGAGGCGAGGCTTGCGGAAGCCCAGCGCGTCGCGCATATCGGCAGTTGGGAATTGGACATTCAGCGCAATGTCCTTTGGTGGTCGGACGAGACGTTTCGTATGTTCGGTTTCGAGAAGGGGAAGTTCGGCCATACGGTGGAAGCCTTTTTCGCATGTGTCCACCCCGATGACCGGCAGTGGATGAGTGAGGCGGCGCAAGCCGCCTACGCCGGAAAACCATTCGATGTGGATCATCGAATCATCCTGCCATGCGGGGAGGAGCGCGTGGTGCGCGAGGTGGCCGAGGTTGTCTTCGACGAGGCCGGGCGGCCTCTCAGGATGATCGGCACCGTGCAGGACATCACCGCGCGCAAGCGGGCCGAGGAGAAGATCACGCAGCTCAACGAGCAGCTTGAGCAGCGGGTCCGCGAGCGCACCTCGCAGCTCGACGAGACGGTGCGGAAGCTTGAGGGCGAAGTTGTCGAGAGGAAAAAGACGGAGGCGGAGCTGCGGGAAAGCGAAGAGCGGCTGCGGTTCACCATGGCGGCCAGCCGCAGCGGCGCATGGGATATGGATATTCTGACCCATGCGATGGTGCGGACCCCCGAGCATGATCGGATCTACGGTTACGAGGAGTTGCTCCCGGAATGGACGTACGAGATGTTCCTGGAGCACGTCATCCCCGACGACCGGGCCATGGTGGACCGGGTATTCCAAAAGGCCATCCGTGAGCAGTGCGATTGGAGTTTCGAGTTCCGGATTGTCCGCCGGGATGGCGAGCAGCGCTGGATTTGGGCTTGCGGACGGCATCGCCGGGACGCGGACGGTCGCAGCTACCGCGTGGCGGGCATCGTGCAGGACATCACCGAGCGCAAGCGGATGGAGCAGGAGCTGCGCGAGAGCGAGGCGATGTACAGCGACTTGGTGAACAATCAAAGCGCGGGCATCTACCGTATCCGGGTCAGGAAGCACCAGCCATGGGGCGAGCCGCGTGCGCCTCTTCCCTACGCATACGAGTTCATGAACGACCGCTTTTGCGAATTGACAGGAGTCAGTCGGGAGGAGCTTCTGGCGGATCCGTCGACGACGATGCGGCAGGTCCACGCGGATGACAGTGCGGCATGCATTCTCCAGAACGAGCGCTCCAACCGGACTTTGGAGCCTTTCCACTGGATTGGGAGGATGATCATAAGGGGCGAGACCAGGTGGATGCAATTCGAATCCCTGCCACGGGAACTGCCGAACGGGGATCGCATCTGGACAGGCGTCCTGCAGGACATCACCGAACTGAAAGAGTATGAGAATCAACTGCGCGCCACGGTCGACTTCAATGCGACGTTGGTGCGGGAGATCCATCACCGGGTCAAGAACAACCTGTCCTCCATCATGGGGCTGCTGCGCATCCATCTCGACGCGCTGGGCGGGCGCAGCCCCGAGGCTTGGACGGCTTTCAGCGAGTTTGGTAAACATGTCAAAAGCATGATACTATTGCACAAGCACCTGTACCGGGATGACATCGGGGCGGTCTCGATGAGCAGCTATCTGAAAGGCATCGCGGACATGGTGTCGGAGCATCACCGGCGTCCCGAGATCGCCATCCGCCTCGAACTGACCCATGTGCGGATGAGGATTGAGGACGCGGCGCCGTGCGGCCTCGTGGTGAACGAGCTGCTGACGAACTCGTTCAAGCACGCCTTCCCCCAGGGTGGGGGGAAGGTGGTTTTGACGCTGCGGCCGGCAGGCGGCGACGACTGCTGGCGGTTGGCCGTGGCCGATGACGGCGTGGGCTTTCCGCAGGGGTTCACCGTCGATCCGCAAGGCACGACGGGGATGCGGCTGGTCTCCGTGTTCGCCCAGCAGCTGAAGGCCCGGATCGAGGCTGGACGCGGTGAGGCCGGCGGCGCCGCGCTCAGCCTGGTCTTCCGGCTTCAGCCGCATGAGCCGGGGAAAACGAAAGTCCCGACGCAAGCCGGTTAAGGAAATTCAATGTGGCGCCGCGTCGCGGCTGACCCCTCCATTACTGTCGGGGCTCGGTTCGCGGCGTCTGAGCAGAGCCACGAGTGTGAGCGAGTGGTTGTAGCCGCGGCCGCAACGGCCGCTTAATTTAAGAAGAAGACGGATTCCGCCCTATGAGAACGCTGGCGCCCAAAGACATCTCGGTTCTGATTGTGGAGGACGAGGGGCTTGTCGCCTTGGAGGCGAAGGCCCAGTTCGAGGAGATCGGATACGAGGTGACCGTCCACCACGACGCGGAGGGCGCGCTCGCCTATCTTGCCGCGCGGAGGGATCCGAGACCCTGCGTCGTGCTCATGGATATCAATCTGCACGGGGAGATCGACGGCGTCGACGCCGCCAAGATCATCACGGAGCAGTATGGGTTACCCGTCATTTTCGTCACCGGGTACGAGCGGGAGGATTTCTACAAGAAGGCGATGGCGGTCAAACCGTTCGCCTATTTCATCAAGCCGATCGAGCCTGGCTACGTGAAGGTGTCGATCGACGCCGCCGCCCGTTTCAGCGCCGTCGTTGACGCCTCTTCGGACGAGACCGGTGGCAAGACTGGCGTCGCCGTTGGCATGGAGGGCCGCCTGGTGGGAGTCTCCAGAGCCATCGAGGAGTTGAGGGAGGAGATCGCCGTGCTCGGTCCGTCGGCCCTCCCTGTGCTTGTGCTCGGCGAGACGGGCACCGGCAAGGAGGTCGTCGTCCGAGAGCTTCTCAACGCCGGAGCGAGGCGGGAGAAGCCGTTCATCCCGGTCAACTGCGCGGTGCTGGGTTCGCTGGCGGACAGCGAGCTTTTTGGGCACGTCCAGGGATCCTTCACGGGGGCGGTCCGCAGCACAAGCGGGCATATCGGAACCGCCGACGGAGGGACGCTGTTCCTCGACGAGGTGGACGCCCTCGGCGTCGACATCCAGGGGAAGCTGCTTAGATTTTTGGACACGGGGGAATACTGCCGGGTCGGCGAGGCGAAGATCCGCGGCGCCGACATCCGGATCATCGCCGCGTCGAACAAGGATCTGGAGCGTCTGTGTGGCGAGGGACAATTCCGGTCCGACCTGTTCTATCGCCTCGCCGGCGCCATCATACGGACATCACCTTTGCGCGAGAGGCAGGAGGACATCCCGCCGCTTGTGCGCCATTTCCTGGCCGTTCAGAGGCAAAAGGGTGGCTCCTCCTGCGTCATCTCCGGCAGCGTGATGCGCATGTTGCGTGACTTTGACTGGCCCGGCAATGTCCGCCAACTCAGACAGGCGGTCATCCAGTTGTGCGAGCGGCGCGCCGACATCGCCGTGAGGGCGGAGGATCTCGAGAAGGTGTGCGGCGGACGGCGGTGGAGTCCCCTGCAGGCCTCGCCATATCTCGAGGCGAAGGCGAGCAATCTCGACGAGTTTGACCGGCGCTATTTCCTCGACGTCCTCACCCGGTCGAGAGGCAAGTTGCAGATCGCCCTTGAGGAAACTGGCATGAACAAGAAGAACTACTACCGCAAGCTGAAGAAGCTGGGACTCTCCGGCAAGGACTTCAAATAGTTTTTCCGTGATGGCATTCACGGCCGTGAATGCCATCACGGAAAAACTGTCTCGGGAGCGCCGTTCGCCAACAGGGCATCCCTCCTGGGACCACGGGCGTCTCGCCTGGCAAAGAAGCGGCCTGGAAGCCTGCGCTGAAGATTGGACAAAGCTTGCGTGGAGGACGGCAACGTGGGGCGCGGCACCCTCCGCGCCATGGGAATTCGGCGCAAAAGGTGTTGCGCCCCACCCAAGCAACCTCAATTTCAGAGATTGTCCAAACTCCAGAAGCGGGCGGGACGCCCGCGCTCCCAGGCGCCCATCATCGTGCGGGGACGCCAGATTTTTTACCTGCGCAGTCGATGTGTTTCCGCTGATGCAATTCGGAAAGGGGGTGCGAACGCCCCCTTTTTTGCGCCCCCTGCTTTTCCAGGGGGAATCCCTTCTGCCGTTTTTCGTGAAAGGATGCCCCCGCGCCCCCTTTTCACGGCTTTTCGTCTCTCCTCAGCGTCGCACGTTTTCCGCATTGCGTCACAACGTCAAGCGTGGCAGCATCTTGTGGATGTGTGTCACTTGTTGGCATGGCGTGTGCTAATAAATGCGGAATTCATAGCCCGTCTCTCGTAAATCAGTAAAAAGAGAAAGAAAAAGGGGTGTCGTTTTTTCTTAATCTTAATCGTGATCCTAATCTTAATCTTTCGGAGATTATGATTGAGATCAAGATTGAGATTATGAGTGCGGCGCAATTGCCAATTATGACATTTTCCACGCATTTGGTTGGGTGAGATAGGTGATATCCGAGGAGGCGAAGATGCACAGAAGAAAAGCGCTTATCATCGATGACAACCTTTCCGCGCGGGAGATGGTCGCCTCCCAGCTTGAGGGGATGGGATGCTCGGTGGGGATGCCCCGCTCTGGAGAACGGGCGTTGCGGCTTCCGGTCGAGGGGCCCCGCCCCGACCCCGTCGTGCTTGACAACAACGTGGATGGGAAAGCGGATATGTGGTTTCTTGATCAGCTACGATTGGCGGGCGATTCTCTTGGCGAGAAGACGCCCCCGGTGGTCGTGCTGTCCGACGATCAATCGTTTGAGACTGAACGGTCGGCGCGCGCGGCCGGAGCCGGCGTTTTCATGCTCAAGCCTGTTGATGACACGTTCCTGGGCGCGGTGTTCGAGCACCTACTATCCCCCGCCGACGGGAGGAAGGGATGAGTCGCATGTCCGGAAGCGAGTATGTCTTGGATCCCGTGAAGCCTGAGCCCCACGCCTCGGGGCCATCGGCGCTGCGCATCCTTGCCGTGGAGGACGATCCCATGTCCCTGCTCCTGATCCAGGAGATTTTAACGGCGTGCGGCCATCAGGTTGAGGGCGTCGGCACCGGCCGGGAGGCTGTCGCGGCGGTCGAGCGTGATTCCTTCGACCTTGTCCTCATGGACATCCAAATGCCTGGCATGGATGGCGTCGCGGCCGTCGCGGCGATTCGGCGTCTCGAGAGCGAGGGGAAGCTCGCCTTCACTGTTGGCGCGCATAGGCTCCCGATCATCGCCCTCACCGCGTATGCGATGAAGGGCGACAGGGAAAAGTACCTCGCGGCCGGGATGGACGAGCATCTTCCGAAGCCCGTGACCAAAGAGCAGCTCCTCAAGGTGGTCGCGCGGACGGCGGCCCTCAGCCTGTCGCGTCCCGGAGGAGCATGACGATGTCATACGAGATACTGGGCGGCTTTTTAGCGTTTCTTTTTGGCTGGGGGGGGATCTTTCTCTGTTGCGTCTTTGCGCAAAAATGTCTGGCCGACCAGCAGCGTGACGGGGGGGGCGATGGGAGCCGCGCCAACACCCGGGAAGAGGTGGTTTCGCCCGAGGCGCGGCAGGAAGAGCGCGGGAGCGTGCGGTGGAAGATCATGCCGCGGAAAGACGAGGAGGCGCCATGAGACAGGGCGGCATGGACAACTGCGCGATACTAATAATGGACGTGGAAACAGCCTGCGAGGAGCGCGGAAGATGTTAGGCAAGATTTTGAATTGAGGGGGGGTATGGGGAAATCAGGTATCGACGGCACAAGCACGCAGAATCTCCGCCGGATCGACGACGGCTGGCACCTCACCATAGACGCCGTCCCCGACGGCGTCGCGCTTGTTGGCAGGGATCGCAAGATCCTCTGCTGCAACAAATCCATGGAAAAGACCTTCGGCACCACGTCGGACAAGCTCCGCGGCGTGGTATGCCACCACTGTCTGCACAACCGTCCGGAACCGCTGCCCGAATGCCCGATGACCCTCACGCTCCAGGACGGCATGGAGCACAGCGCGGAGATCTGGTCCGACCAGCGGGACAGATGCCTTCTTGTCACCACCACGCCGCATCTCGACGAGAGCGGCGAGGTGATCGGCTGCGGCCACATCTCCCGCGACATCACTGAAAGCCGTCGAGGCGATGAGAATCTCCGGCGTTACGCCGAGAAGCTCGCGGACAGCAACAGCCTGCTCGAGGAGGCGTTCAGACGGGCGAGCAAGCTCGCCGCGGAGGCGGAGGCGGCGAACAAGGCGAAGGACGAGTTCCTCGCCACCACCAGCCACGAGCTGCGCACGCCGCTGAACGCCATGATCGGATTCTGCGAAATACTTATGGACACCGAGCTGACGCGCGATCAGCGCGAGGCTGTCGAGGTGATACGAGGCAGAGGGCTCGATCTGGCGTCGATCATCAACGACATACTCGACCTCGCCAAGATCGAGGCCGGCGTGATTGACATAAGTTCCGCGCCGCTCGACCTTGTCGGAGCCATCTCCGAGGTGGTTGAGGTTGTCAGGCCGATGGCCGCGGGCAAGGGGTTGTCGATGCGTGTCTGTCTGCAGTCCGGCATCCCCCGGGGGGTGAGGGGCGACGTCCTGCGCGTCAAGCAGATATTGATCAACCTGCTGAGCAACGCGGTGAAATTCACGGAGAAAGGCGGCGTGGAGGTTGCCGTCGAGTTGCTCGACTGCAATGCGGCCGACGGTGCGGTGAAGATTCAGTTCTCCGTGACGGACACTGGCATCGGCATTCCGATGGATATGCGCGAGCGCATATTCGAGTCCTTCGCGCAGGTGGACGGCTCCATGACAAGGAAGTTCGGTGGCACCGGGCTCGGTCTGGCGATCAGCAAGCGGCTCGTCCAGAAGATGGGCGGCATGATATGGGTGGAGAGCGAGATGGGAAAAGGCTCCACATTCAAACTCGTCATCTCATTCAAACCCGTGCCGCCTCCTGCGGGAGCCACGGTTTCGGCTGAGGCGAGGCAGTTGTGTCATGCGGTTGCCCCGAAGAGGATTCTCCTGGTCGAAGACGACCCGATGTCAGCAAAATACGTCGAGACGTCGCTGGGGATGGCGGGTCATGCGGTGAAGATGGCGTGGAACGGTTCCGAAGCGATTAAGGCGGTGAGAAACCATCCATTCGATATCATCCTCATGGACGTGCAAATGCCTGACATGAGCGGCATGGAGGCGACCAAGGCTATCCGGGATCTTGAGGCGTCAGGCGAACTCGTCCAGGTGAACGGCTGCCGAAAGCTCTGGATTGTCGCCTACACGGCGTTCGCCATGATCGGCGACAAGGAGAAGTTTCTCGCCGCCGGCATGGACGACTACCTGGCGAAGCCGCTGCGCAAGGGCGAACTCCTGGCGGCGCTGGAGCGGGCGTCGCGCATCCCGCCGGATGACGCGCGCGAGTAGCGCGGGGAGCACTTGCCGCGCCCCACTTTACGACGTGGTTCACTGAATATTTACCTCGGGATGGGCATGTGAGGGGCTGAGCGAAAGGCCTCCATTTAGCGCATCGCGGAGGTGACGGCATGCGCTGCATATGACGCGAGCGATCCCGAGACTATGCAGGGGCGGAACTCCTGTCCATCTGGCTCGAAGCTGATGGGGACGTAGAATTCGCCATCGTTGATGAATAGTTCGATCGACGCGGTGTCCGCGTACAGTTCGACGGCGAGGCGTTTTCCCGCGTGTGGGCGAAGCGTTTTGCTGCCGCAGCGGAGCGTACGGGTGTGGGGATCCCATGCGATGGAAAAGCCTTTCACGTCGACTTCCGCTTTTTGAGCCGTGTCGAACTCAATCGTGAGATGCAGTTGTTTTACAGCGGGAATGTTGTCGAGGTCATAATTTTCCGCATGGAGTTTCCGGAGTTCCCGCACGGGGGTTGTGAAGAGGCGCATCCGGCCGTCGACGGTTTTGAGGGTAAGCTCCAGTGGCAGCGACATGAACTGATTGAAAGGCATGCCGGGGAGGTTTTGACGGATCCAGGCGATCTGGATGATTCTGCCGTCCGGCGCGTTGTGGTAGGTCTGCGCTGCGTAGGCGGTCCGGTCGGCGTGGCAGTCGTACGCCGTCAGCGGTTCCTGCTCGGGGGTGAACGTGCTGCCGTCGAAGCTCCCCACAAGGTAGTGCGACCAGGCGTTGCTGAACACCCATTTGCTCCTGCCCGCGTCGCCGTCGAGCGGCAGTTCGAAGAAGTCCGGGCACTCGTCGCCCGGCATGGAGAACTCCTGCTCGGCGCTCCAGTCCTTCAGGTTCTGCGAGGAGTACAGGCCGAACCTGCCCAGTCCGTCCTTGGAGTCGAGGTAGAGGCTCATGATCCATTTCCCCGACGGGCGGTGGAAGACGAGTTTGGGGTCGCGGTTGCCCGGGGCGATGTTCGGGAGGACGGGGTTGCGTTCGTATTTCCGCCATGTCGCGCCGCCGTCCTGGCTGTAGGCCATGCACTGTGTGTAGGGACAGGGGGCCGGGGCGTGGTCGCCGGCCGCGGTGTAGAAGGCCAGCACGGGAGGGCGACCGTCTTTCCCCAGCCCGCTGGTGTTGTCCGTGTCGACGATGGCTGATCCCGAGTACATGGAACCGCTGGCGTCGGGATGGAGCGTGACGTCGCATTCCCGCCAGTGCGCGAGGTCGTCGCTGACGGCGTGTCCCCAATGCATGTTGCCCCAGTCCGTCGAGAAGGGGTTGTGCTGGTAAAACAGATGCCATCTGCCGTCGACGCACACGAGTCCGTTGGGATCGTTCAGCCAGCCGCGGCGGGAGCTGAAGTGAAGCTGGGGGCGGTGCCTCTCCTGATAGAGATTCTCGAGGCCGAGCGGTTCCTCGCTTTGCGTGAGAAGCTGTTCCACCTGCGGAGGGATCTTCTCTCCTTCGACGACGATCCGCAGGTTGTCGCCACGGAACTCGCTCATGTCGTAGAAGGCGATGAAGTCGTGGTCGGCGAGGCTTCCCGGTTCGGCCTTGAAATAGCGCACCGTCTGTTCCCCGCGCAAGATCGTGAAGAGGAGGGGGCCGGCACCTTTTCTCACGGGGAGGTTGAAGTATCTATTTGTCATCTTGACGGTGAACGACATTGCTCTTTCCATATGCGTCTCCCTGGTTGATTTTAGCTTATGATTATAGTCTACTATGAGGATGAGTTCGGCGATAGTGCAATAACGAGTCTTGAATGTGTACAAATGAGACAACATAATGAAAACCGTATGCGTTGACCACTTGGATTCACCGCAGGCTGTCGGCTCGGCTGGTGTGGAGTTCGCCTACCGCGGGACGCCACTCAAGCTCACGTGCGACTTCCTGCTGCAGGGGTACGACGTGCGGCCGGAGCGCATGGAGTTCATCCATCCCGACCCGCCATTCTCCCGGGTGTTCCTGTTCCACGTCGCAGGTGGCGAGTTTCGCGCGGGCGGCGTGACGCATAGCTTCATACCCGGCAGGATACATCTGCTGCCGGCGGGGCAGCCGTTCGAGGTTGCCTACCACGCTCAGTCCGAGTTGCTCTACTTCCATATATATGTGTATGACCATGCCATGCTGTCGGTGTTCAGTGGAATGAGCGGATTGCCGACGCTCGATGACGCTGCGTTGGCGGGAAGGCTACTCGCCGCGTGGCGGGAGAAAAACGCCTTGGGGCTTCAGGTGGCGGTCCTCGACGCGGTTGCCCACTTCGCCGCCGACCGGCTGGAGGAGATGCGCAATCGCTCTGAGCTGACGCGGAGGTTCAGGCCACTCTTCGA
>CAYTFM010000113.1:3425-6996 GCA_964436735.1 uncultured Victivallales bacterium | reverse complement strand
ACTCTTCGAGGCCGCCAGGAGCGCGCCACCGGGACAACTCAGGGTCAAGGAGCTCGCCGACGCGATGGGCATGACCCGCGGGGCTCTCTCGAAAAGCTTCAGTCGGACGATGGGAATGCCGCTCAAGGACTACCTTACCCGCCTCTACCTTAAAAAGGCATGCGAGCTGCTTCTCTACACGGACAAGACCGTGGCGGAGGTCGCCACCGCCTTGGGGCACGGCGACCCGCACTACTTCCACCGGGCGTTCAAGAAGCTCGCTGGAAAAACGCCAGACGACTATAGAACGTCCGGCGCGGGAAGGCTGTGATTAGGGACACGGAACTTTCTAAAGCGGCAAAACGGTAGATTAGTAAATTCCGTGTCCCTTACCAGCGGACGTAGCGGTAGGGATCGTCGCCGTAGGCTGGGTCGCGGCGGTAGTCGGCGTGATACCATCCAGGGGTTGACGAGCTTTGCGGGACGATCCGCATCTCGTAGGGGTTCGAGCCCAGGTGGCTTTCAACCCAGCCGTTCGCCAGCGCGACGGAAAGGACGTGCGCTCCCGCCGTGGCCATCTCGGGCGTGAGACGGTATTCGTTTTGCGGGAAGGCCCAGTTCATGCTTTTCGCCCTGGTGAACGGCGTGCCGTCCCAGCAGGCCATGTTGACGCGCTCCATGCAGAGGTCGAAATTGACGAAGAGCTCCCTGCCGGCCATTTCGGGCGGGATGGTCACGACGCGGCGGAAGACGGCGACGCCGGCCATGCTTTTCGCATCCTTGGGCAACATCCACTCGAAGCCACCGGGGATCTGCGCCTTGGTCCAGCCCTCGGGCGTCGGAGCGGCCGGGTCTTTGCAGAAGGGGGCGTCGACGCATGCCGGTTTGGCGTTCATGGCCTCGCTTGTCTCTTTCTCGCTCCAGATCTTCTCGTGGTCGGCCCACTTGCGGACGGGAAAGGGGGCGGTGATCGTCACCTTGGCGTCCCAAAGGCCGGCGAGGTAGATCTCGTCGCGGCGCGGGGTGAAGAGCCGTTCGTCGTTGGCGAAGGTCGCGCCCAGGTTGGCGAGGAGTTGCGCGATGGCTCTGGTCTGGCGCCAGCGCGTGTAGCGGTTGTAGGTCTGCTCGTTGGCGTTCAAGGCCGCGGGATCGAGCTGGCAGAGCAGGGCGGTTCCCGAGCCTTTCTGAATCCTGCCGAGGAGGCCGTTGGCGCCGATCTCGGCGCCTGCGGCGACAAGGGGCCACGGCAGGTCGACTTTGAAGCGCAGATCGGACGGGCTGAGGCCGGCGCACTCGGGCCACGCCGGGATCTCGGACGAGCCATGGAAGGCTTTTTCCTCTTTGAGCGCGGCGCCGAACGGCGCGTCGGCTTTACGCGCGAGGTACAGGGCCTTGCCGCCGTTCTGGATGAATTGGGTCAAGTCAACCTTGGCGTCCGCGCCGACGATGGCCAGCGCGACGTTCTTCAGGCGGAAGGCGATGAGCAGCTCGGGCGAGGTGGAGTCCGCGCCGGCGGCGGACAGTTGCGCCTCCGCCGGGAGATCGGTGATCTTCTCGTAGGCGAGCCCCATCGAGTCGAGCAGCTTCGCGCCGTCGCCGCCGCCAAGGTAGACGGTTCTGCCGGACTTCGAAGGGGTCCGCGCGCTTTTGGCGTAGCTCAGGATGTTCGAGAGCAGCCGCGCGGCGGCGGGCTCGGACGAGATGTAGTCCTCGAGATCCAGCGTGCAGAGGATGGCGCGGCCTTTGCCATAGTCAAGCTCCATAAGCGTGGTGTAGGCGAGGTCGAACTCGCATTCGAGAATCGGGCGCCAGGAGCTGTGGTGCGGCTTCTCGATCGCCGCGCTGGAGATGGCGCCGCGGTTGCCCCATTTCCACACATGGGACGAGCTGGCGCGGTAGGGGATCTCCTTGCGTTCGCCCTCTGGAACGAGCGTGGAGGAGCCCGCCCAGTCGCGCACGTCCAGATCGTCCAAACCATCCATCACGGGATGCTTCGGGTCGACGGCGAAGGCGTAGCGCGGCATGTGATGGGCGATCCGGAAGTTGAAGACATTCCGCAGGCGCCAGGGATCCTGGGCGAAGATCACGAGGCGTCCGCCGTTGGCCACGAAGTCCTTCGTCCCCTCGGGCAGCGCGTCGTGGTCATTGAAGTATTCCCGACCCACGAGCAGGAGTCCTTCTTTCGCACCCGGCTCCCACGGTTGCGTCGCGATTCCGGCTGCCTTGAGCATGGCGGTCGTCTTGCCGGCCGGATCGATCAGGAAGGCACCGCCGGCATATGGTTTCACGCGGTTGAAGACGCGGAAGGCGAAGGTGTCTTTGATCTCGCGCTGCCCGATCGTGGCGGACAACTCGATGCTTCCGTCCGCTTTCGCGTCCGTCAGATCTTCTGGGAACTCACCGCGTATCGGGAGGAAGCGTATCTCTGATACGTTCAACGTTCCACGCTCGGTCTTGGTGGCAAGTTGGCGTCCCGCGGCCATGACGCGCCAGGTGGCCTCGAAGTTCTGTGGATCCCTGCTGTCGTTGAGGAGGGCGGCCGACTTCGTCACCGCGCCTCCCGCGGCGAAGGAATGATCCTTGGCGGCGAATTTGAAATTGTCCTTTCCGTCCTGCGGCCCGCAGATCCAGGCCATGACGGGTTGACTACCGGCCACGAGCTCCTGTCCGCACGGCCGCAGTTTGGCGTTGTCGCCATGGTGCATGAAGAAGTTCTTTGGCTCGATCCCCTCGGACGGCACATAGCCCCGCGTCTGCCCGAGCGGCTTGATGTTCTGTCCCGCCAGTTCGAGGCCGGGGCGCGGTTCTGAAAGTTTGACGTTTCTATCGGCGTCGTCCCAGCCGCCCATCGAGTGCGCCGACCACGGCAGCATCGTGGCGCAGGCTCCGCTTGTTCGCCAGCTACGCCAGGTGTTGCGGATGAAGAGTTTGAGAAGCTCCTGGAAGGATGGCGCGCTGGCGATGTCGCTCCGGGAGTCCTTGTACATCTGGCCATGGGCGTTGACGGCCGAGCCGGGGTCGGGGACGTCGGGAGGCTGGCTCTGCTCAAGACGCTCCTTGATGTTTTTGCGGTAGGCGTTCGTCTCGAGGGTGTAGCTGTTCCGCCCCAGGTAGATGGCGCAGAACTCGCTGACCAGCGGCTCGCTGCGGTAGACCTTGTCGCAGCCGGTGCGGTTGCGGAACATCGTCATGTCGAGCGGCAGGCCACCCTCGATCACCATGAAGGGCAGGACCCCGTTTTGGACGAAGTTGCTGAGGTATTCCTCGCGCTCCTGGAGCGGCATCATGTTGAGATAGCCGTTGACCGTGTGGACGTTGCCGGCCCAGCCGCCTTGATGACTGAAGACGCCGCGGGTCGGGTCGATTTTTTTGACGGTGGCGATGGCCTCCAGGGCCTGCTCTGACTTAAACTTGTCGGCGTCCGACGTCACGAACTTCGAGCCCAGCAGCCAGGGGTTCTGGTCCTGGGAGTAGCCGAGGAAGTTGCCGCTGATGGTGCACAGGATCACCGATGGATGGTTTCTGATTTTCCTTAGTTCGGCGGCGGCCAGTTTCTAATAGACGGCCCGGGCTTCGGGGTCGCTCCACTTAT
>CAYTFM010000113.1:0-3415 GCA_964436735.1 uncultured Victivallales bacterium | reverse complement strand
AAATCAGGGAGCCGATGTGGTCGGCTCGCTCGTACCAGAGCTCCGACCAGTCGACGCTGCCTCTGCGTCCGGCGCAGTTGGTCGGCCACAGCTCGGTGAAGTTCCAGCCGACTTTCGCGAAACCGGCCAACACGCTCTCCACCTGTGCGAGGCAGGAGGCGCCGTTGTACTGGTCGGGGGCGAGTATCGGACGCAGCCGGACTTCGCTGCCGTTGAGGATGAACGCGCGGCCGTCGATCCAGAACTCGCGGAAGCCGAACTGTTGCGGATATTCGTCGGAGAGTCCCGCTCCCTCGGCCTTGAGGACGAGTTTGTACAGTTCGGGCTTGCCGACGTCCCACAGCCGCGGATCAGTCCACGGCCACTCGAGGCTGACGGTTTGGACGTCCGCGACTTTGACGGCGGCCGTGCTCTCGAAAGACTTCTCGCATGTGCCGTCGGGGGTGAGCATCGAGGCGGTGAAGGTCGCGTCGCCCGCCGCTTTCACGCCGGAAAGTTCGACGTCGAGCGCCACGTTCTTCTTGCGCGTGGAGGTTTTGACGAAGACGTCCGACACGTGGGCGCCGGCCGGACGGCAATGGAGCAGAACGTCGCCGGTGATTCCCTTGGCTTCGAGCGAGGCCTTCGCTTTCGTCTGCAGCGCCTGCTCCGAGCCCATGAAGACCGTGACCTCCTTCTCCGTCTGGACGGCCATGACCAGGATCTGGATCTTGTTTGGCTGTCCGGCTTTGACGGCCGTGGTGATGTCGACGACGCCGTAGGGCCAGCGGACCTCGCCGCAGCGGGTTCCGTTGACGTACACTTCGGCGTCGGTGCAAACCCGTCCCAGCTCAAGCTCGATGGCCTGGCCAGCCCATGCCGCGGGGACGTCGACGGTCTTCGCATACCAGGCGCTGGCGAGATCCTGTGGCAGCGGCTCGGCCGGCACCTTGATGAGTCTGCCGACCCTGTTCGTGTTGGTCCATGAGCCGGGGACCATGATGGAACCCCAGCCGTTCGCTGGAGGCGTTTTGCTCGTCGCCGGCGCGAAGTCCCATTCGCCGTCGAGGTTGAGGTCCGAGTGGACGGAGCTGATCTTCTCCTCGACTGGGGCGTCCGCTCTGAGCGGCGGGGCGAAGGCGAGGGCTGCCGCGGACGCCGCGGCTGCGACGAACAGGAGTGCGTGTCTCATGTTTTTCCCTTAGTCATTTCCGTTTCGTGTTCTATCGTTACGTCGTTTGGAAAAATTCATGCTGCAAGCAACGTTGCATCCGCCTTGGGTTAGAAATTATCAGTGCGGAACGTGGCGGCCGGCAAGCCTTCCTTGTTGTAAAGGAGGGGGACCGGGCCGGGGTTGTCCATCCAGATGTAGCGCGCCGCGATCGGCTTCTTGACCACGTCGGAGGTCACCTCCACGGTGTCTGTGGCGGTGATCTTCGCCTTGCCCCACACCCACTTCTTGTCGGCTCCGCAGAGCTGGAAGCGCTCCGGGGGATCCGAGTTCAGTTCCGGCGCGGTCCAGACGTCCGGCCGTTTGCCGGCGACCAATCCGCCGCCGACGGAATCAAAGGTGAGGACCACCTTGCCTTCCATGAACTGGGCCGACTTGAAAAGAGGTCCGGAATAGACCTTCACATCCTGTTTGTACTCCTTCGCCCGCGCCCAAAGCGCCAAACGGACACCGACGTCGATCTTGTTGCGGGGATGGACGTCCTTTTCCTCGCCGATGTCGATCGCCACCGCCATGCCGGTGTTCGGCAGGGAGAGGGCCTTGAGTTGGGCGTCCCGGACCACCGCGAAGCCGCTGCCGCTGGGTTGATTTTTAACCTCCATGTAGTTCGCCAACTGTACGAAATAAAAGGGGAAGTCTCCTTGGCCCCAGGCGGTGCGCCAGCCGTTGATCAACGCCGGGAAGGTCTCGTAGTAGGCGCGGGGGACGCCGACGTTGCTCTCGCCCTGATACCAGACCACTCCTCGAATGGCGAACGGTATCAGTGGGTGAATCATGGTGTCGTAGAGTATGGCGGGATTGAACGGGGCTCTTTGCTCAGACGGCTTTTCCGGAGCCGGCTTGCCCGCGGCCTCCGCCTCCTTCTTCAGCGTCTCCCATTTCGCCAGGGCGGTTTTGTACTCCGCCGCCGCCTTGTCGGAATCATAGGCCTGCCAGTCGGCGATGACCTTCTTGCCGTACTCGCTGGTTTGCAGCATCTCCTTGCTCATCCACGACTCGATCGGCGTCCCTCCCACGGAGCTCTTGATCAGGCCGATCGGAACACCCAGCTTGGCATGCAGTTCCCGGGCGAAGAAAAATCCGACTCCGGTGAAGGCGTCGACCGACTGCGGGGAGCAGGGGATCCATCTTCCCGAGAACACGCCTTGTGGGTGTTCCGGAGAGGTCTGGCTTCTCACTTGGAACTGGCGGATCGCCGGGAAGTTCGCCGCCTCAATCTCCTTGACCAGCGGCGTGTCTTTGCCGTTCTGCTGCTTGAGCGTGGCCATGGTCTGGTTCATGTTCGACTGACCGGAGCAGATCCAGACCTCGCCCACCAGCACATCCTTGACGACAACGCTCTTCGCTCCGGACGAGATGACCATCTCCGCAGGGGTTTTGTCGGCCTGCAGCGGATCAAGCGAGGTCTTCCACGCGCCTTTCGCGTCGGCGGTGGCGGTTTTCGTCTGGCCGGCGAAGGTCACGCGCACCTCCGCGCCGGGCGCGGCCATTCCCCATACGGGCACGGCGCGCTCCCGCTGCAGCACCATGTTGTCGGAAAACAAAGGCGACACCGTCAGCTCTCCACCCGCCACTGTGCTTCCCTGCCACAGCGCCAGGACCGCCATCCACATCACCTGCATGCGCATTTTCTATCTCCTTTGATATTTATACCGCTGTAGGCTCAAAATTGCGTTTTTGTCGTTTTGGGAGGGCGAGGCCTGTCCGAGCCGTCAAGCTGCGGCTCACACAGGGTTCGCCCTCCAACGGCAGAACCGCGGCAAACCCTCAAAAGCTACCGTTAAGCAATATATAAAAAGACGACTATCGTTGTGGTTTGTCGCGCATGATCTCGCTCACCCACGGCACAAGGCCGCGGGGGTCGTTCCTGCTATATGTCGCACGCATAGCCGACTGATTTTATTCACCAACGGGACAAGCCCATTGGGATCTTTCTCGACCCCCATGGGCTTGCCCCATGGGTGAAGACGATCACACGCTACTCCATCCGTCTCCGCATCTTCTCTTTCGGCCTACGGCCTTGCGCCGTGGGTGAAGAAGCTTGCATGCCACCTCATTGCCGCGGCATGCGAGGCTACGCCAGACAAATGAGGCGCCACCTCCTGGTGACTTGCGTTCATTTGTCCACCAGGATGGCGATCGGCCAGAGGTCGGGATGGCCGTGCGGCTCCGTGCCGGGCTTGGTGTTCGAGAGGGCCTGCTTGC
>CAYTFM010000112.1:0-25185 GCA_964436735.1 uncultured Victivallales bacterium | reverse complement strand
CACCGAGAACTTCCCCTTGATGCCATTCGCTCCACCGTCTCGACGAATGCGTGGAGAAACGACAAAGGGATAGAACGGGCCACAAGCTCACCGGACTCAAGCTTAGGCTCGCCCTCCTTCCGTCTTAGTTTGTAATGGTAGTAAAGGGGGTTGACGCATGGCGCTGGGTCGTCTATGAGCAATGTTGCCGGCGTCTGCAATCGCATGTGTTCGATTCTCACGTCCTGTATCATTTTATTGTCCTCTCATCGCCTTTCCTCGCCATGGTGTGGGGAAGGCCGTGGTGGTGTCCAACTCAAGACCAGGCGAGGCGGTCAAGCGCAAGTCGAGAAACATCAGATTAGCACTCCCCATGTGATTCCGCCTGATAAGGGATATAAAACTCGGCCGGCCCCCACATAGTTCCTTTCCCGCCATCCTAAGACCACCTGCTGGCCGCGTGAGTCGCAACCGCGCAACGAGGGATCGAAGGCCATCGGACGCCTGTTTCATCCGCCCCTTTCCGATTATCACGCCTCACCACCGCGTCAGATGATAAGGATTGAAGGGAGGATGCTCGTCGACATAGGGGTATGTCGGTCTGCCGCCGACGGTGATCCGTGGATCCCTTCCCATAATCCCGCCATCATTGTAGTTGTCATACACCCTGACCACAATCGAGTTGACCTTCCCGATTTTGACCAGATCTGGCGGAATGGGATAATCCCGGAACGCGGCCCAATAGTCTTTCGTCTCCTGTCCTATGCCACCTATTTTCACCCCATTGAAATACGTGGTGTCCATATCGTCGACCGCGCCGAGGAAAAGACACAACTCTTTTCCCTTATAACTTTCCGGCACGACAATCGAACACCGGTACCATGCGAAGCCGTCGTATGGCCGCTTCGCGGTCGGAAACTCAGGGTTCGCATCGTTCACTCCCTGGCTCTCCCAGCTACCCGGCACCTTGATCATGCGCCAACCGGAGTCGGCAAACTCCGCCGTATGCCACGCATTCCGCACTCCTTTGTTGTCAAGATCAATCGCGAAGCGCCATTCGGCGGGCAGTGGAATGTCGGCGGCGACAGCCTCCGACAAGCTCCGCTCGGCCAGTGGTTTGAATGCGCCGCCGAGGTTGCCGATTATGAGGCACAGAACTCTGGCCAGCTTCGCCTGCAGGCGATTCATCCGCTCTGGCGTCACTTTGGAATCCTTATAAGCGACCGGATCCACGGCGAAGAGCACGAACCGCCCCGCGCCCGTAGGCACTTCGGCGATCATTCCTGGTTCGCTCAGCAGTTTGACACCGGCGCCCCCGGTCACCACAAGATCCTCGCGCCTATCCTTGAGAAATAGGTCGGACACGGATACGCCTCTCATAAGTGGCTGCCCCACCACCGGCACCGTGCGGTAATAGGTCTGCGAAGCTGTCGAAACAGTGGTCGGCAGCCATGAGAGATCCTTCATGATATCTTGTCCCACCAGCACGACGGAGCAGCCATCCTCCACCGCTTTGCGCAACGCGTTCTTCTCGTCCTCCTTTAGCGCCGCCCCGCGCCTGACGATAATCCGCGCCTCCCGCGCGGCGTCCGCGCCCCGTCTTACCACCGCATCGACGAAGGAGGAGAACTCTTTCATCTCCGGCCCACACTCGATGGCGACTTGCGAGGCGCCAAAGCAGGAAGCCGCATAGCTCAGGATATTGTCGGCCAGCAAAGTAGCCGCCGGATCGACGCCATAGCGTTTCGTCACCTCCATTTGGCAGAAGATGACCCTTCCTTTCCCCTCGCTTTTCTCAAGCAAGGGCGTGTAACCGAGGTCGAACTCGCACTCGGCCAAAGGAACCGCCCCCCCAAGCTGTGGCTTCTCGATCATACAGGAGCAGACGACGCCGCGGTTTCCCCATTTATAGGGTTCCTCCGGATATATATCAGGCGCATCGTCCTTTGCCACAGGATACGACTCCGACAGGCTCGCGTCACCACGCCATTCGCGGAGATCCTCCGGGGCAAGCCCGGACAGCGCGGGATGCTCCCCGACGAGCGGGAAGACGGTCCTGACGCCCCGCTGATGAAGGCGGAGACCAAACCCGGAGAGATCGTCCTGCTCCATGCAGAGAAGAGTGACGCCATCCTCCACAACCGCCTTCAGGATGCTCACCGGCAATTTTCCCTTGCTCAACGCGCCACGCCCGACAACGACAATTCTGGTGTCTTTCGGCACGGACTCATTTCCTAAAGCCGTGGCGGTAACGCCCATGCGGCTCAACATGGCTTTGGTCTCACCAGCCGGATCGAACAGACCGATGGCTGACAAAACTTGTGGAAGCGGCCTCTTCGGAAAGACTTGCAGTGTGAAATCCCTCGTCACTGACTCGTCCGCCGAGCATCCCTGCAACTCCATAGACAACATGAAAGAGCTTTTCTCCTTGACGTCCGGCGCGTGGATTCGCACCGGCTTAAATCCCGAGCGACCGGAGGGGATCGTCATCTTCTCCTCGCCAGAATCGACAACCGACCCGCCGGCGTCCTTGTTCATGCGCCATTTGACAAGCAGGTCGACATCCCGGCGAAGGTCGTTCACCACGACAAGCTGTTTTTCGATGACGTCCCCGGAGAACCAGGCATGATCCTTGGAGGAGAAGCCCTCCTTGACGCTCCCGCCGAAATAGGCGAGCACCGGCTTCAACCCCGCCGATATCGCCTCAGCCACCTTCGTGCGCATGGCGTCCTGTCCGAGGGGGACATGATTGCGCAGAGGTTTTGGACCAGGCGCGGTGTAATCCTCATACTTGTAGCTGGTCACGGCCCCGTGCCATGGCTCGAACGTCTGCCCGGTTATCTCCTGCATGAGGTTGTTGTTCGGCGAAAAGCCGTTCACCCCGTAGGTCCGCCATGATTGAAAGAACCGCGGCCGCAGCGCGGCGATCCCCGCTTCGAGCGGCTCGTGCATCCGTAGATTGTAGCCCCACGAATAGCTCTGGTAGACATTGTACTTGTCCGCTCCGGCCATCTTGTCGCTTGTCGCGCCCGCCGACAGAATCTTCAGATAGTCATCGGATTGCGTGCCAAAGGCCGACGGCCCGAGATAGGGTGCGAGATACTCGGCCTCGAGCATCTCGGAGTGCCTGGTCGTCTCGTAATTCCCCTGCCGCGCCCTGTTGAGGTCAAGGCAGTAGACGGGCAGCGCGATCTCGACGGGAATGAATGGCTTGACTCCTTTTTCATACCAGCAAGATGGATAGTCCTCAAGCTCTTGAATAGGCGTCCAGTTCGGGTAGAAGTTGGACGTGGTGAACGCCCCGAAATTGCCACTGGCGTGGTGATAGACCAGCCGGCTCGCGTCAACTTCACGGACGAAGGCCTCGCTCTCCCCCGCCTCTTTTCTCTTCCGTCCCAGATCAGCCACGCTGTCCGGCGGCATGCTCTCGCCGGTCCCCAGCCGCGGATTCATGTCTCCCGCATAGCCAAGGTAGTTGAAGTTCAACGAATAGATGATGATCGACGGATGGTTCCAGTACCTCCGGATCAGGCTGTCCGTATGAAGCTCCCATTTCCGTCTACCCTCCGGAGAGTTCCATTCGTAGGCGTACACCGGGGCGATCGGCAAGATCGCGGGAACACCCTCGGCGTCAGTGATTTTCAAAATGTCGTCATAATACTGCGCGCTGTGCCCTTTCTGGAACGTCCCCTCGCTGCCAAGCTGGACCGAATTGAACCCCACGCCGCGCATGATCCTCAACTCCCGCTCGAAATTCCTCGACGCCGCGTTGATGAACGTGTCGTGGGGGGCGGCATGGTAACTGAAAAGATGAATCGGCTTGCCGTTGAGAATGATGTCACGCCCGTCGATCCACACCTCGCGGAAACCGAATTCGACCGGCAGCGTCTCGTCAATCTTCCTGCCGTCCGACCACAAGGAGACTCTCGCCTCGTACAAATGGGGATTGTCGGTGTCCCAGATGACCGGATTCTCCCATGCGCCGCCAAACGAAAACTTCTGGAGTTGGGAGCCGTCGTTCTTCATACCCGTCAACTCGAAGCGGCGAATTGGCTCCGTTCCGCCTCGTTCAAACACCTTCGCGGCAAGCGTCAGCGACTCCGCCTTGACTCCGCCGACCTCGACGTTGAACTCGACACTTTTCTTTCTGACGGATGTCGTCACGAACACGCGGGAGACGACCGCCCCCTTGGGCATCAGACGAAGCCAGACGTCGCCGGTGACGCCACGGAGGGAGGCCTCGATTTTGCTGACGACCGTGTTGTCGCCGCCAAGATAGCTTTTCACCTCCTCGTTCAAAACCGCCGAGACGCGCACCGCAAGCTGGTTCGGGGAATCATCCTTGTTCAAGGCGTCCGTCACGTCCCACGCCACCTCATCGCGCTCGTTCTGCTCACCGATCTTCCGACCATTCAGGAAGATGGCCCCGCTAATGGTGACGCGGTCAAGCTTGAGGAAGACGCGCCGGCCCTCAACACCCCGCGGGGTCGTGAAGCCACGGCAATACCAGGCGCAGGGAAACGCCTTCATCGCCTTGCCCCTCCACTTGCAGTCGCCGCTGTTTTTGCCTGCCGTGAACAGCGCGGTCCCCGTTATCGGAAACTCCACGGGAGACGTCCACGCCGACGGCACCAAAACAAAGCCGTACTCGCCAGCCTCGCTCGGAGGCGCGTCCGTGATTGAGTCCCGCAGGGAAACCCTCCAGACGCCATTGAGACAATAATCGGTTCTGAAGGCGTTCTCTTTCTTGTAGGTGGAGGAAATCTCATCGCGGTAATCCCGCGCCAGGTCAGGCGCCTCGTCAGCCGCGTCCACCACAAGGCAAACCACACCCGCCAACACCATCGCCAGCAATGCGCGCGCCATCGTCATCCTTTCCTCCTTTCACCGTTTCGATCGCAACTCCACCAAGGCCGACTTCCCACAAACCCCTCTCCTGCCACCTCCTCACTTCGACGGCGCGTACTCGAACAGTTTCTTGATCTCATCCGCCACGAGAACTCGATTGTAGATCCTCAGCTCATCCATGACGCCATTGAATTTCGCGCCATCATAGTCGCTGCCGAATTGAACCTGCTTGACAATCCCGCTGGGCATGATCAGCATCGGATCGCATTTCACGCCGTAAGAGGTCTCTGTCCCATTGGCGTAGATCTTCACGGATCCGTCCTTGAACGTGATCGCCATGTGCTGCCACTCGTTGGCTGGGTAGGGTATGCCATTGGGGGTCATGACCATGCTTTCCTTCGCCTTGTCATCGAAGATCCACACTCTCAACTGATCCCATTCGGTGGCGATGAAATACAGGCCGCTCCTGTTCCAATCCGGGCCGGCGACTCCTTTGAAAAGCACATACCCCTTCTTGCATCCCCATTTCTCATTGCGTTTCGCCCAGAAGGCGATAGTGCCTTCCGAGAGATTGAAATTCTTCTCGCCAGAGTAGGATAACTGCGCCTTGTCCTTCAACTCGACACCCTTGCCGAATTTTCCGTCGACAAAATTCAGATCCTTTTGCGCGGTCGGCGTTTTAGCTCCCGCCGCTGTCGCCGCCTCGAACGAGCCGTCCAACGGCGCGTAGAAAATGAGTCCGTTGGTTAGTGGATCAGCAACTTCCTCCGCACGCAGTACCGCCGCCGCCATCATCACACAGACCGCCACACTCATCGCCATGCGCATCCTCATCGTTTGTTCCCACCTTTCATTTCGTGTTCTCACAATCCGCCCGTACGGTGCCCGCCCGTCGCGCTAATAGACCAACCCATCCCGCCAACCGAAACGCCAGTTGTTGACCTTGAGATATCCTTTCGTCCCCATTTCCAGATAGGTCATGCGATCAACATGGTTGTCCACGAAATTAAAATTGTCACCCATGCTGTGCCGATACACGCTTGACGACGGGTTGGCGTAATCCGAGCTTGATATGTCCCGCTGCCAACAACCGACCTCGTCACCGAGCCATATCGCCGTCGACGGAAAGGCGACCTGATGGATCCGTATGTAATTGAACGCTCCGCCGCTAAACCCGTTGTTGTCCTCGAATATGTTACAGAGCGTCCTGCTAGCCCCGTAATCCCCCTTCATCATGCAGTCGTAATTGGCGGGATCGCGGGTGATCGTCGCCGTCTGCGAGGGACAGCGGTAGAGCTGCGGCGTGGGTTTGTTGACATTCCAGGTGATGTTTAAATAGACGGCGAGAGGCTTCTGCCAGGTGTCTGGCTCGCCATTCGATTTCATCGGAGGGAAGTAGCCCTCGTAGTCGTCCGCGTACATTATGGTGGCCCCGCCAATGGTTTTCTCATTGTTGGCGCACTGCGCCTGCTTCACCCGCTCCCTGACCTGCCCCAGCGCGGGCAGCAGCAGCGAGGCGAGAATTGCGATGATGGCGATGACGACCAGCAGCTCCACAAGGGTGAACCTCATGCCGCATGCCGACCCGCGCATGGCACTTTTCCCTCCTCCCGTGTTCATTTCGCCCTCACGGTGACACCGGAGACGGGTTCGGCGAAGTTGGCGTAGAACCCCCACCCACCACGCTTCTGGTCAACCTTCAAAAGCAGCTCGTTCCTGCCGTCCCTGAGATGGAGCGGCACCTCCGCCTGCGCCCTATGGGCGCCACGTTGCGTCTCGTAGGCGTACATCCTTATGCCATTGAGCCAGACGGCGACGCCGTCATCGCTGCCGACCTGCAGAACCGCCATCGTGTCCGCCATCGCCTCGAGGACGGCGTAGGCGTAGCCGACCGCCCAGACGCTCTGCCCGAGAAGACGGTTAAGATCCACAAACCCATCCTCCTCCATATCCTCGCTCGTCACCCGCTTCCATGCCACGTTCTTCCCTCCCTTGCCCGGGTAATTTGTGGACAGGTCGACTCCCTGCTCCGGCGGCAACACCTGCGAGAGCTCCAGACATTTCCCGTCATTGTCCGTGTTGCCGAAGGGGCCGATCACGTGGAAGGTCGGAATGACATTGAACTTCTTGAAGGTTTCGGCCTTCGAGCCAGCCAGAACGGCAGCCGGCAGCTTCATCTCAGTCCTCGCCCGTAAACGCTCGAAGCCTGGAAGATACCGGGACTGCGCGTCAAGTAGTTCGGAGACCATGTGGCGGATCCGCGGTGGTGTCAGCACGGCGGACGTCAGCGGATCGAGCGCGATCGCCTGCAGTATTGTCTCGGAATCCTTCTCCCTCGCCGCCAAGACCGCTAATTCGTGCACGGAGACATTCATCCTGTTGAGGGCGGCCAATTGCGGCGGCAGCTCTCCGACGTGAAGCGGCTTTATGCCGAGGTGGTCCGCTATGCAGGGAACCTCAACACTGCATCCCGATGGCAGGTTGGTGATCAAGCCGGTGTTCCTCACGTTGCCGCTGAAGCGGAACATCTCACCGGTCTCAAGGGCGTTGATGATGCCGCCCGCGTACTCGTGGCTGCGTGTGAGATCGAGCGGTATGGAGCCGGACGCCAGCCCCTCAAGCCGCTCCTCCCAGTGCTGCGCGGTGCGCTCGTATTCCTTCAGCACCAGGGCATGGTCGCTTGAGCCACCCGGGGTGAATGTGGCGGCGATCTCGGGTGTTTTCCGGAACCACGGGGTGTATTCCGAATTGTGCGGACTGGACTCAGTGACGAAGTAGCCAAGCGTCCGGCACATCTCGCAGCGGACAGGCTCCTCCCGGTAAAACTCGGGCGTGTCGGCTTTCCGCCTGATGTCTTCGATCAGACTCCTCCCCTTATGCGAGAACTCCAACACCCATGCCTGGTGATTTATCCCTGCGATCCAATGGGAGACGTCGTTCGATGGCACCTCAAGCGCGCGGGCCAGAATCTCAACGGTGTTCGGCACATTGTGGCAGAGGCCGACATACGGCAGACGCGGGAACGCGTCGCTGACCGCCCAACTGAGCATGTGCATCGGGTTGGTGTAATTCAAGACCAGCGCGCCCGGCGAGGCGTATCGTTCGACGTCGCCCATGATGTCGAGCATCGCCGGAATCGTGCGAAGCGCGCGGAAAACCCCGCCTACACCAGTGGTGTCGCCGACCGCCTGATCCAGCCCGTACTTCATGGGAATCTCGATCTCGGGCCTGAACGCTTTGACGCCGTCGGGGAGGATTGTCGTGAAAACGTATCGCGCCCCGGCCAAGGCGTCCTTCCGCACGGATGTCGCCTTGACAAGGGCTTTGCAGCGTCCCTCGCCAACAATGCGCTCGGCGACCCTGCGGCTGTAGTCGAGCCGTTTCGGATCGATATCCATCAGCGCGAGCTCGCAGTCGGAGAGTGCTGGATACGAAAGGATGTCCGTTATGAATTTCTGGGTGAAAACCAGACTGCCCGACCCGATAAAGGCGATTTTCACACGCTTGCCACGTCCACTTCTTCGCATTTCATCTCTCCTTTCGCTTAATTACTATAGTCTTATAGAGCACGATGAGCAACAACAATGCGTTGCCTCACACAAGGATCAACAACTTGCCCGCATGACCAGGCTCATGGGCAGAACTTCATCCACGCGCGAACCGGACGGATTGTTGATAAGGCTGGTCAGCATGACGACAGCCTTCTCCCCCATCTCGACGCGGGGAAACCGCAGAGTGCTGAGAGGCACCTCGAAATCAGCGGTTTCCGGATTGTCGTCGAATCCGAGGATCCCGACATCTTGCGGAATGCGAAGGTTCCTCCGCTTCAAGGCGCGGTACACGCCGACAGCTCTCATGTCATCGGAGCACATCACCACATCCGGCATGAGGCGTCCTCGCAGCAGACGGTCGGCAGCCAGTTCGCCTTCCTTGTCGCCAAAGGAGCACTCCGCCACCAACTCGGGGACGATGCGGCACCCAATTTCCGTCAGAGCCTGTTGGTAGCCCTCCAGCCGCAACTGCTGGCTGGGATGCGCAAAGGGGCCACCGACGAACGCGATGCGTTTGTACCCCTTGTGAATCAACTGGCGGGCCCCCATGTAGGTTCCCCCCTTCACGTCGCAGTCGACAGACGGAAAATCATATACCCCATAATTATTGAACAGCACGCATGGAACGCCCGATGGCATCTTATCAGCGAACTCATTGGCTCCGATGCAGATGGCCCCGTATTTTCTTCCCGCTCCGCCGCAGAGCCTCTCAAGCTCATCGATCGATTCGCAGAGATCAACCTTCATCCCTCCGCGAGTGGCGGACAAAATGCCTTTGAGAAGATCGAAATGGGTGAACCAGGCGTAGGGATTCGCAGCTCTTGTCATGAGCTCAAGACGCATCAGGACGAAAATGTGGACTGACCTTGAACCGAGGTAGAAGACTCCCTTCCCCCACTTGCGATCAAGAACACCCTCGGCCACCAGCTCGGAAACGACGCGGCCGATAGTGGCGCGGCTGACCTTGTACTTCTCGGCAAGTTGCCGCTCCGAGGGAATGCACTCCCCCACGGTGAAGCGCCTCTTCAAAAGAATATCTTTGAATTGCTCAGCCCGCATCTCTCACTCCCCTCATACCCTGCCGCGGCTTGCCCGTCACGGGCAACTGGTCTGACCAGTTGCGCATAGTTATATCCTATCCGCCGCGCCTTGTCAAGACCCGGTTGGAAGTCTCCTGCGCGGAGGGTGAGGCGGGATACGCCGCCAGGCGCGGAATTCCCACACGCCCGGCGGACACACGCGGCGACCAGAGCCCATTAACTTTTATAAGCCGTGATCGCCATGACGATGGGGATGGCGTTGGTGTCGCCGCTCTCGATGCGGATCGATTTGATCGCCTTGTCCGGCTTCGGGTTCTCCCACTCCTGCAACTGGAGGCCACGCTTCCGTGGCAGGGCGTCGGCCTCGGTGTCGGACTTGAGCAGCAGCGACACGCCGAGAGCCTTACCGCAGTTGCCGGGGGTCCACCAATCCTTGATGTCGAGACCACCGAGCGTGTTGATGGTTTCGTTTGAACCGTCGTCGTACGTCACCACGTAGCGGATCACCGGTTTGTTGGCGTCCTTCTCGCCGTACCATGCGGCGGTGTGGAGAAGGAAAAGGGCTTTCGCCTTCATGCCGACCGGTATCTCCGCGGTGCTCTTCGGGCAGGACGGCGCGTTGTCGGGCGAGTTCAGAACGAGGCAGGCGTTGCCGTTGTTCTTGGCGGGATCGACGATCTCGAAGACGATCTGATGATAGCTCTGCCGTCCGCTCCTCATGCCGCGCAAGTCGTTGTTGGGACCTTGATAGGTCCACCCGCCCTTGCCGTCGCCCGCCGTGTCGTCGCGGAAGCCGCGGTTGCAAACGGCGGCGATGTCGATCGGGGCGAAGTCGTCGGGCTTGTACGTTTTCCGCTTGCTGTAGCGGTAGAGGTCGATCTCCCCGCCAAGGCTGGTTACGAAGGAACTCACGACATGGTCGGCCCACTGCTGGTGCGCCATGTTCACCGGCTTGTCCCATGAGAAGCGCTCCACGACAAGACGCCCCTTACCGACCGGGAAGTCGACCGCCGCGCCGCCGGTGGCGAGTTCCACCGCGCCGCCGCCCTCGGCCGACCAGATGTCATCCACAGAATTGCGGTCGTAGATCGCCACGCTGCCCACGCCGGCCAAAGGTCCCGCCGTCTTGCCCGCCTCCGTGCGTCTGACGGCGCGCTCGCGCCAATCGTTCGGGTAGGGTTTGACATTGATCTTCGCCCCGGTGACACCTTCGACCAGTGTGGTGTCGCCACCCTTCCGCGCATGCCGCCACACCGTGCCGCCCGCTTCGGCGAACTTCTTGACGGCCTCGATCTCGGCGGCTTCCAGATTCGACGCGTCGGTGATCAGCAAAATGCCGTCCGCCGGGACCTTGTCGCTGTTCGCGCAGACAATCCCCTGGGCTTGCAGGGTTTTCACGGCGTCCTCGTCACGAAGCACCGACAGCGTCTTATAGGTCGGCGGCGCATACTCCGCAAGCCTCGCCAGAATGGTATCCCAGAGAGCGGCGGCGAGCGGCTCGGAGGCGGCCTTGCGAACGATGTCCATCGAGCACTCGAGGTAAAGCCCCTTGCCGAAATAGGCCTCCTGCAGGGCGGCAAACCACTGGGTGTCGCAATCGAGGATGGCCCGCGCGTTGCCGCGGTTGAATTTCTGCCGCGCCTTGACGGCCACCGAGTGCGCCGCATCCCACTCCGGATGGTTCCAACACGAGAGTTCCTCCTCGAAGATCCCCTTGAGCAGCGGGCTGCTCCGGTCGCAGATGAAGACACGTTCCCGTGTCACCGCCGCCTCGGGATCAGCGCGGACGACCGGCGCGTAATTTTTGGCGATCGACTGCGGCAGCACAAGGACGCGGCCGCCGTTCCTGACGAACTCATCAAGCTCCAGCGGGATCGCAAGTCCCTCGGCCAACGCGTATTCCCCGATGACAATAATCCGCTCCTTGCCTTTCACCGCATCTTCGAGCGAGGCGACCTTCACATATTTCACGCCGAACGAATCGAGGACCGCGGCGGTCTTGCCCGACGGATCAAAGAGCGCAAGAGGCGCGTTGCCCGGAACCGAGATTTTCGCCGTGGGATACACACGGAGCGGAATGGTCTCCTCGTGGACGACCTGCCCGTCTCTGCTCATCTTCACGACGAGATCGAGTTTCTTCGCGACGTCGACTTTGGGCGCGGCGAAGGCGATGCCCTTCCAGGCGGTCTCCGATGGCTTGATCGACAGAGAGAGGCTGTCTCCCGCCACCTTCGCGCCATCCAGCGAGGCGGTCCATTCGACCTTATACTCGTGGGACGCATAGTCGTCGTTGATGAAACAAAGGTCGTAAGAGACCTTCGATCCCGCGAAGAAATTCCGGTGCCACTGTTTGAGGAAGAAGCGCTCGGACTTCATCAGCTCGCGTGTCGCCTTGATGATCGGCATGTCGCGCATGGTCAGAGTGCTGCCGAAGCCGCTGTTCACCCCCCACGGGCAATAGCCACCGAGTGCGCCGAGCATACGCCAGATCGGAATGCCGACTTTGAAATACTCGGCCTGGCCGTACAGCATCAGTTGCTCCTGCCCTTTGAACCATTGGTCGCCGCACTGCGTGTCGTCGAAGACCTTCTCGCCGAGGAACCTGGCGCCCAACCCCTTGCTGGCGGAGCTGCTGACGTCCATCATCCAGTAAAGCCCCTCGCCGTAGTACAGCGGCTTGTCCTTCTTCCACTCCCACTTGGTTCCATTAAGAACACCATAGCCGTAGGACTGCGGTTCGAGGATCCGCCAGTTGCTGTTGGGCAGCGGCTCGTCGGAAACATCCCTGCGGTCGCCGCCGTGCATGTCGATCACCGGGGCGCGGCCCATGAGATCGCCCTCGCGGCCGTACTTCACGATCCGGGTCGGGTCGTTGGCCTTGGCGACGCCGCCGATCCACGTGTCGTAGAAGTCGGCGAACTGGAACGCCAGCTCGTTCTCGCCATACGGGAATCCCTCGTTCTCACCTTCCCACATGATGATCGAGGGATGGTTGCGCTCCTTGCGGACAAGCCCCCTGATGGTCTGCTCGGCATTGTCGTAGAGACGCTGATCCATGAAGTCGAACTGATCCTTGTGGAAAGCGACGGGAAAGTGCGAGATCACCAGATGCCCGAGTTCGTCGGCGATGTCGTAGAAGTAGGCGGGGTGCGGCCGGTGCACCATCCGCGTGCAGTTGAAGTTCGCCCACTGGATCGCCTCCATCTCCGCCTTTGCCCCCTCCTTGGGCTTGCCCGCATATTGCTTGTCCCAATCAACCCGCCCCGGATGATAGTAGATGTGCGTGGCGCACTCCCGCAGTGTGAGCTTGACGCCATTGAGGACAAAACTCGTTCCCTCGATCCAGAACTCGCGGAAGCCGAAGCGGGTTCTGACGGAGTCGACGAGTTTGCCGTCCTCGTAAAGGTCGGTCTTCATCACATACAGATTCGGCTGCTTGACGAACCACAGCCTCGCATCCTTCCAGTCAGTGGATGTTGATATGGTTTTGGCGCCGGCGGCGGGCACGTCAACGATCTGCTCGGGAAGCTCCTTCGCAACCTTATCGCCATCAAGCACCACGGACTTGACTGTCAACTTTTTCGGTTGCCAGGAGGCGTTCGCCACCTCGACGTCCGACGTGATGTCCCCTTTCCGCACCAAGGTCTTCACGAAGACATCGTCGACGCGGGCGACAGGCGACGCCTCGAGGAAGACGCTTTGGATGATTCCCTTGTGGGCGCAGAAGACAAGTCCGGCGATGCTGCCGAATTTCGTCTTCGACCAGTCAGCGCTTTTCGGGGCGCCGTCCGGATATTTCGCCTTGTCGAGCACGGCAGTGTTGTCACCCACGAACACCTCGAGCGTGTTCTCGCCGCCGTAGACAAGGCCCCGGGTCACGTCAACGCTCACCGGCACAAAACCGCCGAGGTGGCGCCCCACCTCCTTGCCATTCAAGAAGAAGCGCGACAGATAGTTGATCTCCTCAAAGCGGAGGACGACCCTTTTGCCCTTGATGTCGGCGGGCGCGGTAAAGACGATCTTATACCATGCGGCATGCTCGACCGTGGGCCAGGCGTCATCGATCCCCTTGGCGGCGGGTACGCTGATCTTGGCCCACTTCCCGGCGGCGATCGGATATTTGTAAAGATCCTGTGGGAAATCCTTCTCGCCGCCCAGCGGTCGGAAGTCCCACTCGCCGTCGAGCGAGTAACGGCGGCGGAAATCGGTATTCTCGACAAGCCTATCTTTGCCCTCGGCGAGGTTGACTGACGATGAAGGCGCGGCCGGTGGCGGCTTGATCGGCAGTTCGGCGGTCTTGTTGGGAACAACCTCGATGGCGACTCCGAACTCCGCGCCGTAGGACTGTCCGCCGCGCTCGTCGGTGATCTCGCGGGGCGGCAGACCGAACTCGAGATTCCATATCTGGCTGCCCGGCTTGCGGTCGTCGAAGAACGCCGTCTTCACGCCGTCGAATTTGAAGGTTAGGGAATATTTCGCGGACCTCATGTCCAGCGTCTCCGCAAGCGTTGGCCAGACGAGATTCCTGTTCCCTTTCGCCTCGGGCAAGAGCTTCCATTCGCCGCCGTCGACGCGGTAGTTGCCGGTGCCGAAGGCGTCGGCGTCGACACGGAACGATTCGCCGAAGCTGCGCCACAGCTCCTTCACGGTGGTTTTGATCTCGCAGTGCTGGACGATGGCGGTGGCAGTGACCTTCGTGACGATCTTGATGGTGCTGGAGCCTTGGACCTCCTTGGGGGCGATCACGCCGGTGGCGGTCACGGTCACGGCCTCAGGCGTCTCCTCCTTCTCGAGCTTGACATCCTTCGCCCACGTCTGCGGGGCCCACGGCTTCCACTGGTCGTCCTTGGAACCACCAGTGCTGACGCCGCCGTTGGTCTTGAACAGCGTAACACCGCCCAACGAGACCGAATCGAGCGACCCCTTATCGGAAATGTTCGCCTTCAACTCACCCTTGCCGATCTCGCCGCCGGCGAAGCGCTCGGCGGCCGGCATTGCCGCGGCGAACATCAGGACCGCCACCCCGACAGCGGCACCAGAATACCCAACTGGACGCCATGCGTACCAATGATTGTTCCGCTTCATCCCCATCATCATAGCCTCTCCTCCTGTTTCATCATTTCGTGCATATCTATAGTTGTTTCAATGAATGTACAGGTTATTTTGCATTGAGCCCTTAATAGCATTCTTTGAAATACGCCATCGCGCTGCTGTCTCCGCTGGCGCGGCCCGCCGGATCGATGACATTCTTCACATGGCCGTCGTAGAACAGCACATTGAAGCCTCGCGGCCGCATGTGGTTGACCGTCTGTCCAAGCGTAACCCATCGTCCGTCGGCAAGCAGCGAGGTCGATGCGGGCGTGTAGCCCCCCGCGGTATAGATGTCGCTGATTCTGCGCCACTGAGAATTGTCAGCTCCCGGATACCTGATGTGGTACCAATAGCTGCTTGTCACCTTCCAATTTGCTTTGTAGGTGGTGGTGGTGTTGAGCGGGCAGTAGTAGAGTGCGCCCGTGGTGAGGTAGTCCGGATGCAACTCGCCATGCTGCCGCGTCCAGACGATGCCCGTGGTGTAGCTCATGTCGTTGAGGTATATGTCGGAGAAGGTCGCCCCGCGGCCGGGCAGGAACTGCTGATTGTCGTCGGCGTAGGACAGGAAGGCCGTGCCGAACTGCTTGAGGTTGTTGCCGCAGCTCATGACCTTCGCCAGCGTCCGAGCATTGTTCAGAGCGGGCAGCAGCAGCGCCGCGAGGATCGCGATGATGGCGATCACAACCAGCAATTCGATGAGCGTGAACATCCTCTTTTTCATAACTTCTTTTCCCTGTAAGTTGATTGCGATGCCGTGGAAGAGGCTGCGCCACTCACGGATTGTACCGCGGCCGCCACGTGTCGTAGTTGGTCAGCGACGCCGCGCCAGCGAAGGCGCCAGCGTAAGTGGACGGCACCGCATGCCCGTCGCAGTAGAGGAACGCCGCCTTGCCAAGCTCGTTGTCAGCGCCGTGACGGAAGATGTGCGGGGAACGCGAGGCGTTGGTGATGTCGCCGCTGTAGAGAAGCGTGCCGGCGGCGCCTCCCTGCTTGTCGCCGGCAAGGGGCGTCACCGAAGGACGCGTCACCTGCGAGAAGCGGCACCAGTCTTTGCCTCCCGCCCCCGCATAGCCGCCGAACAGCATGTTCAGGCCGTATGACGTATACAGGCGGTCCGCCGTCGGCTGCTCCTTGTTCTTGGGGCAGTTGAGGGAGGGAATGCGTTTGTTCGAGGGCCAGTCTGAGCTGGCGATGTACGAGTAGAACCCACGCATGTAGTTGTCGCCGTTGCCCATGGGATCGCCGATGAACATCACGTAGTCGGAGTGGTCGTTGGCATAGCTCATCGCCCCAAGATTGTACTGCTTCAGGTTGCCCACGCACTCCGTCATCCGCGCCAACTCGCGGGCGCCCCGCAGCGCGGGAAGCAGAAGGCTCGCGAGGATCGCGATGATGGCGATGACCACGAGCAGTTCTATGAGTGTGAACCATTCGTGACCAGACCCCTGGGAATGCGGAAACGCATGCGTGCTATGCCCCATAATCGATCACCTCCCACCTCAAATGTATCTTACAGAGGACTATCGCGCAAGGAGGCGCGGATTGACATTAATGAACGTGATGTGACATCAAACTCACATGACAAAAGAAGGCTGACACAAGCGCCAGCTGCTCAATGGATCTGGAAGATGTTCCTAACGCCGGTGGCGACGATCTGCGCGGCGATCGCGCAGACCATGAGACCGGTGAGTTTCGAGAGGATGGAGATCCATTTGCCGCCGACGAAGCGCTCGATGGACGACGCGCCGTAGAGGAGAAGTCCCACACAGACCGAGGCGCAGGCGAACGCGCCGCATCCGGCGAGTTTCGCCGCCGGCCCGGCCGCCTCCGCGCTGATCACGAACAGGGCGCCGATCGTCCCAGGCCCTACGATCATGGGAACCGCCAGCGGCACGACCGCGATCTCGTCACCCTTCCCCGCCGCGGACTCGTCGACGCTTCCCTTGACAAAACCAAAGCCGGCGAAGAACAGGACGATTCCCGCGCCGATTCGAAAGGCGTCAAGCGTGATGCCGAACAAAGAGAAGATGAAGCCGCCGAAGAAGATGATCACCACTCCCGTCACGATGATGGCGTTCAACACCTTCCATGCAAGACGCTTGCGCTCCGCCTCCGAAAAATCCCGCGTCAACGCGAGAAACAGCGAGAGGGCCGAGAACGGCGTCAAAATGAAAAACAGCTTCACCGTCGTCGTCATGAAAATCGAAACGTGCGGATTCAGCATGGCAACCTCATTAAATTAGGCGGCTCCGCCGCAACTTACATCCGAAAATCGAAGCACGAAATCCGAGACAGCGAAAACGCTGTTGAACTGTTTTGTTTCATTCATTTGAAATTCGGATTTACTTCGGATTTCGACATTCGGATTTCGGATGTACCCAACATTGAATCTTCTCAGCATCAAATTAAGCGGATCCACCGCGGAACAGTGAGTATATCATATAGATGACCAATGCGCAACGCCGCGGGCTTTGATATTCATGAACCAGATGTGATAGTATGCGCATGACTCCATGGATCACACGTTTTCTGACGATGCGCCCCCTGGGTTCGCTCCCGCGGTTCAGGACGGTCTCCGCCGAGCGGCAGGTCGATCCGAGCTACCGCTACGAGGGAAGACTTCGGCAGAACGAGACGCACTTCCTCTTCCAGTACACGCTCTCTGGCGAAGGGGTCTTCGAAGACGCCGACGGCCCGCGCCGCGTCCCTGCGGGCAGCGGCTTCCTCTGCGAGGTCCGCGATCCCGCCATATCCTACTACTATCCGCCCGGAGCGACCGAACCGTGGGACTTCTTATTCGTCTGCTTCGAGGGCGAACCGGCCTTGCTGATCCTCCGCGAGCTCGTCCAGCGCCACGGTCCCGTCCTCCACCTCCCCACCGACTGTTCCCTGCTCCGCAGGCTCACGGCATGGAGTTCTTTCGACGGAATCTCGGTGAGCATCTCGGCCTTCGCCGGAGCCGCGGTGGTGTTCGAACTGCTGACCACTCTTGGCACCAACAACGAGACGGGTCCGCTCCACGCTCCTTCCAGCAAAGTCGTCGCCGACGCCTGCGTGCAATTCGACGTCAAGGTCGGCTCCGAGGTGTCTGTGGGAACCGTGGCGGCGGAGTTGGGCGTCTCGCGGGAACATCTTGCCCGCGTGTTCCGGACGGAGCTTGGACAGACTCCGCAACAGTATCTCATCCGCCGCAAGCTCCTACTCGCCTGCCGCCTCCTCAAGGAGTCGCGGCTGAGTTCAAAGGAGATCTGCGGACGCCTCGGCGGCGTCTCGCATCAGCATTTGATCCGCCTCTTCAGGAAGGAGCTGCGGATGACCCCGCGCCAGTTCCGCGAGAGCGGTTCCATCCCGCTCTGGTAAGCGCGCCGCGCCTCACTTTTTCTTTTCGCGGGTGACGGCCTTGGCACCGCCGACCTCGGCGAGACCGGCCTTCTCCAGATCGGTCCACAGCGTGCCTTCTCCGGCGTGAATCACCTTGACGTCGATGTCGGGGTTAAGCTCCTCACTGAACCGCAGAAGGTTGTACGCCTCGGGGTCGCTGATCGCCTTGAGCTTGAGTTCGAAGCCTTTGGCCATCTCCCCCTCGACCATGGAGATCACGGACGCCTTGGCCTCGCCGAGGATCCGCGCCGTCCCCGCCCGCACCTTGGCCGTCTCCTGCGCGATCTGCCCCACCTGCATCTCCGCGTCCGCCTTGATCGACGCCACAGCCCGGTCCTCCTGGGCCTTCGTCTCGGCCACCAGCTTCTCGGTCTCCTGCATCACCTCCTGGCGCTTCTGGTCGATCAGGCTTTCCGAGGTATTGAGTTCGGCCTGCTTGCGGGCAGTGGCCTGTCGCGCCTTGTTGGTGAGGTTCTGCTCAACCGCCAGACTGGCCTGCTGGATCGGCTCGAGGATCTGTCCAGGCACGTCAACGTGGCGGATCAGGGAGTTGAGCACGAGGATGTCTTTCTCCTTCAGAATGGTGGCGAGCGCGTCCTTCAGTTCGTTCTGGAACTTCTCGCGCCCCTCGCCGACAATGAAGTCCTGGGCGCGGTAGGACGAGCCCTTGAGGCGCGAGACCGAAAGGATCTGCGGCATGATGATTTTATCGACCACCGCCGGCAGGTCGCCGTATTTCAGGAAGATCTCGGCGATCTTGTCGGGCAGCAGCTCGAACTCGACGGTCATGTCGAGGCGGATTTCGAACCCGTCGCGCGACGGGAACTCCACGCACTGCGAGAAACCGAACGTGGCCGACCCCTGCTGCTGTGGTGAAGGCTGCGGCTGCGGGGGCTGCGGTCCGGCGCTTTTCTTCTCCTTCAGCGCGGCGGGGGCGGACCTCGAAACCGAGGAGGAGAGAGTCGGAGCTTGCTGCGGCATCGCCATCTGCTGGGAATGCTCGATATAGTCCTTGCGCCGCTCCTGCTGTTTGGCGAGCACGTTGGCCGCCAGATTCTCCATCGCCGTGTTCTGCACCTCGACCTTGCCCTTGGTGATCACCTGCCCCCCCTCCTTGCCGGTGAGCGAGACTTGGTTGAGTCCAATCTCCAGGACATCGATCTTGTAGGCGTTGGGGTTGAGGTAATAAAGGCCCGGCTGCAGGATGTCGGCGCGCACGCCCTTTTGGTTCGGACCGGCGAACGCCCCATCGGGGGCGCTTTCGCCCGACAGCGAGGTGACCACACCGACATACCCGATCGGGATGTTGACCGCGTCGAGCAGTTCCACCTTGTAGCCTTCAGGGTTGATCCGGTAGGCGCCGGGCCCGAGCACGCGCCGCCAGACCCCCTTTTGCCCCTCGTCGGCGAGGAACTCCCCAGGCGGCAAATCCTTGCCCACCTTCGAGGTGACCACCCCCACCTTGCCCGGCTGAATGCGGATGGCCGGCACGATCTTCCATTCATGAATCATCGGATTGAGGAAGTGGCGCCCCTCGCCGAGCGGCTCCTCCAAAACGCCTTTCTGCCCGGGCTTGGCGAGAATCTGTCCAGGCTCAAGATCGCGCCCATCCATCGACGTCACGATCGCCATCTGCCCGACATCGACGTAGAAGCGGCAGAACCCCCAGTGCCAAACGCCCCAGCCGACGACCACCGCGCAGACGACGACAAGCACGACCACCATCAGTCCGATTTTGGCCGATCCGCCCTCGCCTTCCTTACGTTGAATGCCGGGAGGTGGACGTTCGATGTTGAATGTTCGATGTTGCGTGTTCGGCGTTCTTTCGTTTTTCATATTCACTTCGCCTCCTTTCCGGCGTCGGCGGAGGGCGCCGTGGCGGGTTTGGCTTTGGATGCGCCTCCGCCATCGCGGGGAGGCGTCCCCAGCGGCAGCACCGCGCCGGCGGTTTCGTCGTTCACCATCAACCCTTTGATCCTTGGGGCGAGTTTACCGTAGAGGTTGTACCTCGCCCACCCCATGCCACCGCCGAACGCGGCGACCTTGGTGGCGAGGACCTTGGCCTCGGCCTCGTTGGAGAGGCGGATCACATCGCGCTCCGCCTCGGCGCCGACGACCTTCGCCTTCGCCTCGGCCTCGGCGGTCTTCCTCCCGATCTCCGCGACCTCCTTCTCGCGCTCGCCGGCGGTGATCTTCACGGACTGGTCCTGCTTGGCGGCGATCTCCGCCTTCAGTTTCTGCGTCTCCGCCTCCACCTTCTTGCTGTTCTGCTCGGCAAGCATCTGCTGCCGCACGAGTTCGGCGCGCGACTTCGCCTGCTCGATCTGCTGTTCGAACTTCTTGGCCTCCTGGGCAGCCAACTCGCGGTCGCGGATGATCACCGAGATCTCATCTGGGGGGATGATGTTCCGGATCAGCACGGAGTTGACCGACACGCCGAACGGATCGCACTTCTCGCGGAGGTGCTTGTCAAGGTTGTTCTGGAACTCCTGCCGCGTCTCGCCGACGATGAAGTCGACCGCCGGCTTCTTGCTCCCCTCGATCCGGCTGAAGCCGCGCGCCCGCGGCATGATCAGCTTCTTGATGATGTCCTCCATATCGCCCACCTGGTGCGTCAGCAGCGCCGCATGGCTGCGCCGAACGTTGTACTCGATGGTGCCTTCCACCTTGACCGTGAAACCGTCGGAGGTAAGGAAGACGATGGAATCATCGCCGCTCATCTCGAAGCGCTGGCTCTGCAGATTGACCTCGACCACCGCCCAGATGTAGGGATTAAGGTAATGGGTGCCGGGGTCGAGCACTTCGGGGCAGACGCCCTTCATGCCGCTGGTCACGAGAAACGTGTCGCGCTCGCTCTGTGGCAGAGACGCGTTGAGGATGTCCTTGCCGACCAACGATATTTTGACGCCGACGCATCCGGGCCGGAGGTTGATGGCGTCGTGTATGCTCACCTCGTAGGCGAACGGGTTGATACGGTATTTGCCGGGACCGAGCACCTCAGGCATGATACCTCGGACCCCCTCGGGGGCGATGATCTCGCCGGAAGGGAGGTCCTTGCCGAACAGGCGCGTCTTCACCCCCAGTTTCCCCGCCGGGATGTCGGTCATGCGGCAGTACTTCCAATTCCAGTCGTAGGGATTGCGGAAATACCGTCCCTCGGGAATCACCTCGAGCTGCACCCCTTTCTGTCCAGGCGTGGTTGCGACAATCTCGCCGGACGGAAGATCCGTGCCCGTCTTGCTGATCAACACGGCGAACTGTCCGTTGTCAGGCTCGATCCGCCACCAGTACCACAGCCAGACCGGCCCCGCGACCAGCGCCGCGCACACCAGCGCGGCGATGAATCCTCCGCCTAACAGCCCCGCGGCACAGCCGCCGCCCTTTGGCCGGGAGGAAGTGTCTCCCGCCCCGTCGCTATCCCGATGCGCCATACTATTTCCTCCCGTGCTACTATCTGTGCATGTCGTGAATGTACATCCATTGGGATGCCTGGGCAACTTACCAGCTGGCCATCGACACCAGCAGTCATGAGGGTAAATTAGGCGGCTCCGCCGCTGCGACAACCACTCGTTTACACTCGTGGCTCTGTTCAGACGCACGAACCGAGCCCCGACAGTAATGGAGGGGGAAGCCGCAAAACGGCAAGTCCATATGCGGTAAACTATCTGCCGCCAAATATGGCGGAGCCGATGCGGACGATGGTGGCGCCCTGCTCCACGGCCTCGTGGTAGTCACCGCTCATGCCCATGGAAAGCTCGGGCATCGCGACGCCGAGTTTGCAGGCGAGTTCGTCGCGGAGGCCGCGGAGGTCTGAGAAGATCTTCTCGAGCTGCTTCCTCGGCGCGCCGTAGGGGGCCATCGTCATCAACCCCTCAAGCGTGACATGCTTCTTCGCGAGGGCCAGTTCCGCAAGATGGAGGGCACCCGCGGGGCGCAGGCCGCATTTCGTCTCCTCGCCGGAAATATTGACCTCCAGCAGGATATGCGGACACCGCCCCTGCTCACCGGCGAGACGGTCGATCCGTTCGAGCAGCCGTTCGGAGTCGACCGAGTGTATCCAGGAGGCGATCTCGACCACGCGGGCCACCTTGTTGCTTTGGAGATGGCCGATGAAGTGCCATTCGATGTCCTTCGGTAGGACGACCGCCTTGGCCTCGAACTCCTGGATGCGGCTCTCGCCGAACAAACGCTGTCCCGCGGCGTAGGCCTCGAGAACGGCATCCGGGGGAAACGTCTTGCTGACGGCGAGCAACCGCACGGAGGCGGGATCGCGGCCAGCCGCCCGGGCGGCCGCCGTCACCGAATCCTTGACCTCGCAGAGATTTTGCGCGATGTCAGGCATAGTGGTAGCCTCTCATAGGCATTTCATTGCCTCTCTCCTGACCCCTGACCCCTTTCTTTCCCTCATCTGGCCTTCTTCGACTTGATGGTCAAGTCGGGTTTGGCGATGGTGATGACGGTGTGCGGCTCGACGGTCTCGGTGTACCAGACGTTACCGCCGATCACCGAACCTTTGCCGATGACGATGTCGCCGAGGATCGTGGCGCCGGCGTAGATGGTCACGTCGTCCTCGATCGTCGGGTGCCGTTTGCGCCCTTTTATGACGCGGCCGCTCTCGTCCTTCGGAAAGGACATCGCGCCGAGGGTCACGCCCTGGTAGACCTTGACGTTGTCACCGATGACCGCCGTCTCGCCGATGACGACGCCCGTGCCGTGGTCGATGAAGAATCTCTCGCCGATCCGCGCGCCGGGATGGATGTCGATGCCCGTCTCACTGTGGGCGCGTTCCGACATCATCCGCGGGATCAGCGGAACGTCCTTGACGTAGAGTTCGTGGGCGATACGCTGGGCGCAGATGGCGCGGATGCCGGGATAGCTCAGGACGATCTCGTCAAGGCTTTTGGCGGCGGGGTCGCCGTCGTAGGCGGCGGCGATGTCGGTCTTCATGATCTCGCGGATTTCGGGCAGTTTTCCGATCAGATGCCGGGCGGCATCCTCCGAGAGTTTCGGCACATCGCAGGTTTTGCACTTCTTCATTTCGCAGTTGTAGCGGAAGGAGCGGGCGATCTGGTCGCTCAGATCGGCGTAGACGCGGCTGATGAGGTCGCCGACCACGTAGGGGACGGCGTCGATGCTGAGAATCTTCTTTTCGGCGAAGCCGGGGAAAATCACCTCGCGGAGGTCGTTGAGGATCGAGGATATCTCCGTCTGGCTCGGCAGATTGAACCCCTCAAGGTGATTGATTCCCTGCTTGTCCTGGTAGGTCGCGCAGATCCGCGACACAGTCTCGGCGATGAAATCCTTCCCGGCGGTGGGAGCGAAGTTCTCGTTCGGACAGGTTTTCATGGTGTGGCTCCTGACTCGGTTGAAGGTATAGGTAATGCGATGGGTTCAGGGTTCAGGAAAATTATTGAAAATTCGACACATGTAGTAAGCCGTTTCTGCTACTTAAATTGATCCGCCATTACTGCTGCAAGGTGCGCCCCTCTCCTGAGCCCTGAACCCCGACCCCTGTTTTCCTGCCCCCTCATGCAAGCACGGCGAGGGCGGTGTTGACGTTGCCAAAGGGCGCGCTGACCTGGACGCCGCGGACGCGGGAGCGGAGGGCCTCGACGCTCTCGCGGGCGATGGCGATCCCCTCCTCGCGCTGTGTCTCCTTGGTCGGCGCGGCGGCCATCCGCTTCATGATGGCGTCGGGGACGACGACGCCCGGCACCTCGTTGCGCATGAATTCGGCGTTTCGGAAACTCGCCAGCGGCCAGATGCCGGCGATCACCGGCACGCGGAGCTCATCGATGCGGTCAAGGAATTTGAACAGCGGCGCGGCGTCGAAGACCGGCTGCGTGATGATATACTCCGCGCCCGCCTCGACTTTCTCCTTGGTCCGCCGGACCTCCCGCTCGAAATCGAGGGCGTTGGGATCGGCGCCGACGCCGATGAGCGCCTTCGTCTGCGGCGAGATAGCCGTTCCGCCGAGATCGACACCGCGGTTCAGATACGCCTGAATCCGCGTCATGCCGATCGAGTCGGCGTCGAACACCGCCGAGGCGAACGGATAGTCGCCCAGCTTTGGCGGATCGCCCGTGATGAAGAGGATGTTGTGAATGTCGGCCGCCGAGCAGCCAAGCAGATCCGCCTGCATGCCGATCAGATTCTTGTCGCGGCAGCAGAAGTGCAGGATCGCCTCGATCTTGGCGCGCTCCTGGATGAAGTGCGCCGTGATGATCGGCGACATCCGAGAGCTGGCGCGGGGGCCGTCAGGGACGTTGATGGCGTTGACGCCGGCCTCGCGGCAGGTGATGGCCTTCTCTATAATCTGGGAGATGTCGCACCCGCGCGGCGGCAGTATCTCGACGGTTCTGATCCACTGGTCGCCGGCCAGCAGGGCGCCAAGCGATGACTTGACGGCGGTTGGCACAGGCTCCTTCAGCGAGACGGTGGCCTCCAGCTTCAGCGTGCCGGTGAACACCTTCTTCGTCATCGGCTTGACGCTGCGGACGAGATCCTTGATGTGTTCCGGGCCGACGCCGCAGCAGCCGCCGACGCCGCGGACGCCGAGGTTGATGAAGCGCAAGGCATAGGTGGTGAAGTACTCGGGGCTGGTCATGTACATCTGGCGGTTGTCGACGTCGCGCGGGACGCCGGCGTTCGGCTGGGCGATGATCGGCAGACCGCAATGGGGGATAAGCAGTTCCAGCGCGCTCAGCAGTCCTTCGGGGCCGAGTCCGCAGTTGAGTCCGATGGCGCTCGGGCGGCGGTCCTTCATCGCGAGGATCGGCTTCAGCAGGACGGCCAGCGGTTCGCCCTTGATCGACTCGCCTTCACGCGAGACCGACAGACTTATCATGTACGGCAGCTTCGACCCCGCGCTGATGGCGCGCAAAGCACGCTCGACGTCGGCGAGGCTCGGCAGCGTCTCGAAGAGAATGAAGTCGGCGCCGGCCTTCTCGAGCGCGTCGATGTGCTCGGCGAGTATCTCGGTGACCGCCTCGGGGGCGAGTCCGCTCTTGTAGGGGATCTCGCCGACTGGACCAACCGACCCGCAGACGAGGATGTCGGGGCCGCCGCTTTCGCGGGCGAGGCGCACGGCCGCCGCATTGATCTCACGCGTCTTGTCGGCCAACCCGAACCGCGACAGTTTGTTGCGGTTCGCGCCGAACGAATTGGCGGTCAGGACGTCGACGCCGGCGTCGCGGTAGGCGTCGTGGATGCCGGAGATGACCTTCGGCGTGCTAAGGGAGAGCTCCTCGAAGCAGGTGTTCACAAAGAAATTGCGTTTGTATATCTCGGTGCCC
>CAYTFM010000111.1:18812-25199 GCA_964436735.1 uncultured Victivallales bacterium | reverse complement strand
GGTCTTCGCCCTGCAGGACCGCAGCCACTATAAACTGGCGCTGAACGAGTGTGTCATCGCCGTGGAGAGGGATGAAAATGATCCCGCTCTTGTCAGAGCCCTGATCACCCGGCACACACGCACAGGAGCGGAAACCCGCTACAGGGCCCGGTTCTTCGCCGACTGCACAGGCGACGCCGTCATCGCCCGCAAGATGGGAGCGGAGGTGATGTACGGACGCGAGTCGCGCGCGGCATTCAATGAATCCCTGGCCCCGGAGAAAGGGGATAACCAGGTCATGGGGCTCTCAGTCCTCTGGGGGTCGAAAAAAGCGTTGAAGCCCACGTCCTTCCCCGACGTCGACTGGGGCATCCCCTTCAACGAGGGGAACGCCTACCATGTCCGAGGGGCCGACTGGGAATGGGAGACTGGCCAATACCGCAACCAAGCCGACGAGACGGAGTACATCCGCGATTATGGGTTGATGGCCACGTACGCGAACTGGTCATTTCTGAAAAACCATTCGCGGCGGAAGGACGAATGGGTCCATGACACCCTCTCCTGGGTTTCGCCTGTCGGCGGGAAGCGCGAGAGCTACCGCGTGGTCGGCGACTACGTCCTCACTCAGAATGACATCGAGAACCATGTCATGTACCCTGATGCGACCGGTGCGATGACATGGAGTTTCGACCTGCACTTCCCCGATCCAGAAAACGAGGCGAAGTTCAAGGAGCCGTTCCGCTCCTGCGCCTATCACCGCGGGATCGCCAAACCCTATCCGGTGCCGTATCGCTGCCTGTATGCCAGGGATGTCAAAAATCTCTTCCTGGGCGGCCGTCAGCTCAGCATGTCGCATGTCGCCTTTTCCTGTGTCCGCGTGATGCGCACCTTGGGCATGCTCGGCGAGGTCGTCGGCATGGCGGCGACACTTTGCGCGAAAGAGAACATCCTCCCCCGCGACGTGTATGAAACGCGCTTCGAAATGCTGAAGAAGTTGATGGAACAAGGTGTGCCGGTCCCAACCTATCACGCCTATGAGTGTGAGGAGGAGGAGAAATACCACTTCAAAGACATTGGATTCGTCAGCGTCATCCCGTCAGCGGCCACCATCCGCCAATTTGACGATCCCGCGCTGAAGCAGCGGATTATGTCGCTGAAGATGCGGCACAAGCATGCCCACCCAGGGCTTGACGCCCATGCGGATCCTCCCGCAGGCGCACGTTCAGATGCGGCAATGCGATCGTAACAAATCCAGAGGCGGTCCAGAACGCTACTTCTTCACGTCGTAGGCGTAGAGGAAGTTGGCGTGTCTGATATAGAGCCTGCCGCCACAGACGACAGGATGGGCCCAGAAGGTGTCTTTGGCCTCCTGGGGCACGTCAAAGCGGGAGACTTCCTTATAACCCGCAGGACTCGCCTCGACCAAGGCGGCGGCGCCACCCTCGCCGAGGCAGTACAGCATGCCGTCGGCGTATGTCACTGACCCCTTGCCGACGCCTTTGTTGTTCCATAGTTTCTTGCCGGTTTTGAAATCGAGGCACCACCAGCCGGAGCTTTTGTCACCTGACCCATAAATGTGGCCGTCCAGCAGCACCACGCCGCCATGATGGTCATCCAGATCCTTGCTTGACCAGACCTCGCTCACGGATTTGCCGTCAGCCCCGATCTTGAGCAGCATGCACCCCGAGCCGTACCCGCTGGTGACATAGACGCAGCCGTCTTTATACACGGGGGTTGTCGCATGGACATTGTACTGCGTCGCTTTGGGATTGCTCCAGAGCAGCGCGCCATTCTTGGCGTCGATGCCAACGACGTTTTTCGAGCCCATGGTGATGATCTGCCGAATGCCGGCGGCGTCGACCACGACGGGCGAGCAGTACGAGGCGGTGTCCTTGAACTTGTCGCAGACCCACGCCACCTTGCCCGTTTTTTTGTTCAACGCGACCATGAAGCCTTTTGAACCGCCTGGCGTGCACAGCACGTTGTCGCCATCGACATACAGCGATTCCGCCATGCCCCACTGAGGGCATTTGGCTTCATAGGCGGACGTCACATCCGCCTCCCACACGGTCGCCCCCGTCTTGGCGTCGAGCGCGACGGCGCTGCCGGATCCGCTCAGATAATACACCATGCCGTCGTTGTAGGTCGGCGTTCCGCGCGACCCCGGATAGGAGGCCTTCCAGCCGCGTCCCCCTTTGCCTTTCCATTTCAGCTTGCCATTCATGTCAAGGGCGATGACCGTCGAGTCGTCGCCGAAGTCGCCGGCGGTGAATATCATGCCGTCGGCGATCGAGACCGTGGCGTATCCTTTGCCGCAGTCGTCGAATTTCCACAGCAGTTTGGGGCCTTCCTTGGGCCAGCTTTTCAGCAGTCCTTTGTCGGGGGAGATGTTGTCGTGCTGCGGTCCCTCCCACTGGGGCCAGGAATCCGCTCCCATGCTGGAGGATTGGGCGATGACCAGGCCAGCCGACACTGACAGCATACACAAGAGCGCGCGTTTCATAATGACAAGTCCTTCCCTTTTTTTATTTCCTAAAGAGTTTTGTGCCTATGCGTGTGGTGTGAAGTTGACCAAGAATAAAGACGGAAATAAAAAAGAAAACAATTTTGGCGACAAAATTGTTTTCGACATTGGTTGATTTTCGCACGTCGGGTTGCGGCCTTATTCCTTTATTGAGAAGAATGTAGCGTTTCGTCTGATAAGGCGCAAGGATTCTGCGTGCCGAATCTCACGTACAATATCCTCGCAAATCAGATCCTACTCCATGCCGACCTCTTGCATCACGAAGGACCAGATGGTCGAGAACGTTCGGGCATTCTCCGCGGCGGTGGCTCCGTAGACATTGTGTCCCGTGCCATGAGCGACATGGAGAAGGATGGGGGGGGTGGTAGGCATCGCGGCCTGCAGGGCGGCGGCGAGTTTGTAGCTGTGCGACGGGACAACCCGGTCGTCCTGGTCGCTGGTGACCACGATCATCGAGGGGAGCCGCATGCCTTTCTTTGTTCTGTCGCAGGGGGAGAATGATAGAAGGTTTTTAAAATCCGCCGGAATCTTCGGGTCGCCATAATCTGGAATCCATCCCGCGCCGCAGGTGAACAAGGGGAAGCGGATCATGTCGTGGACACCGACTTCGGGAACGGCCACGCGGAACAGTTTGGGGTACCGCATCGCCGTGGCCGATACCAGCAGTCCGCCGTTGCTGGCGCCGTTTATGGCGATACGGTCTGGGCTGGTCCATCCCTTGCTGATCAACGTCTGGGCGGCGCTGGCGAAGGCGTCGAACACGTTTCGTTTGTTGAGCCCTGAACCGAGCCGGTGCCACGCCTCGCCATATTCGAGTCCACCAGGCAGGATGACGATGGCGAGCGCGCCGCCGCGCCGCAGCCAAGGCAGATACTGTCCGGAATAGAACGGGAGTATGTTGACCCGGAACCCGCCATACCCATACATGAAGAGCGGAGTATCCGCTGAGAAGGTCACATCTTTGCGCTTGACCACCCACATCACGGACTTCCAGCCCTTGACGGGAACGTACTCCACGAGCGTGGCCTCCAACTCCACGTCAGGCTTTGCCCCCTGCGACACGAGCGTCACCTGATCGGTCGCCGCATCATACTTGTACGTGGCATAGCTCGTGCAGGTATCGAGGTCGAAGAGGATTCCGCTTGAAGAGGCTTCGGTGATGCTGACGCTTCCCTGCTCCGGGAGTCCGATCACGCGTGCCACCCCGGTCGTGATGGTGTGCCGTAGCAGCTCGTTGGCGCCATTCCGCACGTAGGCGACGTACAGGTCGTCACCTCCGACCGCAAGCTTGTCAACGGGGACGTCGCGGGCGGACACCACTGTTGACAAGGCGCGGGAGACCGGGTCGAAGGAGACGATCTCCCCCATGTCCTCGCTGGTGAAACTGGTGTAGATGAACAGGTCACCGTAGAAACTTGATAAGGCCATGCCGCCCTTTGTTTGCAGGATGATCTCCCTGGCTCCCGTGCTCACGTCCATCGTGGAGAGGGTGTATGCGGATGGGCATGAGACCTCGATCCACGTGTAGGCTCCCTTGCTGAAAATCGCGCAGGATTCCTGGACATCCTCGGATTCGAACAGCGTCACGTCGCCGCGCGGATCCGCACCGAGGATATGCCGGCGCACGACACACGTGGCGCCGCCCAGCCGTCCGTCCCGGGCGGTGCAGTACAAGAAGGAGGTGTCGTCTTTATCCCAGATGACGGAGGCGAATTTCACGTTGATGACATCCCGCAGGAACGCGCCGGTCTGAGTGTCCTTGATCTGCAGCACCTTTATGTCCGTGTACGCGGGGCCGGCATAAAGCTCGTAGCGCCTGGACGCGGATGCGGCCAGAACGCCCGTCCTGCGTCCGTCCTCCAGTTTGAAGCGGTGGCGGTCGAAGATGCGGCCTTCGAGATCCAGAAGACGGCTGGGCCTGTCAAGCAGCGGGGAGGCTCCACGGGTAGGCGGGTAGATCTCCGCATACTCCTTGGCGAGCTGATCCCGCAGGGCTCCAGCCGTCCGCGCCTCCGTGTACGCCTCCTGCGTCTTCAACCAGTACTGCAAGGAGGGGTCGTCGGAATTCTCCATCCAGCGGTACGGCTCTTTGAGGTTTTTCCCCTGAATCCGCTCCGTAATGCCTGCCGCGGGGGTGATAGGCGGTGAATTCTGGGCTGTGGCGGACGGCGAGACGGTGCTTCCGGCAATTGCGATTGCGGACAGAAGGGACGATAGAAGCTTGCGCATACCTCACCTCTTTAGTTTATTTCCTGAAAGTGTTCTTTGGATAGCATTGTCCGCGCGGAAGCGTAGATCCGCAGCAGAGAGCAGGTTGCCAGACCATAATAGGTGTATTCGACATCGCGGTCGTGATCACCGAGCCAGCCATGGAAACCGCCTTCGGGGAAGGCGAGCTCCTTCACGAATCGGGCGACAGCGGTGAGGTCGACGGCGTCGAGCGCCTCCAGCGAGGAAAGAGCGACCAGCCCGGTGAAGGTGGAGAGCAAGTCCGCCATCGGCGCGTCCTTGTGGGCCTTGAGGCCGCCACATTCGTCCTGCATGGAGCTCAGGAACTCGACGGCACCCTGACGGTCGATCACGCTGCTTTCGTCGGTCATCGCCACCAGCGCCACCGCCGAAGCGGTCGCATTCGTCTGTCCAGGGTGTTTCCCGTCCAGCTGGCTGAATCCGCCGTCGGGTTGCTGTAGCTTGCGTATGGCGTGGATAAGGGACGGCTCGCGCGCCATTTTGTGACCAAGCAGCTCCCCGCACATGGCCGAGAGGAACAGATGGTTGACCGAGCGGTCGGTGGCGCGTGTCATCCTCTCCGCGGTCATGACCAGTTGGCTTCTTATTTCGGGGATAAGTCGAACTCCACCTTTGTCGAGCAGGCGGATGAGGTTGAGCAGGCTAAAGGCGTGCGCGACGCCGTCAGGCCACTGGTGTTTGTGTCGCAGGTACTCCGCTGTTTGCGCAAGATCGGACAGGTTGTTCAGCATGACCAGCGAGCGGACGGCGAACTCGGTGTAGTACAGGTCTGAACAGGTTCCGCGGCCGCGGAAACCCTTGTCGTGGTAACGCCTGCTTTTGATGAAGCCAGCGTGGAGATCCTTGAACTCCCGACTGAGCGGCGCGGCGCCTAAGGCCAACAGCCCGTCAAGGACGTCAAGGAATCCGCATTCAGGTTCAGACGGCATAATATAGGGTGCAGGTAAATAGGTTCACGGTTCGTCACTATTCAGCTTAGAACTGATCGAGGAATCGTCGTCGATTCCGAGTATTAGTTTTTCGGCACATGCTGTTCACGGCCCCCCGTGGAAGTATGTGCCAGAAAAACTATAGCACGATTCCAAGGAGGAACCGCAGGAGGTTCGCGAGAACCGGATCTTTCATTTCCCCGGCGACCGCGTCGGCGTGGGATCGCAGTTTCGCGAGCAACTCCTCCGCCTTCTCAAACACCCCTAGTTCGATGTACAGTTCTTTGATCCGCGAGACGTGCGCGTGATCGCCGGAGCCGCTGGCTGAGGCGGCAAGAGTCGCCAGGCGGTCGCCACCGCCCGCCTCCAGGGCGAACGCCTTGAGGATGGTGGGGCGTCCGGCGATGGCGTCTCTGCCGAGAACAAGCGCATTGTGGTCATCGTCGCGCCAGTTGTCAAGGTCGTTGAGCAGTTGGTAGCCTTCGCCGAGAAGCGTGCAGAAACGCTTGAGGACCTTTACGTCGATGGAGGCGTCCGCAAGGCGCAGGCCGGCGTACAGCGAGGTCTCGAACGCCGGAGCGGTCTTCAGCGCGTAAATGGACAAGGCGTCGATGGGGCGCGGCGCTTTTCCGTTCTTAGGCCACAGCAGTTCCGCCCCTTGCCCGCGGCACAGTTCGAGGTGCGAGTTCGACAGGTGGACAAGGA
>CAYTFM010000111.1:11193-18802 GCA_964436735.1 uncultured Victivallales bacterium | reverse complement strand
ATGAAGCCGTAGGCCAGCTCCGGCAGGCGAAACGTGGCCGCCTCTCCCGCGATCAGTCGATAGCCAAGACCGACAAGGTAGTCGCCGACATTGATGGCCGGTCCTACGCCGTGCGTGCGATGCAGCGTCGCTCTGCCGTCACGGGAGCTGTCATCGTCCTCGATGTCGTCGTGCACTAACGAGGCCTTGTGCAGCGTCTCGATCCCAAGGCCGATTCTCCCTACCGAAGTCGGAATGAGGCTCTTGATGTCCGCGTCTGGCGCGAGCGCCTTCTCCCCATGCCGGGCGACGGCGTAGGCGGCGAACGTCACGAATGGCCTCAGTCGCTTCCCGCCCGCGCCCAGCCAGTCGATGGCGATGGTCTCGGTGTCGGCCATCGCCCCCGCGGCATCGGGAGCCTGGCTGGCGAACGGCGCAAGCGTGTCAGCCAGGGCCTTCGGTTCGAAAAGGCGTGCCGCCTCCCGTAAAAGAGGGGCATAGCTGTGCGTGCGCAAGCTGGCGTGGCTGCGTTTACTGGTCAGCAGCGATTGGATCTGATCAGGCTCGGTGGTTGTGTTGACGCAGCCATTCCCTAACAGCGGCACCGCCATGAAGGGGATGCCTATGTCGGCCATGCGGTGGAAAGCCTTCTCAAGCGAATCCATACAGGCGACGCCGATGACGGCGTCGGCACCGCACTCCGCCACTTTCATCATCACCGCCGGCGTGCCTTCCGCGATCAGCACTTGGTAACCGAGCGCATCGGCTTGGCGTTTCAAATCGTCGATGCCGCAATCGCCGCACCCTGCGCAACGCAGGCCGACGCTGTCGAGTGTCCCTTTGCATTTCGCGCGGTCGCGCAGGCACGTGGGCAGCATGAACAGTCGCCGCTGGAACGGAACCGCCTCGAACTGCTCACGCCAGAAGACGTTGCTTATGGAGAGCATGGCGAAACCAAGGAAATGGCTCGGCAGGGAAAGCTTGGAGAGAACATCACGCGCATGCACCGCAAGCTGCCGTAGCGTCAGCGGGCGTGAACGGTCCAGACCGGCACCGAGCGCGTCCGCGAGATGCCGCACGGCCTCTCGCTGTTCCCGTCGCTCCGGCACATGCTTGATGTCGGACACCGTTGTTGCAAGTACCTCGCTCAAAGCCATCCCCCCCTCTCGGGAAATCCGAAGTTCGAATGTCGAAATCCGAATTCAATGTAAGAGAGATAATCTATCGTGCTGACAAAGTAGCTTCCATGGGTTGCGCGAGGGAAACAGGTAAAAATCATCGGCTCAGGATCCGTTCGGTTTTTTCGGCCATGGTCTCGACGCTGAATTTCGCCATGACGTTTTTTCTGCCGACGGCTCCGAGAGCTCTCGCGTAACCTGGATCGCGCAGCAACGGTTCGATGGCGTCGGCCAAGGCCTTCGGATCGTCCGGTTCGCACAGTACGCCACCGCCCGTCAGCGCCAGCACTTCCGGAAAGGCTCCGGATCTCGGTTGAACCACCGGCACGCCGGAGGCCAGGGCCTCAAGCAGATACAGGCCGAACGCCTCCCCATAGGCCGCGGGCACCGAGAAGACGGTCAGTCCCCTGAGAAAATCCCGTTTCCCCGCGATCGTCAGATTGGGGATGAAGTCCGCCTGATCTCCAAGACCCCGCTCCGCCAGTCTGAGCTGAAGTCCTTTCACGAAGTGGACGTCCGAGCCGGTCTGGGCTCCGGCGATCCTCAGACGCAATCCGGGGACGACATTCCTCTGCCTCAACAAAATGAACGCCTCCATAAGGATGCCTAATCCCTTGCATGGTTGCATCCGCGCCAGAAAACCGATCGAAGGCGAAGTTGGAGGGGAAGGGGCTGGTGTAAACTCCTTCGTGTCCACTCCAGGGTGCACCACCGAGACACGCTCGGACGTGAGGTCAAGGCGTTGCCGCATGCGGTCAGCGAAATAGTGACTGACGGCGATGAACCGGTCGATGTCCACGCAGCGTTCCGCCAAGAGGTCCCACGCCTGTTCTCTGTAGGGCTCGGGCAGGCCGTCGAGGAAGGCGTCCTCCCCCTGCAGCGAGCAGACGACCGGAGCCCTCAACTCCTCCTTCAAGCGGCGCGCCAGGCCAACCAGCAGCGAGTTGGAAAGGCATATCACGTCGGGCCGCTGTCGACCGCGGAGCCATTCGATCAGGCGCTCCATTTCCCCGGCTTGGCCGCCGGACTCGCCCATCAGCATGGAAATAGTCGACTCCCCAAGTTGCGTGGCCGTCGTCATCCCAACCAGCCTCGACGCCATGCGCAAAAGGCCTGGAGAGCTCAAAAACCTGTCAAGCCAATTTGGCAAGCGGCGGCCGCGTGAGAACTTCTGGGCGAGAAAGACGCTGATGCCGCCAAGAAACACCGGGACGTCAGGATCGGCCGCTGAGACGTCGGTCACGAACGGCAGGTACAGCGGCACCATCAGCGCGTCGTGGCCGCGGGCCCTGAGGGCGCGCGTCAGCGAAAGATCGTGCAGACAGCTGCCGCAATGGAAGTTGCCAGTCCCGGGAGTTAGTTGAAGAATACGCATGAGACCTTTCCGCCTAAAGCATGAACTCCAACAACGCGCATACCTCATGCGCGCTCCCTCTGCCTGAAGCAGTAACCTTGCCGCACCTCAGACGAAGAAGACTATACCTTACCACTTGGGACGGGCTTTGAAATCCCACTGCCTCGCGCCGTTGGTGAGCGTGATCAACCACCGTCCGCTACGGATTATTTGAATGCATTGAACTTCAACACTATTTTTAGCACTTGACTGCGGATTATCTTTTAGAAAATAAAGGGAGGGTTTGAGTATGCGCGGTTCCTGCCTGTCGGCATCATTTCTCTTCGGTCTGCTTGTGGCATGCTCGGTTGGGGTTGTGGGAGCCGATCCCGAGGACGGTGCGTCGAAAGTGAAGGCTTTGGTCAAGGAGCTTGAAAGCGGTTCTCCGGAGGCGAAGGTCGCCGCGGCCGACGCGCTTGGACGGATGGGAAAGGAGGCTTTGCCGGCGGTGCCAGCCTTGCTTGAGGCGGCCACGATGGAGCAGGCGTGGGTGACGACTGCCATGCTGGGGGCCATCACCGAGATCGGGCCGGACGCCACGCCGACCCTCCTTGAGATCTTCAAGAACGGCAAGGACAGCGTCAGAGTCCGTGCCGGTTTTGCCCTGTGGATGTCGGACTCCTCGTCCGACGAAGTCCTGGCGGCCGCCCGCAAAGCCCTGGACGAGAAGGATCCCAAACTCGTTCAAGTCGCCGAGAGGATCATCAAGAAGATCGAAGTCGGAAAAGGGAAGAAAGGCGAAGCCGAGGGTGGCAAAACAGCTGCCGCCATGACCACCGCGCCGACCCCCGTGAAGTCCGCGGTCTCAATCGCCAATGGCAAGATATTCACGATAGGCGACAGGAAAGAAGGGCAATTCGTCCAGTGCTACGATCTCAATGACCACAAGCCGCTGTGGGCGACGAGAGTCGGAGAGATATACAAGGAGTTCGGCGCGTTGTCGACCCCGACCGTGGACGGCGATTCCCTCTACGTTCTCGGCACCGAGGGTGACCTGCTGTGCCTCGACGTCAAAACCGGCTCCGTCCATTGGCGGAAGAGCTTGGTGACCGATTTCGGCGGCAAAATGATGAGCATGTGGAAATTCAGCGAGTCGCCCCTGGTGGACGGAGACAAACTGATCTGCACGCCGGGCGTCAAGGACGCCGGCCTGGTCGCATTGGACAAAAGAAGCGGACAGGTCATCTGGAAATGCGTTTTGCCTGATATGGGGGAGCGGGGCAAGGACGGTGCGGGGTACTCATCGGTCGTCGTCCACGAGATCGAAGGCGTGCGACAGTATGTGCAAGTCCTTGGCCGGGGCGTTGTCGCCGTGGCTGCCGACACGGGGAAATTCCTGTGGGGCTACAACAAACTCGCCAGCGAGGTCGCCAACATCACCCATCCGACTGTCCGCGGTTCTTATGTGTTCGTGACCAACGGCTACAACACCGGCAGCGCGTTGCTGAAGATCCGCCGCGAGGGGGAGGCCTTCAAGGCCGAGGAAGTGTACGCCATCCCTGCCAGTGAATTCCAGAACCATCACGGTGGTGTTGTGCTCGTCGGTGATGATGTCTACGGCGGGTGCGGCCTCAACAAGGGGGATCCGACCTGTCTCAGTTTCGTCACCGGCAAGATCCAGTGGAAGACGAAGCAGCCGGGGGGTGGATCGGCGGCCGTGCTCTACGCCGATGGACATCTGATATTCCGCTTCGACCGTGGGCTGGTCATCCTTGTCGAGGCTGACCCAAAGGCGTTCCGCATGACAGGCAGCTTCACGCCACCCTTGTCGGCAGGTCCCGCATGGGCCCATCCGGTGATCCACGACAAGAAGCTTTACCTGCGGCACGCCGACATGCTGCTCTGCTACAGCCTATCGCCCCAATAGGATGAGTCCGCTCTGAAAACCCCTTGAGCGGCGTTGCGAGCGCAAGAGCCGGCCGCGCCGCCAAGGAGTTTTTAGAGTGGACTCTTTCGTGGTTTTCACAGTTTTCCGCATGTATGGTATGTGCTTCCTCCAAGGAGAAGGATCCGCCTTCCGCTCCGGAAGGCATTTGGAAATAACAATTTTTGTGGAAAGAGGAGTGTTCATGAAGGTGCCTATGGTCTTCAGGATGTTGTGGATTGTGCCGTGGCTGTGCCTGCCTGCCGGTCTGTTTGCCGGGTTCGACATCAGCGACTACGTGGGCTCCGGTGGCAAGCCGGACGCCGCGAAGATCGCCCAGTACCAAAAGGAGTTGAAGGAGTTGGCGGAACAGGAGTTGGCGAAGCGCCCGCCCTTCGACAAGGAGCGGGCCGGTGAGGCGGCGAAAGACGAACTGGGGCTTAGCGCCACGCCCGAGCCGGCGAAAGAGGATGCCGAGATCGCCAAGATCGCCTTGAAGACGGCGATGGAAGAGGCCAACAAGGAATTCCCCGAGACGCTGCGGCAGAAATTGATCGCCGAGGCGAAGCTGAAGTATCAGATCTATAAGAAAGATGAGAAGATCACCGTCCCTCTCCGCAAGGGAAGAGGGTTCGACAACTATTCCGGCGTCTACAAAGGGTGGAAGGAGGGAAGGGTCGTCGTCGGCGATCGGGTCGTGTTGCGGGAGGACATCCCCGAGGATAAGATCCATTTTTTCGACGAGAAGATCAACAAAGCCCTCAGGGACGACTACGTGCTGCGCAATTTCACCGAGCCAAGGGATGATACGAAGAAGGACGCCCAGGCGAGGGTTGTCGCCGAGTTGAACAAGGAAAGGGAGACGGCGAAGAAATATTTCAATCTCATCGAGGAGAAGGAGAAGAAATATGCCGTCGAGGAGAACACTGCTGCCGTCGCAAGAATCGTCGAAACATTCCTGAGCGCCAAGTCGGAGGAGTTTGAAAAGGAGCAGAGCATTTTCAAGAAACTCAAGTCCTACACCATGCTTGACGCGTGTCTGCCCGATTCGTTGGTGGGGAGTGGCATCGACCTCGGCGAGAGCAAGCGGACGGCCGTCAATGCGATCCTCAAAGCGTCGGAGCGGTACTCTGCCATGCAGAGCAAGACCATTCCCGAGCTGAAAGAGCTGAGGAAGAAGAAACTCATCAAGATGGCCGCGATGATCGGCATACCGGTTCTGCTGTTGTTGATCATTATCTCGATCGGCTCGGGACGAAGATCCAAGCGGCGGGACTGAGGGACGGGATGCGGGACGTTATGGAAGAGCGTTTGATGAAGGGGCTGGGTTCCAGGGTGATGGGACGTCGCCTTCTGGGGGTGTTCTCGTGCGCGTTTCTGGCTCTCATCCTCGCGTCGTGCGTGAGGACAATCACGAGAGCCCCGGGGTTGGGTTCCCCGGATCAGCAGACCGTGTTCAAGAAACTCGAGGGATGCAAACTCTCGCTCGAGTGCCTGTCCCCTGAGAGAACCTTTTACTCGGGGCAGACGGCCACGTTGATATTTGCGCTGAAGAACATGGGTTCGAAGGCCATCACCATTTTCGAGTGGAAGGCGAACGAACGGAACAATCTGGTGATTCATTATGCCCCCGCCGAGAAGGGGCAGACGCGTCCCCCCGAGAAGGGATGGAAGGAGCAGAGGGCCAAACCGGAGCAGACCCCCCGCCGCGCCGCCCTGGATCTCGCCCCCGGCAATCATGCGCCTATTGACATTGAACTCGATTTCGTCAGGGACGCCTCGTTGCCGACGGCGAACGCGCAGGACTTCTGGGTGTTCGCCTCTCTCGATCTGACCTCGCTGAGTTGCGAGAGTCCGTCCATGCGCGTGACGGTCAGGCCATGAACGTTTTTTCCCTCAAGCTGGACTGAGGCACAAAGTCTCGCTCTTTGAGGAAACTCTTCACCCCCTATGCAGTTTTCTCATGGTTTGACTCCTCAATTATGATGGGGGGATTCGATGTGATGCAGGGGTGAGATCTCGGGGGTTTAAGGAAAACTACAATTCCCGCTCATAGCTTTTCACCATCTCTTGCGTTGTCCGACCTGGCATCTTCATGGCGTCCTGCGCGGAGACGTTCTTGGCCGCCAGCATCGACGTGTACGTGCTCCTGAGCGAATGGAATGAAAAAACGCTCGTGTTTATTTTTCTGTGGGCTCCGATACAGGCGTTCGTCCGGTCTTTGCCAAGAGCCATCTCACGGGCTATGTGTAGCACATGCTGTGGCAGGTGCAGTTTTTGAGGAGATGTTAAGAGGGGAAAAGCAGAGGATTTGTCTATGAGAAAAAATGGTCGGGGCGATAGGATTTGAACCTACGACTTCTTGGTCCCGAACCAAGCGCTCTAGCCAGGCTGAGCCACGCCCCGAAGTACGAAGAACGATTACTATAGCTCTCGGAGGGACGTTCTACAATGAGAAAAGAGAATGAATGATGCAATAGCCTCGATGATAAGCGGTTGCCGCGTTTGGGAATTCAAGGTGAATGGTGAATAGTGAATTGTTAACCGCGATTCACTATTCATATTCCGCTGATCAAATCATGGGCTCGGGGCGGTTGACGTCCTTCTCGGGACGGCCGGGCGCGCCGAGGAGGCGGAAGCCCCAATCGAGCCGTACGAAGATGACCAGCGCCGCCAAGATCGCGGTGAGGACGGCGGCCGCCAGAAGCTTGTTGTATTCCTCACTCATGAACACTTTGCCGACGCCGACCGGCACGGGATTCCTGGGCTGGACAGGCAGTCCGTAGCGCAGGGCGATCTTATCCATGCGGTCGAGGTGAATGACCGGAACCCCCTCCTTGACGAATCGGGTCATCACCGACTCGCGTTCCGAGGCGCCGATCGGCGCCTTCCTGTTGATGCCTGACACAAATTTCGCCTTGCTGATGCGAGTGCCGACCGATGAGATGCCGCCGCCGACGTTGACGTACGCCTTGATGGGCTTGTCGCCGACGTGCTCGCGGTAGAGGGCCATGCGCTTGTCGACGCTCTCCTTGTAGTTCTTCTCCTTGAGGAGTTGATAGCCGTTCCGGGTGATGGCGGCTTCGATGATTTTACGGTTTTCGAGCGGGAGACCTAAGGCGCGGTCGTCGATGCCGCCGTAGGAGATCATCAGCGACTTCGTTTTGAAGATGTTGTTGTTGACGAGGACGGTCT
>CAYTFM010000111.1:8409-11183 GCA_964436735.1 uncultured Victivallales bacterium | reverse complement strand
GAGGAACTCGGGGATGTTCGCCCCCCACTGCGAGGTGCCGACGCTGGAGATGACGAGTGGCTTGGCCTCGATCGTCTCCAGAGCGGCGAGCACCGCGATGTTGATGGCGGGGAATGACCCCGACATGCCCACGGCCACGACGTCGCCCTTCTCCACGCCCGCGCGCTTGAGGTAGTTCACCACGACCGCGGCGAAATTCGGGTCGATCGAGGTTTGCTTGGCTGCCAGGTTGCCCTTGTTGGTGGTGACGGGGGAGGAGAGTATGCCGAGCAGGCCACTGTCAGTCAGGTCGGACTCCGGATCGATCGGAATGCCACGGTTCAGACGCTCCTGCTTCACCACGTCGAACCCCTTTTGCGCCAGCTGCGACGCGCGGGTCTTCTCCTGGAAGTGTGGGAGCCGCTTGCGCAGCTTGAACTTTTCGACGGAGAGCATGCCGACGAGGGCCACGAGGGCTACGAGGAGGAGGATGTTCGACGATATCTTCTGGGGACGCCAGTAGAGCTTTTTCATTGTCCCACCTCGACGCCGAGAAGGATGAGGACAAGGCGGACGATGATCGAGACGGTGAGCATCGAGGCGATGGTCTGCATGACGCCCTGTCGGTCCATCCAGACGGCGATCAGACCTGGGATGATGAAGCCGATCACGTCAGCCGCAGAGAGGAAGTCGGCGGTCTCGACCGCGCTGCTGGAGGCCTTGATGGTCGACATGATCTCGACGATCTCGGGGGCTCCGGGTGTTTTCAACATCGGGAATATCACCTCGCGCAGCAGCATGCCGAGCAGGTAGCCGATGAGGATCATCAGCCCGGTGCGGCGTCGCCCGTAGATGATCATGAACAGTGAGAGCAGGCGGACTATCCCGAAGGCGATGAAGGCCAGTCCCACGGTCGCCACGAGGTGCGAAGGCTCGGTCAGATGCAGGGCAAGGTAGCCCGGGACGACCAATCCTCCCGACGCGATCCCGAAGAGTTCGGTGAACAGGAGCCCCACGATGAGGCCCACTCCTATTGACAATGCCAGCATTTCTCCCATAGCGTCATCCTATGCTTTCTTCTCCTGTGACGCGCGCTTCCAGATTGTCCGGGAAGGCGCTGCGGTTGCGGAAATAGCGCACGAGCGGCAGGCCAAGCCCGCCGATGTTGCCCATGCCGACGACGAGAGCGGAGGAACCGCAGACGTCGATGATCCGCTCGAAGATCTCCTCCACCGTCTCCTGCTCGGCGTAGACGAAACGGTTCACCGGATAGGAGGTGTGCGCCGTGGCGAGTTTCGAGAAGAGGTAGGCGCCGGTTCCCATCAGCACCACGCGGTCGGCCTCCTGCCAGAAGGCCGCCTCCTTCGCAAGCTGCACGGTTCGGGCGGGACGGTCCTCGCGCAGGTTGAGGACGGCGATGCTGTTGGTGACGTCCGGATGCTTTCTGCGCATCATGCCCCAGATGCGGGCGGTCGATTCGGGATCATTGGCGGCAAAGGCGTTGACGAAGACCACGCGTCTGCCGAAGAAATCGACTTTGTGCTCCGAGAGGACCCCCGGATCGGGGCGGACGTTCCAAAGCCCCTTGACGGCTTTCTCGCGGGTGACGCCGAAGTCCGCAAGCACCCGCAGGCACAGTGCCACGTTCTCGGCGTGCTCCGTGTAGGGGAACCCGGCCATCTCGTCGTCGGTGACCGCGTCGATCTCGTCATTCGTGATGGCGACGAGCGTCGTGTGTCGGTCGTCGGCAGCCCGCCGCAGAATGTCCAGGTAGTTCCGTTCCGCCGTGTACAGCGTGCCACCGACGGGGATCATGCCTGCGATGGCCTTGGCGACGTCCGCGGTGGTTGGCCCCATCACGTCGAGGTGGTCGGGGCGGATGTTCGTGATCACGCCGTGCGTGGCGCGGACGAGTTTGCGCTCGGAGATCCGGCTGGAGGGCCATGCATTCTATCACGATCGCCTCCGCGCCCAGCTGCGCGGCCGCCGCGATGACGCGTTTCTGCTCGATGATGTTCGCACCCGTCGGACGGAAGAGCGGAACCTCGTGGCCGTCCGGAAGGATCATGCGCGCCAGCGTGCCGGTCGTCTTTGCCGCCGTCTTGATTCCCGCCTCGCGGAGCCCCGTGGCGATCAACCGCGTGACGCTCGACTTTCCCCGGGTGCCGCTCACGTGGATTCTGACGGGGATCCGCCCGAGGCGCCAGCGATGCGCCACCGACTCCAGGGCGCCGACGCCCAAGAGGCCAAGAGTCAACAGGGAGAGTTGTTCCAATGCGGGCATCGCAGTCCTATGGTTTTTCGTGCATAAACACGAAAGAGATGATACAGTAGGGATACTACAGAGGTTTTTCAATGGAAGAAGTTAATCCACTTTCGTCGCGGAAGGACCTTCCCAAACTCATTAATGAGCTAAAGAACTTCGTCTTTGACGAGTCGATCTCCGCCAACAGCATTGCCGACCCACGGGGCGTCATCATCGAGGCGAACATGGCCTTCCTGCGCCTGTGGGGCTATCAGAGCAGAGACGAGGTTGTCGGCAAGCCCATCTCCCATTTCTTTCAAGACATAACGGCGGCGCCGTCGATCATCCACGCGCTTAACACGGTCGGCCGCTGGGAAGGTGAGTTCACCGCCAAAAGGACGGACGGATCGACGTTTGTGGCGCAGGGGTTCGCCTCAAGCGTTCGTGATGAATTGGGTCAGTTGATCGGCTTCCAGACTGCATGCGTCGACATCAGCGAACGCAAAAATGCCGAGGAAAGGATTTGCGAACTCAACAGGAACATAGAGTT
>CAYTFM010000111.1:0-8399 GCA_964436735.1 uncultured Victivallales bacterium | reverse complement strand
TTCAACATTCGTTATATCGATCCTGCCTGGATGAAGATCTATGGAGATCCCGCGGGCAGAAAATGCCACGAATACTTTATGGACAGTCCTGCGCCATGCCCGGGCTGTGGCGTGATCAAGGCCCTTGCGTCACGGAAGGTCGAGGTCACCGAGGAGGTTCTTGTCAAGGAGAATGGGCGCGCCATCCAGGTGACCACTATCCCGTTCCAGAACTCCAGTGGCGAGTGGCTGGCCGCCGAGGTCAATGTTGACATCACCGAGCGGAAGCGCGCGGAGGCGGAGGTCATGCGGCTAAACGAGGAACTGGAATGGCGCGTCTCCGAGCGGACCGCCCTGTTGAGCAAAACCGTTCAAAGGCTGGAGGCCGAGATTGCCGAGCGCAGGCGGGCGGATGAGGCGCTGCGGGCAAGCGAACGGCGCTTCGCCCAGCTCATCAAGAACTCATTCGACGCCATCGTCATCCTTGACGCCGACGGCACCCAGCGGTACGTGAGCGAATCGGCCACGCGCGTCCATGGTTATCAGCCTTCAGAGTTGATTAACATCGACGTGATCCGGGAGATGATCCATCCCGACGACCAGGAGCAGGTGCGGGAGGCGTTCATACGCATCATCGAAACAGGCGAAGGCGGCGCGCAGTACCGGCACCGGCACAAGAACGGCGGGTGGGTCTATTTGGAAGCTCAGGGCACGAATCAGCTGAGCAACCCTGATGTGCGCGGAGTGGTGGTCAACGTCCGCGACATCACCGAGCGCATGCGCGCGGAAAAGATGTTGCTTGAGAGCGTGCGTCGTTTTCAGATATTGTTCAACAGCTGTTTCCAGTTCATTGGACTACTTGCCCCCGACGGTGTCATGCTTGAGGCCAACCAGGCGGCGTTGGATGCTGCAGGGCTTTGCTCGGAGGATGTGCTGAACAGGCCTTTCTGGGAGACCGGCTGGTGGACGCTGTCCGAAAGCGTCCAGCTCCAGATGCGGGCCGCTGTCGCGCGGGCCGCGGTGGGCGAATTCGTCCGGTTTGAGACCGCTATCCGAGGAGTGGACGGCAGGGCGATCCCCATCGACTTTTCCCTCAAGCCTGTCACTGACTCGAAAGGGAACATCACGCTCATCATCCCCGAGGGGCGGGACATCACCAGCAGCAAGCGGACGGAGGAGGCCCTGCGGGAAAGCAAGGAACTGCTTCAAAAGATCATCAGGCTATCGCCGATGTCGATGGCGATTGTCGCCATGGACGGCAGGATCGAGTATATCAACAACAAGGCGGTCGAGACTTTCGGCTATCTTCCGGAGGATATCCCGACCATGGACCGGTGGTGGGCTCAGGCGTATCCGGACGAGCGCTACCGCGCGGAGGTGATCGCCACCTGGATGGGACATCTTGAGCGCGCCATCGCCACCAAGCGGGAGATCGAGCGTGACGAGTATCGCGCGACTTGCAAGGATGGCTCCGTCAAGACGGTGATCGTTTTCGGCGTGCCTGTCGCCGACAAGGTGTTCGTGATGTTCGATGACATCACGCTGCGCAAGTCCGCGGAAGAGGAGTTGAGGAAAGCCAAAGATTTCGCCGAGGCGGCCAGCAGGGCGAAAAGCGAGTTTCTCGCTAACATGAGCCACGAGCTCCGCACGCCTTTGAACGCCGTCATCGGTTTCAGCCAGCTCCTCCTCGGTTCCGAGCTCACCTCCAAGCAGCGCGAAGGGCTGGAGATCATCAACCGCAGAGGAACCGACCTCGTCGCGATCATCAGCGACATTCTTGACCTTTCGAAGATCGAAGCCGACAAGCTTGAGTTTGTCGATGAGGATATCGACATCATCGGCACCGCGCATGAGGCTGCTGAAACCATTATGATCGCCGCAAAGGAGAAACGGCTGCAAGTCCGCATCGACGTCGAGGCGGACGTCCCCCGCATCCTTAAAGGCGACGGCTTGCGGCTGAGGCAGATCTTGCTTAATCTCCTGGGGAACGCCGTGAAATTCACCGAAGCGGGCGAGATACGGCTTTCCATCGCCCGGCAATCACCCGACGTGTCTGAGCTGTCAGGCAAAAACCAGCCAACGACTGGCTACGTGCCACGTGCCACTCATCTTCTCTTCGTCGTATCCGACACGGGCGTCGGCATCCCCCCCGACAAGTTGTCGATGATATTCGGCACCTTCGTCCAGGCTGACAGCTCCTTCTCGAGGAAGTTCGGCGGCGTCGGGCTCGGACTGGCGATATGCAAGCGGCTTGTCGACAAAATGGGCGGCAGGATATGGGTCGCGAGCGAAGTCGGCATGGGGTCGACGTTCTCCTTCTCCCTGCCTTTTAAAAAGTCGGATTTCATCCCGTGAGCGTGGTGGGAAAACCAAGGTGAATGGTGAATAGTTGTGCCCGCCATTCACAACTCACGATTCACAAATTCGTGGCGTAGCCGGTTACGTTCACGTCGCTGGTGAGGCGGAATCTGCTGACTTTAATTGCACCGGGGCACGGGTGCTTGCCGACGTGTCTCCGAGGCGGAGGGCGTGGTAGATGCCGAGGCCGACAAGGTAGACGAATCCCGCAGACCATACCACGTCGCTGGCGAAATGGCCGCCCTGTGCGATCCGCGCTGCGCCCATGATCACGCCGTAGGCGAGGCCGACGGCGAGGAAGGCGAAGGCGGCCCGGCGGTTCCGGTCTTTGAGCAGGAAATAGGGGAAGATCATGAAAAACGCCATGGCGGCGTGCCCACTCGGAAACGATCCGTTGCGCCGTCCCTCGCCTTTGGTCCACACCGGGAGGAAGTCGTACTTCCCTTTGAACTCCTTGATCTCGACTGGCCGCGGCCTCCCCCAGTTGTCCTTGAAGATGGTGTTCACGACAAGTCCCGGACCGATGACGAGAAGCAGGACGACGAACAGCGAGGCCCTGCGCCAGGGGGCGAGCTTTGCGACGAAAAAGCCAAAAACGAGCACGACGCCCGCGAGTGTCACCGAGACGATTCCTGGCCATTTGCCGTAGTCATAAAGGAAGTGCCATGGCTGAGCCGATCTGTCGAACGCCTTCGTGGCCAGAGGATTGTAGAACTTCGCCGCCAGCTCCCGGTCGAGATCCGTCATGCGGAACAACAGGGTCAGCAGCAGGAGGATCACGCACGGGATCCCCAACTCAAACAGCAATTGACGGGAACGTAAAGCCATATGGATTCCTTGAACTTTCAGATTGCAATGTTCAACTCGTAGCTTCAATGACGGGACTAACTACATCTGTTCCGGGACGTCGATGGTGAGGGTGGCGAGTCCGTGGGCCAGCACGTCCCGTGTCGCCGCGCAGAGGGCGAGTCGCGCCTTCTGGGGCCCCGGCTCTCCTGCGCTGAGCACGGGGCACGCGCGGTAGAACGAGCTGAACGCCTTGGCGAGGTCGAGCAGGTAGGTTACGAGCCCCGAGCAGTCGAGTCGCTCCGCCGCCTGCCGCAGGGTTGCGGGATAGAAAGTGGTCAGGGCCGAGAGGCGTTTTTCCCATGGGCTTGCGAGAAGGCGCCAGTCGACGTCGTCCCTGCGGCAGTCGATCCCCTGCTCCGCCGCCTTGCGGAGGATGGAGTTGATCCGGGCGCAGGCGTATTGGACGTACGGACCGGTGTCACCCTCGAACTTCAACGACGCCTCGGGGTCGAACAGCATGGTGGTCTTGGGGTTGAACTTGAGGAGCATGAATTTGAGGGCTCCCATGGCGATCTTTTCCGAGCGCTCGTCGATGTCGGCGGGAGGCTGTCCGTCTCCGTAGCGCTCCAGCGTGGCCTGCTTGGCGAGGGAAACCAACTCGTCGAAGAGGTCGTCGGCGTCGACCACGGTCCCCTCGCGGCTTTTCATTCTGCCGGAGGGCAGGTTGACCATGCCGTAGGCGAGGTGGTGGAGGTTGGCGGCCCAGGGATAGGCGAGTTTCCTGAGGATGGCGAAGAGGGTGTTGAAGTGGTGGATCTGCTCGTCGCCCACCACCCAGATCATGCCGTCGGGATGGAAGTCCTCGAACTTGCGCAGCGTGGTGCCGAGATCCTGCGTGATGTAGACGCTGGTGCCGTCCGCCCGCAGCAGCACCTTCTTGTCGAGCTTGGCGTCCGCGAGGTCCGCGAGCACGGCGCCGTCGGCGCGGCGCTCGAAGGCGCCGCTCTCCATGCCTTTGAGGGCGATGTCCTTGCCGAGTTTGTAGGTTTCGCTCTCGAAGTAGACCTTGGCGAAGGAGACCCCCATGCGGCGGTAGGTCTGCTCGAAGCCGGCGAGAACCCAGTCGTTCATCATGCGCCAGAGCTTGATGGTTTCGGGGTCTCCGCTCTCCCAGTCGACCAGGAGCTTCTGCGCGGCGGCGCCGATCTCGGTCTCAATGAAAAGCTTCTCGTCGCTTTCTCCGGCTTTTTCCGGATGCGCCTTGCGGAACTCCTTGAGCTGGCGGCGGAACTCATGCTCGAATTTGACGTAGAAGTCGCCGACGAGGTGGTCGCCTTTCTTGCCGGACGATGCGGGGGTGACGCCCGCGCCGAAGCGCTGGTAGGCGATCATCGACTTGCAGATGTGGATGCCGCGGTCGTTGACGAGGTTGACGGGGGTCACCTCGTGGCCGACGCGCGCGAGCAGGACCGCCAGCGACATGCCAAGGGTGTTGTTGCGCAGATGCCCGAGGTGCAGCGGTTTGTTCGTGTTCGGAGCGGAGTACTCGACGAGAATCTTTTTGCGCTGGGAGGCGGGAAGGGGGGATTCGCCCAGAAGCGCGGCAGCGTCCGCCACACCCGCCTTGTGCATCGCCTCCGGCCGGAGCGTCACGTTCACAAAGGCCTTGACCTTCTCGGCCTTCTCGACATCGGGATGCGCGGAGAGGATCTCGAGCGCTTTGCCCGCCACCGCGTCGGGGGGCTGGCGCAGGACCTTGGCGAAGCGGAAGCAGTTTATCGTGAGGTCGGCCCCCATCTCCGCGGGGCAGAGTTCCGGGACGATGGCGAGCGGGGCGGAAGCCGCCTGCGGGTAGGCGGCGGATAGATCGCGGGACAAGTCATGGATAAACGCGTAGCTCATATACGTTTGGCATCCTTATGTCACATGGAAACTCACGGGGCGGGGCGCAAGGTCACGCTGAAACTATTATACGCGGTTTCAAAGCTAGTCAACACAGGGGGCGATTGTTTCGTCGTCTTTATGGTGCTATTATATGTGTGCCAGCTTAATATATACATAGTTACTATCATAATGATGGCAAATAATGCTAGCAAAGGAGGGCGTATGCCGGTGATCACCTTGCGCGGACTCAGTGCCGGGACGGAGAAGAAGGTTCGCAGGCATGCCGTGTTGAAAGGGAAAAGCATGAACCGTTTCCTGGTCGACCTGATCGAGGAGGGCGTGGGCCGTCCCGATGGCAAGCCAAGGGAGTTCAACGATTTGGATGATCTGATCGGCTCAATGGATGAGACGGACGTCCGTGACATCGAGCAGGCGGTGTCACGGCAGCGCGGCATCGACGAGGAGCTGTGGCGATGAGGCGGGTCGTCATCGACACCAATGTCTATAGCCGCGGTCTGGCCGGCGAGCGGTGGTCAGCCGCCATACTGAGGCAGGCGGAGGAGATTCTCCTCTGCCCGATCGTCGTCGGAGAGCTTTTCACGGGCTTCCGGAATGGCGCGCGCGAGTCCCGCAACCGGGCGCTGTTTGAGAGGTTTGTGGCTACTTCGCGTGTCACCGTCGTGAACATCAGCGTCGAGACGTCGGAGTTCTACAGCAGTGTCCTCGGACAGCTGCGACGGCAGGGTACTCCGATTCCGACGAACGACATATGGATCGCAGCCTGCGCGATGGAGCATGGCGCCCATGTGGCCACGCTGGACGCTCATTTCAAGCGTGTCGCCGGACTGCTGTGCGTGTTTCCTGAAAACGAGGCGTCGCTCCCCAAGGCGCGACGCCGGGCGCACGGGTGACGTGTGAAGCGTGAGACGCGTACTCAATTCCGCCATTCCCAAGATGAGAATGGCTGATTCCCCCTCGGTGGAGGGATAGGGACTTCCATTTTTGGCAAGTTTCCCCGCATTGTCCTTTCACGAGTCCCCGTGCGGGCGGAGCCGGTGCCCGCTCGCGAGGAACGAGCGGAGGGCGTGCTCGGTGATGAGATCGGTGAGGCGGTAGCACGGCTCAAGCAGCGCTTCGAGCTCCTCGGGTAAGTCGTCGTCGACGACCGCCGTTGGCTTTTCGAAGGCCGCCAGCCGCTCGACAATCTTCGCCGGCGCGTCGGGCTCGGCGTTGTTGGGGTCGATCAGGCAGAACTCCGCCTCCTTCAACTTGTGCCATGACGACTGGTTGAAGACGCTCACGGGCAGTGGGTGGTAGCCATAGAGTTTGACGATCGCCCCGAGCCAGTCCGCCGAGAAGTTGCTGCTCGAGATGATCGCCGCCGGCTTCGCCGACGTGTCGTCCGGGGGTGGTTCAGGCGGCTTGACGCGCGTCGCCGTCGAGACCGGGATGTCGAAGAAGTTCTGCGCCTCCGCGAGGCGTTTCTTCGACTCGTAGAGCACCCGGTAGTAGTCCGTGTGGTGGAAGTGTATGACCGTGAAGAGATTGAATATGTTCGACGCGGGGCCCACGTAGTCGATCGACTCGACGCCATGCACGGCGGCGACCAACTCGGCCGCCATCACGATCGCGATAAGTTGCTCAAACTCACCGGAAGGATTTGTGTCATGGTGGTGCGCGACCGCCTCGCAAATGTTCCGCGGCAGATGCCAGTGGGAGAGGAGCATGGCGCATGTCTCGGCGTGGGTGGCGCCGATGAGAGAGGACTCCCGGGCGAGCAGTTCCTCCGGCGGCCCCTCGAGGACGCGCGCGTACAGGTCGGGAGCCAGGGTGCAGAGGATCAGTTTCCCCATGTCGTGGAGCATTCCCGAGAGGAACGCCTCCTCCGGCACTGGGTATTTCGCCAGTTCGGCGATGGTCTGCGCGGCGGTCGCGACCGCCATCGTGTGGTTCCAGAAGCGCTCCTTGGGCAGGATGGTGCCGGCGTCGTACTCCTTGAACCGGTCGAGGCAGGTGAAACTCAGCGCGAGAAACTCCACCGCCTTGTTGCCGAGCAGCACGACAGCCCGGTTCAGGGTGGAGACTTTACCTTGGAGGCCGACAGAGGATGAGTTGACCATCGCCATGACCTTGGTGATCAGAATACCGTCGCCGGAGAGGGCTTTGGTGACCTCCGCCGCCGACGATTTGGGGTCGGCGGCCACATGCGCCAGACGCTGGGCCACTTCGCTCAGCGGGGGCAGCGTCCGCACCTTGGCCTCAAGCTCTTCCAATGTGAATTTCGCGTTGTCCATATGTCCCCCCCGCTACCTGTATTGATGCGTTGTCCATGAATAGGTGGCGTATCCAACCCCGCTGTCGATCACCACCACGCCTGTTAAATTCCACGCCGCGCCCGATTCGGACTCCCACTCGTTCGTGATCGTTCCGGACGCCTGAGAGGACATCGGGAAGGCTGCGACGATACGACTCGCTCCGGTGTATGGATCCATCGCCGACGGCTTTCCCCTCAGATCAGTATAAATGAGTTCGTTGCTGACGGGGCACTCCCTGTAGGAGTATTTCCCCGCGGATGTCAATTCAAGGTAGACCTTGGGAGGTTTCACGCCGAATTCCCAGCCGGTGATGATCAGGGGGGCGACGGGCATGATGCGGTCGTAGGTGACGGACGAGATGATCGGCGGGGCGAGCAGGAGCGTCCGGGCCACGGCCGAAATTTTACTCTTGCCTGGCGGAGCCTCTTTGGTGTTGACGCGGAGGTCGGTGTTGAGCGCGGCCACCTGGTTGCCTGCGAGGGCGTCGGTGATGGACGATCCTTGTTTGAGGGCCTCCTTGATCGCCTTCCGATCACAGAGGTAGGTTGTCTTCGACCACTCGCAGGATACCGTTACCGCGGGAAGTCCGTTTTTTTGGTCAACACCCTTTTTGACGCTGGTCAGGATTTTGAGGGGAACGGAGGCGGTGGTTTTCTTCGTGAAAGGCGGGGCGAAGCCGGTGGCGGTGATCTTTGGCGTGTAGTAGAAGACGTCGCCGAGGGCGGCGACATCCGCCGCGGCCACCGAAGGGACGCTTCCCGACGTGGCGGCGGGGCGGGTCCGCCAGACGCCGCGTCCGAAGGTGGCGGCGGAGAGGTAGCCCGTGGTGGCGTTGTAGTCGAGTCCCATCACGGCGACGGCGGGCATCGCGCCCCGCGCCCACGCCCAGGATGCGCCGCCGTCGACGGTGGCCATCACGCCCCAGTCGGTGCCGAGCCACATCTGGCTGTTGTCGTAGGGGGTGAGGACGAGCGCGTTGATCGGGATGTCGAGGCCGTTGGCGATGGTCAGGTTGCCGCTGATGTCGTTCCACGTGGCGCCGCCGTCGGTGGTCGTGAACACCTTGCCTTTGTT
>CAYTFM010000110.1:0-25268 GCA_964436735.1 uncultured Victivallales bacterium | reverse complement strand
GGTATTCGCGCGTGACGTGCGGGGCGGCAAGCGTGGCGTCGCTGCTGTTGCCGGTTTTGAAGAATGCGCGGGACTTGGCGAAGCGGTCGTTCTGCGCCAACAATCAAAAACAGTTGGTGACAGGGCTGTTGAGTTACGCAACCGATTTCGACGGATGGCTGCCAACCACTGGGGCCACCGGCACGGGATGGGGGACTTTGTACGGCGGGGCGAGGGGGAGCCAAAAAGGGTGGACAGCGCTCTTCGAGAGCTATGTCGCGGTGAAAGTGACGGACTGTGCCACGCTGCCGGTTTACAACAGCAACCATTATTATCTGTCCACAGCGATCATTTGCGGGCAGACGCCCGATTGGAGCACGGCCGCCTATTCCTATTACTATTACTGGAACATCACCGTGCGCAGGCTGGGGAGATATGAGCAAGTCGACGACACGTATCCCGCCTCGCCGACAAGGCGTGCGATGAGCACCGACATCATGAGCGGCGTCGGCACGTTCCTGTGGATCAATAGTTGGTCGCCGAAATATTATGGGGCGCATGACTGCAAGGGAGGCAATTCGAGCTTCGAGGATGGACACGTCCAGTGGTTCCGGAACCCTCTCGGACGCCCGCCCGTCTCCTACGACGAGTCACTGGCCGTCAGGCCGCCGTACCACGTCCAGCACTGGAACCAGTGCCCGTATGTGGCCTTCAGGGATAATTAGGATAATGAGCAAGGGGTGTTCAGTGTTCGGTGTTCGGGAAATGCGGCCCAGTCGCTTAACGTGGAGTAGGGAGGCATGATCATGATGCGGATTGCAGTTTTGACGGCGGCGTGTATCGTCGGTGGCGCGTGTGTCTCGAGTCTGTGCGCTGACGGTGAGTGGGAGGTGCTCATCGCCGGACGGATCAACAACGCGGCGGTCGTCTCGTTCGTGGACGCCGATAATGGCATCGTGGCGGGGTGTGGCGGGAAGGGGATATTCGGGCAGGGCGAGGACATGCCGCCGATCGTTTTTAGCGGCGACGGCGGAAAGACGTGGACCCCTTCATGGCTCGACCGCCCGACGATCGGTGAGATCTCATGCGCCCAATTGATCGACAAGGCGGTAGGCCTCGCCGTCGGGTTTGACAAGGAGGGGGCGTGGTTTCTGCGAAGTGGAGACGGCGGACGGAAATGGACAAGTTCGCCGTTGCCGAAGGAGATGGGACGTCCCACGCTGATGCGCTTTTTCTCTCCGCAGGCTGGATTGCTATTCGCCAAATGGCCGAATGGGAACTCGCCGCAACTCTACAAGACCGTCGACGGCGGCACCACGTGGTCGCCGATCGATATGAGCAAGGTGTTGCCGAAGCCAGGTTGGCGCCCTGCGGCGTTCTATGCGAAGTCGATGGACGACTTCCACCTGTGCGGCGGGCTGGACTTTTTGCTCCACACGACCGACGGAGGCGCGGCATTCGAGACGAAGACGATCAGCTACGAGGGAAGCCGCGAGATGCTCGACGTCTCCGCCCTGTCCGTCGCGCCTGATGGGAAGACGATCTATATCGTCGGCGGGCTTGCGGACAGCTATGTGCTCGGCGGCTGGCGTGCGCCCAAGCACTCTGTGATTCTGAGGAGTCCGGACGCGGGGACGACCTGGCAGGAGCAAAGTCCGGACTTCGTCAATCACCTGCGCTGCGTCCAGGCGGTGAGCGCGGAGGAGGCGTGGGCGGGCGGCTTCGGCGGCTACGGGCTTGAGCCGTGGCGGGCGGGGATTCTGCTTCACACCACGAACGGCGGCAAGAGTTGGGAGAACGAGAATCCGTCCCAGATGAGCGTACGCGGCCTTTGTTTTCTCAACAAAGATGTGTTTTGGGCGGTTGGTGGCCAGGGGGGCAGTCCGCATGAGACCAGCGGCGGATTGGTCTGTCATCGTCCCGAACCGGAAGGAGAACGTCCGCAAGGGCACGTCAAAATATCCTACCAGATGCCGTACGACGGTTATGCGAGCGCCGCCATCAAGAACGACAAGGGACGGCAAGTGCGGACTCTGCTTGCGCACGCTCGCCGCAACGTGGGTGAGCAGGTCGACTTCTGGGATGGCCTCGACGACGATGGTTTGCCTGTTCCCCTCGGCGAGTATTCATGCAAGATGCTGACTCACAAAGGGATTGAGGCCAAGCTGGCGATGTGCTACAATTGTCCGAACAATCCGCCATACTCGACGCCGGATGGCAAAGGATCATGGGCGGGCGATCATGGCGCGCCGACGAGTGTGGCGGCGGCTGGAGACGTCATGATTCTCGGATTTGGTGCGGGGGAGGCGCTGCCCGCCATTATCGAGGTGGGGCTTGACGGCATGAAGAACGGCGTGGCGAACAAGAGTTGGCCGCTCGCTATTGCCACGGACGGCGTATTCGCCTACACGATTTCGGAGGGATTGGCAGGACACGACGTCGCCACCGGAACAAGCGCCAAAAAAGACGATCCGCACGTGAAGCTCGTGTCGAAGATCACCCGCTGGGATGTGAAAACTGGCCGCTTCGCCTATTTCGAAAAGCAGGAGGCGACCAGGATGTTGGGCGAATGGACGCTTGATCAAAGTCAGCCAGAGAAGTTCCTTAGCCAGCGAGTCGCGGAGCGGGACTTCCCCGTCGAGTTCAGTGGACACACCTGCAACGATGTCCACATCAGGACGACCAACGCCTGTGGCGCGGCCTGTGGCGACGGCAAGGTCTTCGTCTCGATGCGCAAGGACGGCAAGATACTGGTGCTCGACGCCGCGACCTGCGTCGCCACCGGTGAGATCAAGGTAGCCGCGCCGGTCGGGGTGGCGTGGATGGACGGCGCGCTGTACGCGGTCAGCGAGGATAAGATTCTCCGCTTCAAAGATCTGGCGAAGGATGGCGAAGTGGTTGTCAAAGGACTCGACTGCCCGTTCGGGCTTACCGCGGCAGACGGGAGGCTTTATGTGTCTGAGTGGGGCACGTCAATGCGTGTCAAGTCCTTCGATATGAGCGGTAAGCTTGTCGCCACCTATGGCAAGGAAGGTGGGCGTCCATGGCTTGGCGCGCACGACGCCGCGGGAATGCTGAAGCCGCGGGGGCTCGCCGTCGACAAAAACGGCAAGCTCTGGGTGGCGGAGAACGACGAACCGCTTAAGCGTATCAGCGTGTGGAACTCGGACGGTACGCTTCACAAGGATCTGATCGGCGCGGGGCGGTACGCCTGCTTCAGTTGGATGTATCCGGACGACCCGTCGACCGCCTACGCCAATATCTATGGCGTGACCAGCTTCAAGGTCGATATGGAGAAGAAGATGTGGAACCCCGAAGCGGTGCTGTTCCGTGACGGGTATGAGCCTCGTCAACTGGTCAACATCTGTCCGTTCTTCAACGCCAAGGCCAAGGATGGACGAACCCTGTTTCTGACCACGACGCGGGATGACATCCTGAGCATTGCCGAGAAGCGGGACGGCAGACTCTTTCCCATCGTGGCCGCGGGATGGGCTCCTCGCATCGTTCCCCCCGATGTGGAGAAGGGGTGGAATCAGCCGCTCAATCCCATCAGGCGTAAGCAGCGTACGGACTTCAAACGGCATGGCGCATGGTACGATGAGCACGGTGGCGAAGTGTGCCTGTGGACGGACAGAAACCGCGACGGCTTGTATCAGGCAGACGAGCTTCAGTATTTTGTCCTGCCCGGCTGGGACACGTCGGGAAACGCGCACAATCCTCCTGCCAGCACGCAGTGGGGACAGTGGATCTCGCCGTCCGATCTGACCATGTATCTGGTGACCAACTGGGTGCCCGGGCAAGTCTGGCGCTGGCCCCTGGCCGGCTGGGACGACAAGGGACTTCCCATCTACAAGCCTGAGGACATCAAGCTCGTGCTGAGCCGCACGGATAAAAACACCGGGGCGATCACGGTTGGTCCAGCCGGGGCAATCATCATGGAAAGCGACCTTTCCGGATGGTCGCCGAACGGAGAGAGACTTTGGCGCTATCCGAAGCATTGGCCGGGAATGGCCTTCCAGGCGCCATTCGGCAAGCCGGGGTTGGTTGTGGGTACGCAGGCGTTCGGGGGGTGGGTCAACGATCTTTTCATGGTGACCGGCTATTTCGGGCAATTCAATATTCTCAGCGAGGACGGACTATTCGTCGCGCAGTTCCTCAACGACGGCCGTTCGGCTGGGACGCCAGGCCCCTACACCATATCGGCCGAGAACTTCTCCGGGCTCTGGCTGCGCGACGAGAAGTCTGGCAAGATTCATCTCCTGGCGGGAAGCGCGGGAGAGAGCCGCATTTACGAGATCAACGGTGTCGAGACGATCGCAAGGCATACGGCGAACGTGCGCCTGAATGATGCGGATGTGGAAAAAGCGCGGACAGCCGCGAAGGCCCGTTCGAAGTCGACTGTCGAAGACACGCCGAAAAGTGGCGTGGTGGTCAAAGTTGCCAAGCCGCTCAATCTTGCCGGTGAGCTTGATGCCGCCTGGAAGGCGATCAAGCCTGTCGCCGAGGTCAAAGACAGCGACGTCTCAGGCTATAATGTCAGAGCCGCCCACGACGGTGCCAACCTTTATCTCGCCTACGAGGTGTTCGACAACTCGCCGATGCTCAACACGGGCGATGACGTCCGGATGCTGTTCAAAGGCGGGGATTGCGTCGATCTGATGCTCGGCCTCGGAGGAGAAGCGCATAAAGCCCCCGCCGCCGGAGACCTGCGCCTCCTCATGAGCGTGATGGACGCCGCGCCGACAGCCGTCCTCTACCGGCCGATAAAACTGGAGGGTCAGGAGGCGGCCCCGGCGAAATTCGCGTCGCCATCCAGATCGGTCGACATGGAGCGGGTGACGGTCGAGGCCAGCGTGAAAATAGATGTCATGCGCCGCGAGGGATTCTATTTGCTCAAGGCCTGCGTGCCCTTCACGGTCCTTGGGGTGAACTACCAGCCCGGGATGCAACTGCGCGGCGACTTCGGCGTCGTCTACTCCGATCCGGCCGGCTCGCGGAACGCCTTCCGCAGCTACTGGGCGAACCGCGAACCGAGCATCGCCATCGTCAACGACATCCCCTCCGAGGCCGCACTGACCCCCGCCGGATGGGCAGAGTTGAAGCTTGAGTGAAGGGTAAGGGATTCATGGTGGCACCGCCCCCATCACCCCCGCCAGAGGACTCGGCGAGCCCTCTGGACTCCCGGGGTTGCCCGCTCCGCCGGGACTGACGTCCTCGCCGGAACGGGCAGATGACCGTCGCCTACGGCGAATTTAGCTCCCGCCGTCCAACTCCACGACGACGTCCACCGTTGTTTTGGCCGGGTCGTGCGGGATGAAATTGCCTTCGAGCGTTTTGCCGTCGACACGGATTTTCCTCACGCCGTTGCAGACGCCCTTCGGATTGCGCACCGCGATGCGGTACTCGGTGCCGCGGAAGCGGCGAGTGACCGTGAATTTTTTCCAATCCTTTGGGACGCACGGGTTGACGCGGAGTCCGTCGAAGTCGGGCTGGATGCCGAGGATTCCCTGGGAGGCGACCAGGAAGGACCATGCGGCGGTGCCGGTGAGCCAGGAGTTCTTGGCCTCGCCTGGGGTGGCGGCGTCGCGTCCCGCGGTCATCTGCGCATAGACGTACGGTTCGCAGCGGTAGGTGTCGATCTTCTCGAGCTTGGCCGACGGGCAGATCGAAAGATAATATTCGAGGGCCCGCTCTCCTTCGCCGAGAAGGCACCAGCAGAGGTGAATCCAGGTGTTGTTGTGGCTGAAGATGCCGGCGTTCTCTTTGTAGCCAGGCGGGTAGCTTGTCACTTCGCCGAGTTCGAGTTTGTAGGTGCTGTAGGCGGGTTGCTGCAATATGATGCCATCGGGCGTGTAGAGGTGGCGGTGGACGCTTTCCAGCGCCTGCCGCGCGCGGCCGTTGTCCGCGCCGGCGCCGCCAAGGACGCACCATCCCTGGCTTTCGATGAAGATCTTGCCTTCCTCGCACGTTTTCGAGCCGACGGGTTTTCCGGCGGCGTCGAAGGCGCGGGTGTACCATTCGCCATCCCACGCCTGCGATTCGACGACGCCCAGCATGTCGGCGCGGGCGGAGCGGATTCGTGCGGCATCCTCGGGCTTCGTGAGCCAGTCGTAAAGCGACGCCAGTTCACGGGCGGCGTAGAGGAACAGTCCGGCGATCATCACCGACTCGGCCTTCGAGCCCTTCACGTCGCCGGCGCACTGGAAGGATTCGTTGGGTTCGGTGGAGAAGCAGTTCAGGTTGAGGCAGTCGTTCCAGTCGGCGTGGCCGATGAGCGGCAGGCCGTGCGGGCCGCGGTTCTTGAGCGTGTAGGCGATGCTGGTCTCGAGGTGATGCAGAAGCGTCTCGCGGCTGCCGGGGGTATCGGCGTAGCCGACGGGCTCGTCGAGGATTGCCCGATCGCCCGTTTCTTTAATATAGGAACAGGTGCTGAGGATCAGCCAGAGATGGTCGTCGTAGAAGTCGCCGCCGATCTCCTTGTTGCCCTTCTTGGTGAGGGGCTGGTACTGATGGTAGCAGGTGCCGTCGGAGAGCTGCGTGGCGGCGATGTCGAGAATGCGCTGGCGGGCGCGCGACGGAATCATGTGGACGAAGCCGAGGAGATCCTGGTTGCTGTCGCGGTAGCCCATGCCGCGGCCGATGCCGGTCTCGTAGAAGCTGGCGGCGCGTGACAGGTTGAAGGTGGCCATGCACTGGTACTGGTTCCAGGTGTTGGCCATACGCCGCAGGTGCTCGTCCGGGCAGTCGACGCTGAAGGCTCCGAGCAGTTCACTCCAGCGGGCGCGCGTCCGCTCGAAGGCGTCGTCAACGGCTCCGGGGGCGGAGTACTTCGCCAACAGTTCGCGGCCGACGGATTTATTCATCACGTAGGGTGCGTCGTATTTTGGGCGGTCGCCCTGCTCGACGTATGCCAGAAGGAACGAGAAAGTCTCCTCCTGCCCCGGTTCGAGGTGGAGGTTGATCTGGTGTGCGCCGATCGGATTCCAGCCGTGCGCGATGCTGTTCGTGCAGCGTCCCGCGAAGGGGACGGCCGCCTCGTGCAGCCCGTTGTGGACGCCGACGAAGGAGTCGCGGGAGGTGTCGAAGCCGTCCACGGGGCGCGTGCAGGCGAACAGGGCGTAGTGGCTGCGGCGCTCGCGGAATTCGGTTTTGTGGAAGATGGCGGAGCCTTCCACCTCGACCTCGCCGATCGAGTAGGTGCGCTGGTAGTTCGTCATATCATTCAGAGCCTCGAACAGGCAGAATTCGACGAACGAGAAGACGCTCAGATCCCGCGGTTTTTTGCTTTTGTTGCGGATGGTGGTGCGCCAGATTTCCACGTTCTCGTCAGGCGGAATGAAGAAAAGGAGCTCCGTCTCCAGGCCGGCGCGGGCGCCGCGGATGCGGGTGTAGCCGAGACCGTGGCGGCACTCATAGCGTGAGAGTTTGGTCTTGACCGGCTTCCAGCCGGGATTCCACACCTTGCCGCCCTCGCGGATATAGAGGTAGCGCCCGCCGAGGTCCATCGGGATGTTGTTGTAGCGGTAGCGCGTCAGACGACGCAGTTTGGCGTCCTTCCAGAAGGTGTAGCCGCCGGCGGTGTTGCTGCACAGCCCAAAGAACTCGTCCTGCCCGAGGTAGTTCAGCCAGGGCAGTGGCGTGTCGGGGCGGGTGATCACGAATTCACGGGTGCGGTCGTCGAAGCGTCCGTAGTTGTTCATGGGAAATCCTTTGCTCGGTGTGCAGGGAGTATGATCTTGCCTGCCGGTTGATCATCGTAGCGCGCAACTCTCCTTCGATTTTGTACAGTATGGCGCGCATCCCGCCTTTTCAACGGGAATCACGGGGTGAAGGTATGCGTGCGCGCGCTACTTCGGATCCACAAGGATGAGCTTTTTGAAGAGGGCGGGGGCGTTGAAGGGTTCGGTGCCTTTGGGGGAAAGTGTCAATCCCATCTTCCGTCCCTTGCCGTCGTTGTCGTTGATCAGCAGGGAGAAGCCGAAGCTCTTGCCGGGGGCGAACTGCGCTCCGGGCAGAACCTTTGACGGGAAGACGACTTCGTAGATGGTGGTGGCGCCCTCGCGTCTGACGGCGACCTTCACCTCGGCGTCGAGTCCGGTCGATCTGTTCGCCTCGCCGATGTAGCGTTGCTCGGAGCCTTTCTCAAGATAGGCGGAGGGGGTGTCGCCGACTTTCGAGACGCTGTAGACGATGTCGTCAGGCTGATACCCGGTGGTGGTGGCAGTGGCGTCGTTCTGCGGATCGAAATAGATCTGCAGCGAGTCGGCCGCATAGGCGTGCAGGGGGGAGTCGGGAGGTGTGAGCACATCGTCCTCGACCTTCACGGCGAGCGCGAAGAAGTCGTCGCCCCAGGCGCAGGCGAATCGCGCGGAGAGGTCTTGGGGGCCGGTGTGCGGCAGTTCCGGGTTAAAGTCCGCAGAAAGGTTATCCTCGCCAAGCTCCATCCACTCGGTATCCTTCCACTCGTCGAGATGGGCGTCAGGCTTGACATCAGCCATCCTTCGGGCGAAGACGGGTGCTATCTTGGTTGTCGTCTTCACGATCTTTCCCTCGGACTCGACGGTCGCCTCGACCGGATAATCGACAAGTGGTTTGATCGACGGTGCCTCGATGTCGAAGTCGACGCGTCCTGTCTGTCCGGGCTCGAGACGTGAGAAGTCGGCTTTGCGCTCGGGCTGGCGCCAGCCGTCGGGAAGGCGGGTGAGCGCGACCGTTCCACTGGCCGGCTTGTTGAGCTTGTTGAGCACTGTGACGGTGACGCGGCGCTCGGCGGTGAGGGCCGCGCTGACGATGAAGGGGTCTCCCAACCCTGCCACTTCGGATTCCGATAAGGCTTTCTCGATGGCGGTCTCAGCAGTGCCTGCGGAGAATTTGAGGTAGATCGGATCGCTGGCGAGTGGAAGAGGCGAGTCGGACGGCAGCGGATTGCCCATGATGTCGAAGGCGGTGTAATTTCCTTTCAGTGAAATGGTTCCTTTGAAGTTTGTTTCCGGGGCGTAGATGGTTGCGAGGGGGCCGCCCTCCGCTTTGGGAAAGAGGAAGACCCGCATGGCGGCGCCGGCTTTCATGGGGTGCCCGAGCCCGGCGCGGGAAAGGAATTTCGCCGCGGCGGCGTAGGCCGGAAGCAGATCGAAGGTAAAGGTGCTGTCCGCTCCGCCTTGGCAGAAAAGCGTGCCATCCGGCGCGAAGGCGCAGTAGGGGATTCCCGCCGCCGCGTGATGGATATAGTTCCTGATCGTTCGTCCGGCGGTCGGCAGTTCCTCCCAGCCGCGCAGGAAATAGCCGCGGCTTGTCTCGGCGTCCGCGGCATGGAAGTCGAAGAGGTCGGCACCGAAGTACTCCTCGGTGTTGACCATCGGTCCCTTGAATCCGCCCTCGTCGAGGATTTTACGGAGGAGCAGCAGGTCGGCGTAGGTGTCGGGAAGGTCGGGCGAGCTGCGGTAGGGGTGGAAGGAGAATACGTCCATGTAGTTGGCCATGCCCAGCGACATCAGCTCCTTGAGATAGTCGGTGTCGATGCCATTGAGGCAGGGAGCGTGGACAATCAGTTTCGGGTCGACGGATTTGATGACCGCATAGGCGGTCTTCAGCACGGCCATGTATTTGTGGGGCGGCATGGTGGGCTTGCCTTGGTTGGGGCCGGAGCCGACGCGCCAGAGGTTCGGTTCGTTCGAAACCTCCCACTGCCGGAACTCGTCCTTGAGCGTCTCGACGAAGGGGCGCAGAAAGTCGGCGTACACGCGCAGTGACTCCTCGTCGAACTCCTCGAGGCCGGTGAATTTCTCCTTCAATATCTCTGGCGATTCGTAGTGGCAGAGGATGGACTCGATGCCGGCCTTGCGGAGGATGGCGCCTTTCTGACGCGCCGCTTCGAGGATAGAGGCGCCACCTTGGCTGCGCGGATCGCCGACTTGCCCGAGGAAGAAGCGGTTCAGCTCGACGCCCATGCGTTTCATGATGGCGACGTCCGGCGCCACTTCGGCGAGTGGCCTTCCATGCAGTTCGTAGCCGATGCCCATCGGATAGCACCCCGGAGCGGAGGTGTCGGGGGCGGGTTCGATGACGGCGAAGCGCCAGCGGGCGTTGCCCACCACTTCTCCTTTGGCGTTCTTCGCGCTCAACTCGACGTGGAAGTTGCCCCGCGTTGCTGTGGGAAGTTCGACAGAGGTGTCGGAGCGGGAGCCGCCGGGGGCTTTCACTGTTTTCTGGAACACGGGACGTCCCCATGCGTCGCTTGCGCCGACCTCTACTGTCACCTCGCCGTCAAGAGGCTTCGAGGGAATGACGCGCAGAATCGGGGCGGCCGCGCTTCCCCTGTCGTAGATGTTCGAGGTGGGGGCGAGGAAGCCTATCGAAACGGGCTGGGATTCGAAGTCGGTAGGTTCGCCATGCTCGAGTTGGACATTGTCGATGTAGACGGGGGAGTCGCCAGATACGTCGATCCGAGTGTAGACGCGTTTGCCTTTCGAGTTCTTGTCCCAGGTCGCCGTCCAGGTGACTCTCTTCCACTCGTCGACGGGGATGCCATCGAATTCTTTGCAGAGGAAATACCATGCGGTGTCGATCAGGAACAGTTTGACTTTCGCTCCTGGCTTTTTGGCGCGCAAGCTCAGCGACAGTGAGAATTTCTCTCCCTGCTTTGTCGGGGTGCAGAAGGCCACCAGCGAGGGGGATGCGGTGGTAAGCAGGAGTGCTGCGCCGCCATCGACGCCGTCGCCATCGATGACGCGCGCTTCGCCGTTGTGCAGTTTGGCGTAGTGCGTCGCATCCTTTGAACCGAACGTGTTGAGGTACCAGCCGTTCATGCCAAACTCGAAGCCTGCATTGTGCAGGAGGTTGCGTCCGACTGGGGCGAGCCATGCGGAAGCCGTCTGATCCTCGGAGGCCTTCCAGATGACCGCTTCGCCGACAACCTCCAGCGCACCCGTGCCGGCCGCGTCGATCCGTGGCCAAAAGAACTCAGCAGCCCTTTCGCTTGGGCAGTCGCCAGAGATGGTGAATTTCGTCCATGTCTCCGAAGGCAGGAAGTCCTTCGTGGCGGACCATTTGTAATTGTCGCCGAGGAGGAAGAGTCTGAGGATCGCGCCGGGGGTCAGTGTCCGCGCCCAGACGGAGAAGGTGATCGTGCCGTCTTTGGGCAGGGGCAGGTTGACGCCTTGGAGCGTACGGACGATTTTGGGAGCGGCGGTCAGGTGCATGGCCTTCGCTCCACTCCTGAGAGCGTGGGCGCCGACCAGTTCATAGCCACCGTCATCGCCATGGAAGCGCCAGCTCCAGCAGGCGGGGAATTCGCCTGTTCTGCCGACTGAGAAGTTCACGTTGGGGGCCAGGTTGATCCCTTTCGTAAGGGGGAACGGCGTCACCTCGATTCGTCTCAGGCGGGCGGTTGCCCCTGCGGGCGAGCCTTTCGGTAAGCTTAACTCGAAGAGGGGCACGACCGGTTCCGTCAATCGGAAGAAAATGGTGAGCTGTGACCACTCGGACGCGGCCTGGAACCTTTCCTGAGAAGAAAACAAGTTGCGATAATCCGTCGAGCAGACCCGCGCCTCAAGTGCTGCCATCGGCGGAAGCGCGTCGGTACGGAACTCGGCGTCGATGCGATGCCAACCGGCGGACAATTCCTTGGAGGGCGCGAAGGCTGCCTTCATGACGCCGTCAGGCTGCGCGGTGACCGTATACTCGCCATCCGCTCCAGGCTTGTCGGCCACTAAAAGAGGTTGCGTTTCCGGGAACGGCCGCAACTCGGCGGCGCACATGGTTGAGATCGCCAGCAGGTGAGCTGCGATGGCCGCCGCGGAAGACATGACAATTCCACGCCACGTAGACATTATCGCCTCGCTTATTGGGGAATGACAAAATCAGTGTTCCAATCGCGGATGCCCACCAGCATACGGGATTCGATGTGTTGATCCACGAAGAGGCAATTGGTGGCTCCTCCCGGGTGAAACTTGCCGAACGCGTCGATCTTGAACCACCAGCGGTCGAAGCCGTAGAGGTCCTTGTCAGCGCAGATGTACATGCCGGTCACCGAGGTTTTTGGGATGCGGTCGAGGCGGGTCGAGACGCTCCAGTTGTTGTATATGATCTCGACGCTGATCTCGTAGCCGCATTTGTAGTCCGCCACCTCGTTGGGGTTGCCAGGACAGGTGACAATCGGGCAGTACTTGGTGTATTTGCCGCTGGACGGAAAGGTGTTGAGGTTCAGATAGGGTCCCATCAACGCAGGCCAGTGCCAGGCAGCGGTGCTACTGTAAGGAGCGTAGCCGCCATTGTCGTCGGTATACGAGAGAAGCGCCTGCCCGATGCTCTTGAGGTTGCCGACGCATTGGATCGACTTCGCCCGCTCGCGAGCCAGTTTGAGGGCGGGAAGCAGCATCGCCGCGAGGACCGCGATGATGGCGATGACGACAAGTAGCTCTATGAGGGTAAATGCGCTGCGGCGGGTAAGGGGCGTTGCCGTGGAAGGGAAACGAGATGCGGAAGACGGGAGAGGGGTGTCGCGCATGGAGACCTCTGGCTCTCGGGTTATAGGTTTAACCGAAATGGCGTCGTTCAATTGAGCTCACGTTGGGCATAACTATAGCGCCTCGCATCCGCCACGGCTTATCCTTCCTTGACAAATTATGATACTATGGTGATATTCAAGCATCTGCGATGAGGCGTTCACTATGGTTACCGCAAAGATGAGGGAGACGCCCCTGCGTTCCAGCCGATGGCTAGTGCTGGTGCTTCTTGTCAGTGCCGCTTTTTTGATGCGGGAAGCCCATGCGGGGGAGCCGGTGAAGTTGTATGTCGCGCTGGGGGGCAACGATGCCTGGTCGGGAATGCTGCCATGCGCCGATGGCGGGAGGAGTGACGGGCCGTTCGCCACCTTGGACAGGGCGCGTGACGAGATTCTGCGCCGCAAGGCCGCTGGCCAACTTGCGTCAGGGGCGACCGTGCTTATCCGCGGCGGGAGGTATGAACAGTCCGAGACGCTTGTTTTCACGCCCGATTGTTCGGGAGAGACTGACGCGCCTGTGCTGTTCGCCGCTTACGAAAATGAGGAGGTTATCCTTTCGGGCGGTCGTCGCATTTCCGAATGGAACGTAGAGAATGGGCGCTGGATGGCGCGGTTGCCGGATGTGGCCGCCGGAGTATGGGACTTCGCCCAGCTTTTCGTCAATAACGAACGGCGTCACCGACCCCGTCTGCCCCGCGAAGGCTACTGGTTTGTGCGGCGTCTGTCTCCCGCTTCGAAGGCTATCGGAGAAGGGAACTATGATCGCTTTCGCTGCGGCTCGGACGAGATCCTTCCCTCGTGGAGCAATCCGCAGGACATTGAACTGCATTTTTTCCATATATGGTCGACGTCGCGCCTTCGGCTTAAGTCCGTTGACGGGCAGGAGGTCGCCACTGCCGGATCCACGTTCCGTCGGCTCGATCGCGGCACCCGTTATCTGGTCGAGAACGTCAAGGAGGCGTTGGAACGGCCAGGAGAATGGTACCTTGACCGCCCCACGGGGGTGCTAACCTATATCCCCCTCCCGGGGGAGGTCCCGGGCAGCACCCAGGTATACGCTCCGCGGCTGAGGGCAATCGTCGAGTTGAGGGGGGAGCCGGAGCGGAAGCGGTGGGTGCGGAATCTGCAGTTCAGGGGATTGACCTTCGCCCATTCGAACTGGACGACCCCGCCGAATGGTCATTGCGTTTCCCAGGCGGAGTTTTCGATGGAGGCGGCAGTCGCCGCTGTGGGAGCCCGCGACTGTTCCTTCACCAACTGCCGCTTCACGCATCTCAGTTCGTATGCGGTCGATGTGGGCAAGGCGTGCAAGCGGAACCGCCTCGAGGGCTGCGAGATGAGCGACCTCGGCGCCGGTGGTGTCAAGATAGGTCAAGCCGCCTCGTTTGAAGATGACGAATTACTGGCAAGCCACAACATCGTACGCGACTGCCTGCTGGCGCACGGCGGGCGCATGCATCCGGCCGCCGTGGGCGTTTGGATCGGGCAGAGCCATAGCAACACTGTCGAGCACAACGAGATATTCGATTTCTACTACAGCGGCGTGTCGGTGGGGTGGACGTGGGGGTACAAACCCAATCCATGCCACGGCAACATAATCGCCTACAACCACATCCACGGGATGCCCCAGGAGGTCCTGGGCGACCAGGGCGGCATCTACACACTGGGCGCGCAACCGGGGGGCGTCATCCGCGGCAACTACATCCACGATCAATATGGCGTGCCCTGGGCCGTGGGCATCTACCTCGACGAAGGAAGCAGTCAGATCTTGGTGGAGGACAATTTGGTTCACCGCGTGACGACGCATGCGCTCCACTGCAACTATGGCAGAGAGAACCTTGCGAGAAACAACATCTTCGCCTGCGGCGCGGGGGGGCACATCGGCCGTTGCAGGGGCGAGGAGCATGTGACCTTCACCGTTGAGCGGAACATCATTTACTGGGAGGAGGGCGACCTGTTCAACAAAGGGCATCCGTGGGACAAGGGGCAGTACGTGTTTGACTGGAATCTGTACTGGAATCCGACTCAGCCGCGCTTCCCGCTCCGCAATTGGACATGGGAGGAGTGGCAGGGCAGGGGACAGGACAGGCACTCTCTTATCGCGGATCCGCTGTTCGTCGATCCGCGGAATGCCGACTTCACCCTTAAGCCGGGGTCGCCAGCCGAGAAGATCGGCTTCAAACCGTTTGATGTCCGCAGAGCCGGACTTCTGACTAAAAACAGGGGTACGACCAACCTTGCGCCGCGCGCCTGGCCGATCGCGCCGCGAAATGCGCCAGATCTACCGCCTGAGCCGACGGTTCAGGACTTCGAGGGTGTTGCGTCTGGAGCTAAATGCACGATGGGGATGACGGTGGAGGATGCCAAGGCTGGCCGCGCGCGCGTCACGGAAGAGACTGCCGCAAGTGGTACGAAATGTTTGAAGTTCGTGGATGCCCCCGGACAGAAGCACTTTTACAATCCACACGTGTATTACAAGCCTGGGCTTACCACCGGTTTGACCAGCGGCAGTTTCGACCTGCGATGGGAGGCGGGGGCCCAACTCACCTACGAATGGCGCGATTATACGGCGAAAGATAGAGAGTTCTTCACCGGTCCAAGGCTTGAGGTCGCCGCGGACGGCACGTTGTCCTCCGGCGGTCGGGAGCTTCTCGTTGTGCCTCCGGGCAAGTGGGTGAACATCAAAGTTCTCTGTAAATTGGGCGCGCAGGCGGACGGTCGCTTCGATCTTTCGGTCAAGTTGCCTGATGGACAGGTTGTGGACTTCCCGGAGTTGACCTATCTATCGGGATTCACGCGCTTAGACTGGTGCGGTTTTGTCTCGACAAAAGACGACACGGCGGTGTTCTTCATCGACAATGTGGGAATCGAGCCGGATGTCACCCGTTGAGCGCAATGCAATGAGGATTCGAATTCAAAACATATAGGGTATAAAGAGCTGAGGAGGTTCTGATGGCCGACGCGAAGACTTCTCTTTGGAAAGTCGGAGGCGTGCCCGACGATCTGCCGTATATTCTGTACATCCATGAGCGTAGGGCGTCCTACCGGTATGGACCTCATTTTCATCACGACTTCTGCGACTTGACCTATCTTGTCGCCGGTCGCTTGACGAGTCGGGTCAACGGAGAGGATGTCCCGCTCACCGCGGGAGGTCTTGTCCTGGTCAAAAAAGGGGACATGCACGAAATCTGGGGTGAGGATGTCGAGATGATGAACCTCGCCTTTCCGTCAAGCGAGCTTGAGGGGCTCTCGAGCGTGGCGGGGAGGGGGCAGGAGGCGTATGGCGACGCGGCGGATCTTCTCGCAAGCGGGCAACCGCTCTTCAGGCAGTTGCCGGCAGGGGAGCGTCCGCATTTTGAGAATGCGATGCGGCGCCTGTTCATGGTGCGGAAGAGTCTCCGCAGCCTCCTCATGTTCAGGTGTTTCCTGTATGGCGCCCTGCTCGATTATCTTCTGCCCTCGGTGGGTGGGCAGGATGTGCCATCCGGTCTGCCAGAGTGGATGGAGAGCGCGGTGAACGAACTGGGGCGGAATCCTGACCTGAAGTTGACTCAAAAGGGGCTTCTCAGGCTATGCGGCCGGAGCCGGGAGCATGTCTGCCGCGCGTTCAAACGTCAGTTGGGGAAGACGCCCTCGATGGTGCTTAACGAACATCGGCTCGCCAGGGCGGAGCGCCTGTTGTCGTTGTCGAACAAGTCGGTGACTGAGATCTGCTTCGAGACAGACTTCGGGAATCTCAGCTACTTCAACCGACTGTTCCTGCGGAAGCATGGAATGTCGCCACGGTGCTACCGGAAGCAAACGGCAAATGCGCATCTGTTCGGACACTAAACGCTGAGGCGACACGTCAATCGTTGTGCGTAAGATAGTTGTGCGAATTTGGCGCAAGGTGTATTGTAGGGTGAGTTCTACGGTCGGCTCCTTTACCAACGCATGAAGGTAGAGGAGCGGGAAAAAACAAAAAAAGGAGACAGTCATGATCAAGAAGATTCTCGTCGGGATCCTCGCGTGCGGTATCGGGCTTGCCACTCTGCAGGCCTGTGAGACCTGCGGCTGCAAGGACAAGAAGAAGGATGACACCGCGAAAGTGGAGAAGAAGGAGGGCGCCGCCGCCTGTGCATGCGCCACCTGCAAGTGCAAGGACGGTGCCTGTGCCTGTAAGGACGCCTGCCCATGCAAGTCCGGCAAGAAGGATGCCAATGCCGCCGCATGCGATGTCTGCGGGTGCAAGGGCGATTGCGGTTGCAAAGGCGGGTGCGCCTGCAAAGCCAAGGATGAGGCGAAAGCTGGCAGCAAGTCTTGCAAGGGTGATAAGAAAGAAGGGTAGAAGGATGAGGGCGCCAAGGCGGAGGATAAGAAATAGCGAGTCCCACTGAGGCGGAGTAACATTACTCGATTCAGTTTGTTGTGACGATAAGCCGCAGTTGACACACTGCGGCTTTTTTATAAAATGGAAACAATGATGATGAACAACCCTGCCATCGCTCTCCTGCTTCTGTCCGCGCTTTCGCTTTCACAAGTCGACCTTCGCGCCGAGGAGCGGGGTGTGGACGTCAACCTCTCGCAGAATATTCAGGAATCTCATGCGAAGGACAAAGGCACGTTCGACGGTCAACTCCCTCAGGGGTGGCACCAGGACTTCTGTTGGAACGCGTCTGACGCCAGTTCCAAGCTCATGACGGAAGAGGGACGCAGCTTTCTCCGTATACACGTCTCTAAACTCGACCAGTCGGCGCAGTTCTACTACGACCTGAAAGAGCTTGAGATACCGGGCAGCTACAAAGTCACCGTCGCTTGCAGACTCCACTCTGTAGGGCTTGATGTCGGCATCAGACAGATACCACCGCCCTATGGCACGCTGTGGTCGGGAGAGATCACTCCGGATTCCGAGGGGTGGATTGAGCGGAGTTTCACCCTTTCCCTTGAGGAGAAGTCTGCCGTGCCGGTGGGATTGTTCATCTATCCGGGGATGGGCGATGTCGACGTGGCATCCATTAAAATCGCCAGACTTTCAGCCGAAGAGTTGGCGCAATCGGTGAAGCGTCCGCCGAAAGACACCGCTAACTTCTTCCGCAACAGCCGCTTTTCTCTGGGAATGCAGGCGGGGTGGAGTCTGAGCCGCGAATTCACCGGAGGCTCTGTCGAAGCTGATCCGTCTGTAATCGGCCCTTCGGGGTTCCCCTCCTTGAAGCTTGAGTCGGACAAACCGCTGACGATCTTCTCCGAACCCTTCCAAACGGCTGATCCGCTCGCGAAAAATTTCGTCTCGCTGTCCGTCAAGGGAACTGGCGACTGGACGCTCACGCTTGTCGAATCATGCCGCAACGGCCGTGCGAACGAATTCCGCCGCGAAAAGCTGTCGCTTTCCAAGGAATGGAAGACGCAGACCGTCGAGTTCAAGCTCGAGGGGAAGTCCCAAGGGGCGAAGGCCTTCGCTCTCAAGATTTCCGGTACTGGCATGTTGCACATCGACTCGCTCCAAGCCTGGGCCGGGGAGCCGGGACGCGGCTACACGTCACAGGGTGAATGCGAAGTCGCGCTCGCCTACCCGAAGTCCGAATTCTCGGATGAGCGCATTCAGTTCTGCGACGAGCCGCCCCGTTTTGACTACTGCGTCACCGGCAGCATCGACGGAGCGACACTCAAGTTGAAGGCCGTCAATCCGTATGGCCAGGAAGAGGCTCTCGCCGACGTGACACTTGGTCGTTCCCTCCTCGGACGCCTCGTCGGAGCTGGCAAGCCCACCATGGAGAATGGTTCGGTCTCCTTCGACGCCTTCCGCGTCGCGCCTTTGGGGCACTTCAGGATCGAGGCATGGGTCGAGCGCGGCGGCGCACGCGTATCGCCTGTCAACGAGTTGCTCCTCACCCGAATCAAACGCCCCGTCCATCTGAACGCCGATGCGCCGGAGTCTCCTTTCGGTTCGCATTTCATGGCTTCGCCTCTGACGATACGCATGATGAAGGCCGTCGGCGTCAACTGGGCCCGCTTCCACGACGCCTCCACCGATCTCATCGGTTGGTACCATCTTGAGACGGAGAAGGGCAAATGGACGTTCCATGACGACGCGATAAAGCTTTACCGCGATAATCATATCAGTATTTTCGCTGGCTTGCAGACCGCCCCGACCTGGGCTTCCGCATACAAGGACTGTGGCAAGAAGGACTTTAATGGCTACTTCGACCGCTACTTCCAGCCGACGGACATGGGAGCCTGGGAGAACTACGTCAAAACGGTCACCGCGCGCTATAAGGGTGTGATCGACGAGTATTTCATCTGGAACGAGCCGTGGGGCGATAGCTTCTGGCATACCGGCTATGACGCCGCTAAAAATGTGTATACCCAGTCCCCGACCGCCGCCGCGGACTTCGCGAAACTCTCCATCGCCACCTACAAGGCCGCCAAGGAGGGAAATCAGGCATCCAAGATATCGGGCTTTGACACCTGTGGCAGCAAGTGGACCGAGGGCGTCTTTGACGCCGGCGCCTATCCGTTTTGTGACATGGTGGATTTCCACTTCTACACGCCGAAGGACCAGGCGCAGCCCGGTGACCAGGCCCAAAGCTCCTATGACAGCTCCATCGGCTACATCAAGAAGAAGGTTCCCGACTTCGCCAAACCAGTCTACATGAGCGAAGGGCAAGGAAACAGCAATGGCTCGGTTGGAGGCAGCGGCGTGGGACTCTACAAGAACGCCGTCTGCTGGGACACCGACGCCAAGCAGGCCCTTGTCAACGCCGACAAAACCTGCCGTTTCGTCGTCGCGAACCTCGCGGCCGGCTCGTCAAAGGTGTTCCTGTATTCGGCGCATTGCTACACCTGCCTGGCGGTGGATGCGAGTTTCGTCACGATCATCGGCTCGGACGGCTATCCGAGCGTCGAGACGGCGGCCTATGCGAACCTGACCTCGCAGCTTGAGGGCCTTACGTTTTTGAAAAAGGTCAAGCTCACCGACAAGGTCAACGCCTATCTCTTCCAAGGCAAGAACTCGTCAACCGCGGTCATCTCAGGAGCCCGCAGCGGCGTCTTCGCCATTCCACAATCGGAACGCTACGCCGTCAGCGACCTTTTCGGCAATCCGGTCATAGGCACGGCAACGTACAAAGGCTATCTGCTGTATGTCACCTCAACACTAAGCGCAGAACAACTGGAGCACGCTTTGCTGGCGGTAAAGTGACCGTGTAAAAGCCAGGGTAGCTGCCAGCGGATGCCGGGGTATCGTGCGGTGAACAGCTATTGGCGTAGGAAGGTGAGGAGAGTGAGGAGGGTTTGGATGAAGTCTCCGCTTAGGCCGGGGACGGATTCGCCCTCGAGCCAGCGTGGAATGCCTGCGCGCAGTTTGTCCGCATCGAGGAACGTGACGGTGTCTAAGGCGTCCGACCTGATGGCGTCGAGGACGGCTTGTTTGAGTTGAGCCTGGCGGCGTAAGGCCTGCGGTCGTTCCGGCCACGTGCGCTCCGTCCACCCCTCGTGGTCTTGAAATCCCCTTATGCGGCGTTTGACGAATTCCATCATCTGATGGATTGTCTGTTCAAGGCTGGATGCCGTCACGGGTAGTGCCGTGTTGGCGCTGGGGATTGCGGCGAGGCGCGGATCGAGCAGTTGGAGGCAACGGCGTTCGATGCGGGCGTCGAAGCGGTGCTCCACCGGCAGCGAGAGATAGAGGTCGAAGAGGTCGTTGTCGAACGAGATCGTGCGCTGCTCAACGAACGTGGCGATGCTCGCATGGTTCGGGTAGCTGTAATGCCGCGAGATGTGGTGGAAGGTGAGATGCTCCCAGTGGTCATAAGGATTGCCGCTGAGGCGTTTGGCGTCTTCTAAGATCTCCTCGACCGAGGCACGGAGAAAATCCGCAAGTTCCTTGCGTCGGGGCTCTTTCACGAACGATAGGATGTCGGCGTCTTTGACGCGGTAGGAGACGTTTTTGATGAAATGCCCTGCGATGTCGTCAGGAACCTGCGCAAGGGTGACGAAGTTGAGCGTCCGTCCAGCGAGCTTGTAACGGTGCCGCGGGATGTACATGCCTTGGAACATGTAGTCGAAGCCGTGGCCATGAAAGGCGACATCGACGAGATCGGTGACCGTTTTGTTGAAGCCGTAGAAAAGACCGTGATCGTAATTGTACATGCCTCCATTGACGCGGACGGATGGAACGAGGATTTTCGCATAGTGTTCAGGATCGAGGGTCAGGTGGATATGTCGTGCGTCCTTCGCATGGGCGATTGACCGGGCGGTCAGGCACTCGCGGTTCTCGTTGATTGTGGCGGTGAAGCAGACTGGCGGTTCCGGCCCGCATGCCGCGAGCACCGACCGCGAATCCATGCCGCCGCTCAGAAAATGCCCGTAGCGTCGCCCATCCGACGTCTTCCGTCTCACCGATCCACGCATGAGGCTTGCCATGCGCTCTGCATTATCCTGTAACGAATTCCTATTCTTCTCGTAATTGCGGTTCCAGTAGCGCCGGAGGGAAACTCTGCCCGAGTGAAGTTCCAGCACGTGGGCGTCGGGAAGGTAGTTGACGTCACTCGCGTAAGTTTTGACACCGAGAACCCGTTGGAACCAGAGGAACTCGAACATTGTCGATTCATTGATACGCAAGTTGTTGTGATTTTTCAACAGTGCCCATATTTCGCTGAAATAGGGGCTGGCGTGGAAGGTGCCCGAGGGGCTTGTGGAATAGTAGAGAGGATAAGCGTTAAAACGGTCGTTGACAATGACAAGCCGCCCGGTCATTTTCGAGAAATGAAAGATGAGGAATTCACCGTTGAGGGAGCGGATAAAGTCGAGATCAAGCTCCCCGTCGGGCTTGCACATGCCGGCACAGACGCGTTTTTTGTCGATTATCTCCCCGACGACGGGACAGCCAAGCACGAGCGAGGTGTGCGTGTCGGTCTGAGACGCCCAAGGCTCGGGAAGGACTCCGCTCCAGGAGATGTCGAGTTTCGCGGATGTGGAGGCAGCCGAAAGCATGGTCGGTGATGGGATCGACAGTGCATGCTTCTCAGCGGGAATGAGGCTGAGCGTGAACGAGGGGAAGGCGAATTCGGGTGTGAACTCAATTGGCATAATGGTGTTAGTTTCCCCTGTGGATTGTCAGTATGCGAACGAGACAGAGTCAGCCCAGTTGATAAGCGGTTCAAGCCCGAGGGCCAGACTGTCGTGGATGAATTTACGGACGTCCTGATGCGTGAGTGGAATGTCGTGGAGTTCTGACTTTATGATGCAGGTGTCAAGAACTGGTTCGGCGTTACCGCCGATGCGAACAATAAGGTCGAGGCTTGGCCAAGAGAGAATGGCGGAGAGAAGCGCGTCGGCGAGGTCGCCAAGCGGTTTGGCGTCGATATGGCTCATGTCGAAAGTGGCTTCGATGCGGATGCCTCCCTCGGGTGGATGAATGATTTTCAATGACCCACCAGTTTGAGTGGCTGCCTCGTTCAGAAAGGGTAGTCCCAGACCTACCTTGCGGGTCGTTCTGGTTGTGTGGTAAGGATCGACAGGGTCATTGCGCATCCAATCTGGCAAGCCTGGGCCGTCGTCAATGATTATTAACGCAAGAACCGTGTGCGACCAAGCGAAATCTACAATGACTAGACTCGCTCCCGCTTTGGCGGAATTCTCCAGAATGTCGAGCAAATGGAGTGAAATGTCTTTCACTAAAAATTTTCCGATCGGAAAATTTTTAACGAGTCCTGCGGCTGCGGAGTTTTCCGTGAGTGAGGAAACCGTCATAGTTTCTCATGACGAGATGCGACTCGATCTGGCTGAGGGTGTCGAGCATGACACCAACCATGATCAGTAAACTGGTGCCGCCAAAGAAACTGCCGACGAGATAAGGGATGTTAAACTCGTTGGTGAGAATCATGGGGAAGATGGTCAACGCAGTGAGGAACAATGCGCCAGAAAGTGTGACCCTGGTCATCGTACTATCAAGAAACTCGGCCGTGGGTTTCCCCGGACGTATGCCGGGAATGAATGCGCCATCACGTTTGAAGTTCTCGGAAATCTGGATCGGATTAAACTGGTTGGCGACCCAGAAATAGGAGAAGAAGAGGATGAGCATGCCATAAATGATCATGTAGGAGACGCTGCCATAGTTGAAGTACGGAGCAATTGAACGCGTGAAAGGCATCCACTGGAAGAGCATGTTGGGTATGATGAGTATCGCACCGGCGAGGATGATCGGCATGACGCCAGAGAAATTGACACGGAGCGGAATATAGGTGCTGCCACCCATCATTTTGCGGCCGACGATGCGCTTGGCGTACTGGATGGGAATGCGTCTCTGCCCTTGTGTGAGAGCGACGGTGGCGGCGGTGACGAGGACGAAGAGGAGTAACAGCAAAAAGACATGCACAGGTCGGAAAGAAGAGCCGGAAGACAGCATGCTGAAAAGATTTGCGCACGCGTTTGGCAGGCGCGAGAGGATGCCGATGGTGATGATGATGGAAGCACCGTTGCCGATGCCAGCCTCGGTGACGCGCTCGCCAAGCCACATGAGGAGCATGCAACCACAGGTGAGAACAATGATGGTCATGAATATGAACTGGGGTCCTGGATGCATGATCAGATCCACATTCGGGGCGGGAAGTCCGAGGCGAGTCGGGTTCTCCATGGCGAAGGCTGCCATAGACGCTTGGACGAGGCAGATGATGACCGTCAAGTAGCGGGTGTATTGGTTGAACTTTTGCCGCCCGGCGTCGCCGCCCTCGCGCAGCATCCGCTCGAACTGCGGTATGACGGGCATCAACATCTGCATGATGATTGATGCTGAGATGTACGGCATGATACCAAGTGTGGCGATGGCGAAATTCTCAAGCGCGCCGCCTGTGAACATGTCGTACAGACCGAAAAACATGCTTGCGCCCGCACCGGAGTTTTGTCCTCCGAATTGGGTCACGTAAAGGTTGAGGGCTTGGGTGTCGACGCCGGGGCAGGGAATCATTGCCGCGACGCGGCAGAGGGCGACGATGCCAATCGTGAAGAGGATCTTGCCTCTAAGCTCTTTTATTTTAAACGCATTGCCGAAGGCGGAAAGCATGTGGTGTCCAATTGGTCAACTGTTCAGATCTCTTCGCATTTTCCGCCGACGGACTCGATCTTCGTCTTGGCGGAACCGGAGAATTTTTTGGCTTTCACGGAGAGAGGCTTCGTGATTTCGCCAGAGCCGAGGATTTTCAGCCCATCTTTGGAAGACTTGGTGACAAGTCCTTTCTTGATAAGCGTCTCAAGATCGACGGCATCATTGGCGGCGAAATTCTCCTCAAGCTTGTTGAGATTGATGACGGTGTAACGCTTGTGATCCGTGCTGGTAAAGCCACGTTTGGGTAAACGTCTGAAAAGAGGTACCTGGCCACCCTCGAAGAACGGGCGCATGTTGGCGCCTGATCTGGCCTTTTGCCCTTTATGGCCGCGGCCGGCCGTTCCACCAGATCCCGAGCCATCGCCACGTCCGACAATTTTACGGCGTTTGCGTGCTCCAGGAGTGTTGCTGAGTTCATGCAGTTTCATTGGATATCCTTACCGATTCAGAGTTTCTCGATGCCACGCTTATTTTTTGTATCTTCCATCGTGAGGAGGTTCTCGATGGCGACCATGGTGGCCTTGACGACGTTGATGGGATTGCTTGAGCCAAGAGACTTCGCAAGGACATCGCGGATGCCCGCCAGTTCGAGGACGGCGCGCATGCCGCCGCCGGCGATGAGGCCGGTACCAGGAGCGGCGGGTTTCATGATGACTTTGCCGCCACAGAATTTCGCCTCAATGGTGTGGGTGATTGTGTGCTTGTACATGGGAACTTTCACCATTGAGCGGCGAGCGATCTCGCCGCCTTTGCGGATGGCGTCGGCAACCTCGTTAGCCTTACCAAGTCCGTAGCCCACCGCACCATTGTGGTTGCCAACAACGACGAGGGCGCTGAAGCTGAAGTTACGGCCGCCTTTGACGACTTTGCTGCATCGGTTGATGCTCACGACGCGCTCGTCAATTTCGCCGCTGTTCCTATCGGTTTCAAACGTCTTGGATGATTCAGTCGCCATGTGCTCCTCGAAGTGTATTTATAATTTCAAGCCATTCTGACGAGCGGCGTCGGCCAATGCCTTCACCTTCCCGTGATATTTGTACCCGCCACGGTCGAAAACGACCGCTTGTATGCCGGCGGACTTCGCCTTGTCTGTGGCAAGTTTGCCAAGGATCTCGGCACCTTTGACGTTCGTCTTCGCTCCCGTCTCTTTAAACGACTATTCGGCCGTGGAGGCGGCGGCGACGGTGACGCCGCGTTCATCATCGATGAACTGCACCTGCATGTTCTTGTTTGACAAGTAGACCGCCATGCGCGGACGCGTGGCGATGCCAACGACCTTTTGGCGCAGGCGGTTGTGGCGGCGGATCCTTGCGTCTTTCTTACTCAGTTTCATATGCGGAAAATCCTTTAAAGTGCTTAAACGTTACCCGACAGTCTTGCCTTCTTTCATCACGATATGCTCACCGGCGAAGCGGACGCCTTTGCCCTTGTAGGGCTCGGGTTTCTTGAAGCGGCGGATGGTGGCAGCCGCCTCACCGACTTTCTGCTTGTCGGCGCCTTCGATGGTTATCTTCGTGTTTTCCGCAACGGTGACTTTGACACCGTCCGGAACCGTGTAAACGATGGGGTGCGAATAGCCAAGGGAGAGCGTGAGCGTGCTGCCGGAGAGCGCGGCGCGATAGCCAACTCCGACGATCTCAAGATCTTTCCTGTAGCCGGCGGTCACGCCCTTGATCATTCCGGCCAAAAGGCTTCGGGTGAGGCCGT
>CAYTFM010000109.1:0-25477 GCA_964436735.1 uncultured Victivallales bacterium | reverse complement strand
CGAACTCGGCACCATGGCGAATGCGCTGAATAGAACCGCCGAGAGCCTGCGGGAGATCTTGTCAGAAATCCGTACCTCGGCAGATCAGACGGCGGCGAGTTCCGAACAGCTTTCAGCGACGGCGCAAAGCATCTCGGATGGCTCGCAGCAGCAGGCGTCCGCCGTCGAGGAAATCAGCGCCTCCGTGGAAACCTTGAATACGATTATCCAAGGCGTGGCGGAGACCGCCCGGGTGGCCGACACCGAGTCCAAGGAGGCGAAACGCGCCGCTTCGGTGGGAAGCGTGGCGGTGGAAAAATCCATTGAAGGCATGCGCTTGATCAATGAAAGCTCAGAGAAGATGACAAAGATCATCAGCGTGATCAGCCAGATCGCCAGCCAGACCAACCTGCTCGCCTTGAATGCGGCGATAGAGGCGGCAAGCGCGGGCGAGCATGGCCTTGGCTTCGCAGTGGTGGCTGACGAGGTGAGGAAACTCGCCGAACGCAGCAGCCAAGCGACCGAAGAGATCACCCAACTGATCAAAGAGAGCTCGTTAAGGGTTGGAGATGGCGCCCAGCTTTCAAAAACAGTGGGGTCTTCACTATCTGAGATCATCGCCGGTGTCGAAAAGACCGGCTCGGCAATGTCGACGATCAGCACTTCCATGGGGGAACAGGCGTCGACCGCCACCGAGCTTTCGAAAGGAATGGAAAATGTCTCGTCTGTGACAGAGTCGAATTCCGCCAGCGCCGAGGAGATGTCCGCCAGCGCGCAGGAACTGGCGGCGCAGGCTCAGAAGCTTCAGGAGCTTGTCAGCAGATTCAAACTGGATTATGACGTCCACGTCGACGCCTCATCCCCAACTTCCCATCGCAAACTCGCTCTTCATTGAGCCACAAGAAATTTTATCCACTTCATCCTGCCTTGCCGGTCTCGTTCGACCGTTTCCGGCGGTAGGCGGTAGGGCTCTCGCCGACCGACTCTTTAAATACACGGGAGAAGTGAAACGGGTCTTGAAACCCCACTTCGGCGGCGATCTCCTCCACAAGCAAAGCTGTCCTCTCTAAAAGAAACCGGCTTTGCCGTATGCGCAACTCCTGCAGCCATTTCATTGGCGTCATCCCCGCATACCGCTTGAACAACCGCCCGAAATGATCCACGCTCAGTCCCGCGGCCTTCGCGACATGCGGCAGCGAGGCTGATGCCGCCGTATTGACCCTCCCACTCATGAACTCCATGGCCTTCAAAACCGGCGCGGGATACTCGTCGGCCGATTTCCCACCATCGTTCTGCCGTGCGTCCTCAAGCAGTATAACCAAAAGGTCGAGAAGAGCGTTTTTCACCATCACGGAGGAGACATGGGAAGGAATGCTTCCCTTTTTGAAGAGAGGCCTTGGATCCAAATACCCTTTGCCGGGGCCTGAACCATAGCGGTAGCATCGGGCGGCAAGATTCGCAAACGCCGCCTTCAACTCCTCTTTGCTCTCCGCGCGCATTACGCAACTGAGCGGCGTCGCACAAAGACTCTCGAATTCCTTCTCGCCGCCGACATCGAGGAACAGACACCAAACCGCAAATCGTTCATTCGGCGGTGACTTGTTCCCGAAATGGACGCTGTGCAACGATACATCTCCCTCTTGCAGACTGACCTTTCTGTCGCCGACGAAAAGCGAAGGGCATTTCCCCTCAAGCACAAACACGAATTCTAGATGAGGCGCCGGGGGATTGTCGAACCTGCCACCGGCGCGCCCGACCCACATAATGGGGGGCGGGCCACATCGATCCACCCATAGAAGCAGCTTTTCCAGCCAAATGCAGATTTTATCCATGCCTTCGCATCTCCGGTCCATTCACGTGGAGCCGAACATAGGCTACAATCCTTGATAGTTCAACATCAAGAGGAAACACCAATGAGAAATCAGTTTTTTTTGCGGGTCGACGCAAAGCGGACTCCGTTAGTTGCGAAGACAGTGGAGATCCTCAAACGGGAATTCGCTGAGCGCAGCATCCTCGAGATGGTCGACACACACACCAGGAAGAATGATTGTGATTTGATTCTGGATATCTGCCCCGATATCGGAACCGAAGGTTTCCACATCAAACAGGCTGAAGACGGGAAAGGAAGGCTTATAACCGGAAACGATGAAAGAGGACTGCTGTATGGTGTCGGCAAATACCTGCGCGGCTGCTCGTTTGGCGATACCGCCGAGGAGTTCCGCCACAGTTCGTGGGAAGGCGTTTCCGTGCCAAAACGGCCTGTGCGCGGCATCTATTTCGCCACACATTTCCACAATTTCTATCATGACGCTCCTTTGGAGAAGATCAAGCGGTATGTAGAGGAACTGGCATTATGGGGGTGTAATGCGCTTTCCGTCTGGTTCGACATGCATCACTTCAACGGAATTGCAGACCCCGCCGCTCAGGTGATGATCCGGCGGCTACGAGCGATTCTGAGAACTGCCAACGCCGTCGGTATCCGTGGCGGACTGACCGCTCTCGCCAACGAGGCGTACGCAAATAGCCCTGCGGAACTGCGCGCCGACTGGACCGCCGGTCATGATGGATATTTCACCCCTCCAGGAGGACACTACCACGTCGAGATCTGCCCCAATAAACCCGGAGGTATGGAGCGCATTCTCAAAGACCGCAGGGATATGTTAGAAGCTTTTGCCGATTTGGACATTGAATACATATGGAACTGGCCTTATGACCAAGGTGGATGCACCTGTTCCGCATGCGCGCCATGGGGGGCGAATGGCTTTCTAAAGATCGCCACCCTATACGCCGAGGTCGTACGCGGCGTAATGCCAAAAGCCAAGCTCATTTTGTCGACCTGGTATTTCGACCATTTTATCAATGGCGAATGGGAAGGGCTTGACAAGACCCTCGCCTCGAACAGGCCGGAGTTCGCCGATTTTCTCATGGTTGACGACAACGGCGACAAGTTTCCCGAATACCCGCTCAAACACGGTGCACCTGGCGGACTGCCCATGCTGAACTTCCCGGAGATCAGCATGTACAACATGTATCCTTGGGGCGGTTATGGGGCCAATCCGCTGCCACGACATCTGCAGCATATCTGGGAGGCGGCAGGTCAAGTCCTTTCAGGGGGATTCCCCTACTCCGAAGGGATCTTCGAGGATGTCAACAAGGCAATCAATCTTCAGCACTACTGGAGCGACCAGGACGCCATCGACACAGTTCGGGAGTATGCCGCCGCCGTGACGTCTCCAGCTCTTGCGGACGAGTTGGTTCCAGCCATACTCCAGATGGAGGATCACCATCAACATTGTCCCGCCAAGATGCCAGAGGAAGAAGAATTGCGAAATAAACTGTATCCAGACGGCCATGGCGAACCGGATTGCGTTACGATCAAAGCGGATAAGGTGGCTGGTGCTGAAAAATGCCAATCCATCATGCGAGCCATTGAGCAACGGCTACCCACGGCTGCCCGCACAGCGTGGCGTTGGCGTCTGTTGCGTCTCCGTTCCGACATCGACGCCGAGATTGCGCGGGGAAAAGGACGCATGACTTCGCCAATGGATGGCATGCTGGAGGAGTTAGTGACGATCTACCATGCTCAGGCGGCCGAAGGCGCTGTTTGTCCGCAAAGCCGTCGTTCGCTTCTTCGTTTGAAAGGCCTGTGAGCAAAGACAAAAGCCTATAGTGACGGGAAAACGTAGTCGGGGATATCGCTTCTCTCGCGAAGCACATGCTCCCTCGTGGTGATGCCAGTGAGGACAAGGGCGGAGCTGAATCCGGCGTTGATGGCGCCGCAGACGTCCGAGCGAAGCGAGTCGCCGACCATGAGTATAGATTCCGGGTCGGTGTCGACGGATAGCCCTTGCGCGGTCTTCAGCTGCTCCAGGGCGAGTTGATAAATCGGGGCATAGGGTTTTCCAAGATACACGATCTCGTCGAGTGGACACCCATATTCAGTCAGCACACTCTGGATGAACCGCGCCTTGCCACCGGCTCCCACGCAAATGCCGTCATGATTGTCAGGCCAGTAGGTGTCGGGATTCGGCACGATCAACATGCGATCAGGATTTCTTATGAAAAAATTGATCACCGCGTTGAAGGTGGACTCCCAATCATAGTTCGACTCGCCGACGATCACGCCGTCGCAGTCGTCGATCGCCTCGAAGTCGCAGACGGGAACAAGCCCCGCCTGCTCGGCGAAATTACCCAAATCGCCCATCACGAAAAAATTCCCCCCGACGAGGTGCCGATCACGGGCGAGCAGACGCAGGGCGTGACCACATGAGACAATCTCCGCGGCGGAGACATCGATTCCCGCCCGGTGAAGCGAGTCACACTTCTCTTCGGTCGAGTGGTTGCCATCGTTCGTCATCAGAATAAACGGAATCTTGTCGCACCGCAGTGATTCGATAAGAAGCTTCGCGCCAGCCAGCGATTTTCCGCCGCGCACCAGCGTCCCGTCGATGTCAAAGCACAGCGCCGAGAACCTCGCATGCTGTTCCCCCCACCAGACGACAAATTGCTGTTCTATGATTTTCATGAATTCTATCCCGCAAGGCGTTCGGGGATCCTGTCGAAGACGATCCTCTCAAGGTTCGGAAATGCGCCTGCGAGTTCCGGAAGGGTGGCCGCCTTCCGCAAGCCGTTTCGCAGATGTTTCAAACCCAAAGGGATGAATTTCTGGTAGTGCATCTTCCCTTTGATCAAGGAGAGGAAGCCGAAGGCGCCAAGCGCCTGGGCGTTCCGCTGGAGGCCGGCGAGGATGAAGTAGCTGTCGAACTCGCTGCGGGTGCATGGGATAAACCCCGCCCGTGAAAGCCGCATGAAGTAATAGTCAAGCAGTCGGGCCTTCATGTCTTCTGGAATCTCGAAATACGAATCGTTGAGAAGAGAGGCGAGGTCGTAGCACAAGGGACCCATACGCGCGCCCTGGAAGTCGACGATCCTCGTCTTTCCATTCTTGATCAGAATGTTCTGAGATTGAAAATCCCTGTGTATCAACACATAAGGCTGCCGCCCTGTCAAAGTGGCAAGTAGATGGAACTCTGCCTCAAGAGACGCAGTCCCGTCGTCATCAAGGCCGGCGACCCGTTGGAGAAAATTGTCTTTGAAGTAGGTGGTCTCCCAGCGGAGAACCTCATAATCGAGGGCGCGGCTTGCGGCGGCGGGACATTCCTTGACATCTCTTGTGCCGTCCCTCTGCAGCCTGACGAGATAGTCGATGACTTTTCGGTAGAGTTTCTCCACCTCCGCAGGGGTGGTTGCCGCCGTCAAACGCCGATGAAGAAGTCCGTCCCCAAGATCCTCCATCAGCAGACTGCAGCGGGCTTCGTCGATGGTATGGATGCGTGGCGGCCCGAGCTTGCAGGCTCTGAGATACGTCCCTATCTCGACGAAGCGAGGAAAGTCTGGATCGCCCTCGTGGGAGATCATCAAAGCTTTTGAGCGACCACCCTTCTCGATACGGTAAAACCTTCGGTCGGAGCCCTGCTCGACAAGCGAGAAGACGTTGGAGCGGGACAAGTCGGTGCGCTTCAAAATCGCCAACGTCTTCAGAAAATCATTATCCCGATGAATGAGAAACCCGGCCCCGACAACCAACCCCGAGTAGTAGCCACCGGTAGGGATGACAGATCGGTCGACGACGACGCAATTCTTCACAAACGCCCCTTCGCCAACGACGCATTCATGTCCAAACGCGGCAAACCCCTCGACTGTCGCGGTCGGGCTTATTCTCGCCCCTTCGCCCATATATACCGGACCATTGGGAATATCGACGCCCGGCGGTGCGTACAGCCGTTTGACCAAGATGTCCTCATGCGCCTGCAAATACTGTCCGACTGTCCCCAAATCATTCCAGTACATTTTCCCCGGAATAAACGCGCCAACCGCAGCCGGTTGCTGCTTTACCGCCGCAAGATAGATGTCGATGAGATTGTGGAAGGCGATGTCATCCGGGACAAACTCCACGAATCTCCTCGACATGAGGGCGATTCCCGTGTAGGTGAGCAGTAGCGTCGTCTGCGGAATGGCGGGACGTCCCAACCTGCCGCAGATGTCGATGATGCGCCCATCGGTGTCGACTAACACCCTATTCTCTGGTCCGGGGGTCAGGACGAGCGTGAGAATGTTGCCGGAGCACAGATGATGCGCCATGAGACCACCAATGTCCACGTCGGAGAGAACGTCACCGTTGTGAAGAAGGCAGAGGTCCGACTTGCCGATGAAGCGCTTCGCATTGGCCAAGGCTCCTCCTGTCCCAAGAATGACCGGCTCATGGAAGAAAACAGCCCTCGTACTAAACGGCGAATCCCGCAGATAGGCCTCGATCTTCTCAGCCAAATGATGCCCGTTCACACCGATTTCCGCCGCTCCAACATCGCATAATTTCGTCAACACGCTCTCAATCAGAGGTTTCCCAAGAAGAGGAATGAGCGGTTTTGGATACAGCGTAGTCAACGGCCGAAGCCTCGTGCCGAAACCCGCCGCCAGGACAAATGCGGATAAGCTTTCCCGTGATCGTGATGTGTGCCGCTCCGCGCTCATGACGGTGTTTCTTCCCTGTTATGGTTCACGTTCGGGTGAAAAGAGAATAAATATGTCGAACCCCGCGAAGTCAATAACCTTGTCAAACTTTGCCGCCGGTATGGAATTTTCCCTTGGTAAACGTATTTTCCCATAGTGCTTGAGATGTGCTTTCAAATGAGCAAGGTCATAGATATTACAGACGACACCCTGTAATATCTACATGTAGAGCAATCCCTAGTAAGGATGTAACTGATGAGCGAGGACGTTTTACGGCTGAGGATCCTCGGAGATCCTGTCTTGGCCATAAAAGCTGAAAAAATCACGAGAATCACCAACGAGATGCGACATCTCGCTGACAAGATGATCGAGATTATGCGCGCCAGCAATGGCATAGGATTGGCTGGGCCACAGGTTGGTGTTTCAAAAAGAATCATCGTCCTTGAGTTGTCTTTGCCAGGCCCCGACAAGGAGGGAAACCTTCCACAGATTTCCCCGGGGGAGGCTCTGCTCATCCCGCAAATGCCATTGACTCTTGTCAATCCCGTCATCACCTCGGCCAACACAATACTGCTCGAAGCGGAGGAGGGTTGCCTCAGCGTCCCCGAGTTCTATGCGTCACTGTTTCGACCCACCGTGGTGAATCTCCGGGCCCAGACCCTGCAAGGAGAGACGCTTGGCATCGAATGCGGGGGATGGCTGGCGAGAGCCCTGCAACACGAAATAGACCATCTTGACGGGATCCTCTTCGTGGACAGGCTCTCTAAAGACACCTTGCGCAAGAACAAGGCGAAGTTGGAGAAAATAAGGGAACAAGGCACTCAAAAGGGGTTTTTAAAAAGGCTGTTTAGTAATGGACATACGAAAGAGGAGCTTTTCTAGCATTTTTCTGTCCGTCTGCTCCGGAACTGACGTGTTCGCCAGTGTGATCAGGCTCTCCTGGTTCAAATCGGTGGCCCACTTGTTCCTGCTCAGCGTGATAGGAGCCTTATTCCTTTCTACTGCTCGTTCGTACAATCTATCTGCGGAGATACTCTACGTGTGCGGTTTTCTCCAAGAGCGGTTTGGCGGAGCCATCGTTGGAAACGCTTTGATCCAACCGGAGAAATCCCCCGACATCGCCCGCTCCTACATTCTCGGAAAAGGTCGCATCGACTACAGTCCGTCCAAGGAGGAGCTTGCGAAGACCTGCGCTGCCGTCACAGCCGACAAGTCCTCCACTTACGGCTTCATATGGAACCCTTCCGGCATTGTCGGATGGCAGCGGCTTGACGAAGCCCAGCTCATCGTTCACAGAGCGTTGTTCTCAAAACATCTGAGCCGCACGCCGCTCTCTGCCTGGTCGGGGGATAAATTTTTCGATATCATCCAGGAAAACGGATTACAGGGGTTCGTCGACAAGTCCCTTCTCCCAGCAACCCCTCCCCTCCTTTTTTGGATGTGGGTGCCGATCATCGACTCAGCTCCCCTTCCCATGCTTCTCGTCCCACTCGGCGTTAAAACTGACTTCGACAAAATGTTCGGCTCTGTCTTTATTTATTTATCGCTGCGGCTTTTCGTGGGGTTTATTTTCCAACTCTTCTTCAATTCTTTCTTCTATGCGCTCTTGTTCGCCTTCGTCTTCAGCGCCATGGGGCGTATGGGCTATCAGTCGCTGCGTTTCACCTCTTTTCTGACGCTCGCCGTATACGCCTCTTTCCCTGCCCTCGTTGCCGCCACGCTTTTCTCGGCGGCGCGGCTGGAATGGCTGGACTATCATTCGGTGTTTCTCCCGGTGTTCGTCGTATATCTCATGTTCGTTATGCGGAGACTCAGAGATCTCGCCGACACGGAAAAGGGATCAAGCTCCACCGACTTCGATTAACCGTAATCATGAAAGTCAAACAAGGGAATAACGACGCCATGGCCTCCCCCTACGCTGTCTCCTCCTGGTACGCCTCCTTGGCTGACCACACCTTCCCTACAACGTTCCTCAGGCTTGAGAGCGAAGAGATCGAACTACTTTCCCAAGGTAAGACGACCGGCGTGAAAGTCGACCGTGTCGTTGAACGACTCGATCACTCAATGGAAGCCTTCTATGGGAACAAATTCGTCTTCGCCGATGTCGTCGCCCCGACGGACACTGAGCGCTTCGCCGCCAAGAAGGGGGCAGTGCACTCAGGCCGCAGCGCATGGCGTTTTCTGGCAGAGAGCGCAAAGGTGCGAAAGGCGGCGGGGGAAAAGGCGTTCGACATACTGTGCGTGCGCCCGTTTCGTAACATGACCGCGCCGCGGGAGTTCAGGCTTTTCATTCATCAAGGCGAGTTGAGGCTGATGAGTCAGTATTGGTTGTTGCGTCATTTCAGACGTCTCGAGACAAGGCGTCAAAAATACTGGGAGCAGGCATCAACGCTTGTCTCGCGGATCGCATGGCTTCTTCCCGCTCCGAGCCTGGTGCTCGACATCTATTTCACCCACCGAGGGGATATTCTTGTCCTCGACATGAATCCCTGGGGCGCGCCCACCGATCCGTTGCTCGCCCGCTCCTGGGACCGCGACTGGACGAAGACTGAAGGTATCGTTCTCATCCCCTCACCCCTCCAGATCACTGGCGACGTGAACGTGTCTTTTTGATCTGCACGTGAATGCGACAGGGGATGAGAAAAACTAACCCTCACAATATCTAAATCCGCAGGAATTAGATTTCGAAGAAGCTTTTCAGGATGGTGATCATCGAGTTGATGGCGATCCATAGACCGATGGAGAAGAACACGCCGGCAAGGCAATACATGAAAAGGGCATCACGGGTGAAAATCGCGGAGATATACTGGGCGATCGTGTACTCCTTCTGCGCGTAGGCAAGGCCGAAACACTTGAGCAGGACGATTCCCCCAAGCAGGGTCGACCCCGTCATGATGGCAATACCGACCGCACACCCAAGCGATCCCTTGTTGACTGTCTTGAAGCTCATATATTCAGCACATGTGATCTGCCGCCTTCGTTGACGGCAGGGTAAATACTATACCCGCTTTTTTTAATTTGGCCAGTAAAAGGCAGTTACACATTCTTGCCATAAAATGAGGCGATGTATGAATGCATGGAATTTTGAGAGAATTGTCTGCCTGCTGAAAGAAGCCGGGGGGGTGGCGCTGAGCCACTACGACTCGCCGGCGTGGTCGCTGAAGGATGATCGGTCGATCGTCACGGAGGCGGACAAGGCGATAGAGTCCTTGTTCGCCGCGGAGTTCGACCGACCTTCCGAAGGATCGCTGATGATCGGCGAGGAGACGTCAGACTTGAAGAGCGAACAGTATGTGCGGGATGCTCTCGCGGGAACCGCTTGGATTGTCGACCCTATCGATGGGACAGCTCCCTATTCACATCATGTTCCGACCTGGGGTATCTCTATTGGGTTCGCCGAGAGGGGAATCCTCAAGGAAGGAGCGATTTTCCTGCCCGCAACCGGAGAGATGTTTGTGACGGATGGTCCCAACGTCCTGTATGCCTGCTGCCCTCGGGAGCGGGATGCGTGGAATTTCTCGCACTTCACCGCATTACCCGTCAGGAAACGAGAGTTGAACGACGGGGGGATGATCAGCATCACGCAAGGAATGGCGAAGCGGGGAAAGATCCGCGTCCACAACCCCGTCCACGCGCTGTGCTGCGCGGTAATGCCGTTGCCCTATCTCTGCATGGGACGGTATCTGGCATACATCGGCACATTGAAGGTCTGGGACTACGCCGGCGGATTCCCCATCATTCAGAAATGCGGGTTCACCGCAAGATTCCTCAATGGGGAAAAAATGACCGGGCGCATAATCGACGATTGCCATGCGCAAGCGGGAGGGCATGCCCGCTGGCGCGCCCGAGACCATATCATTTTCGCCCCATCCGAGGAGGTTGCCGACTACGTCGCCGCCCACTCGTCAGAGGAGTGAGTAGATTCATATGTCATGCTCAAAATGGATGTATGCCATTGAAGAGACGTATGAAATGAGATATATTATACGTCATGGACACAAAATTGACACTCCGCCTTGAAGACGCACTGATCCGGCGCGCCAAGCATGAGGCCCACCGACGCGGGAAGTCTGTCTCCAAAATGGTTTCGGACTACTTCAGTGCGCTGAGTGCTGGCACCTCCAGAAAATCTCCGCCTCCGCCTCCTGTGACGGCCTCACTTGTCGGCATTCTCAAAGGGTTTCAGGTTTCGGAGGACGACTATAAAAAACACATCAAGGAGAAACACCGTTGAGGGTGGTCATCGACACGAACGTCGTTCTCGATGCGCTTCTCGCTCGCAATCCCTTCGACCAAGCGGCAATCGAGATCTTCGGATTGGCCGAACGTTCGGAGATTGAGGCCTTTCTCTGCGCAACAACTGTCACCACTATAGACTATCTTCTCGAGCAATCCTTGCCGGAACGGCAGGCACGCTCTGCCCTCCGTCGACTGTTGGAGCTTTTCGATGTCGCCCCCGTCAACCGCTCCGTTCTCGAGCGTGCGCTGGTCATGGATATGCGTGACTACGAAGATGCGGTGATCGCCGGAGCAGGAGAACTTGTTGGAGCCGAGGCCGTTGTGACAAGAAACCTAAAGGACTTTGTCAGATGTCCTGTAACGGTGTTCGAGCCGGACGAGCTTCTTACCGTCGTGAGAGGATGAATATTTTCAGGCTGGGTTGTTTCAAATACCCGATTCTTCGGCGAATCGTCGTCATATCCAAAACAAGGGACTCCTCTCCGATCGAAGGATTCATTACACCAGCTTCTCCTTAAGGGCCCAGAGTCCGGCGGCGGGATTGCTGATGTAATAGATCTCCTCACCATCCGACATCGTATTCCATCCATCCTTAAGCTTCGCCGGGTCATAGCGCTTCAGGGCGGCTCTGATGTCGGCGTACCCGAAATTCACGGAGCGTATCTCTTCTTCGGTAAGGTGCCCAGGAGCGTAGGTGATGGAAAAACGACCTTCGGATGAACCATGGATCATATGGGCGGCCGCACTGAGGTTTTGCTTGAGTTCTTCGTTCTTTTCAACGGCGTCCAGCGTAGCCGGTGTTCCCCGGTAACCGTATTTTCGAACCAAGCGATCGATCTCCTTGTCCTCGCCGAACTCTTTAAGTCCCGGGGCGATGACGAACAATTCGCCTTCGTCGGCAATCGCCATACGGGAACGGTAAACCGATTTGTTGCCAAGCCAGGTGCTTTTGAACTCGGACGGATCGAGATATGCCACCACTTTGCGCAAGGGCTTGTCAAGCTGGGTAATGTTGATCTTCTGCGATAGGGTACTGGCCTTGAGAAACGCCTCGTCGTCGAAACCGGCGAAATACCCCCGCATCGCCATATCACCAGCCTCCTGATCCCTCCCCACCACAGTCAGCAGATAGCAGATTGGCAGATCTCCGAGAAACTCTTTGACACCGGCATTGAACAGCCACCGAACCGGATTCTGGGGTCGCCCAAGGATGCGTTCCATGTTGTACGCAGCCCCGAGAAAATGTGATTTGTTGATTGTGTCCGAGCCGCCAACCCCGACCATGATGTTCTTCGTGTAGTTCGCCATGCCGACGACCTCATGCGGAAGAACCTGTCCTATGGAAAGGATGATGTCATAGCCCTCGAAAAGGATTTTGTTGACCTCGACGCCAACATCGTACTTAACGCGCCCCTCCGACCATTCAGCAAGCCTTTCGCCGTCAACAACACCTTTGCGGACAACGTCGCGGCGCCAATCGTGGACTTTGAAGGCGGACAGTGGAATCGTATCTCCAAACATGTGCCGCAACTCGCTCTCGCTCATGGGACTGTGCGTCCCAAGTGCAGGAATGATGTCGACCGTCGACCGACGCGAAAGCATGCCATACAGCAGGGCGGTGATCTCCCCGGCCCGTGAGATCAGACGCGTCATGTCCGGAGGAATCAGCAACACCCGTTTGGGATTGATATCCGCCCGCTCTAACGTGTCTTCCAGCAACGTGCGGAGCTCCGCCTTGGAAATCCGCATATCCTCCCTCCCCTTCGCGGCGATGACCGGCATGGCATATCCCTTTCTTGGATTATCTTTGCTTTTCCTTACGTTCGCATTATTATAAGGCTTTGTCAGCTAATTACACATTTCCGCGTGCAAAAATATGAGTTCTGAATTCCAGCCGACATTCACCTTCAGCGATGCGGCGCAGAAGTTCGAACCAGCCGAAAAATCCCTCGGCACTGGCGAGATACGCCGAGCAGCACTTGCATGGCTTGTCAAAGGACAGCCAACGGGAATCGGTTTGCTCGCCCCCACAAGAATATCACGCTTCCAGGCCGATGTTGCCGCCTTTTGGTCAAAACCGGTCAAACGCGGTGGCGTCAAGACGCTTCAACCGGTGAAAACCGTGATTATTGAGGTTAGGAACGACCGCGAGGCGTGCTGGCCCGACTGCGCCCGCAAGGACGAGTTGCTTCCTCTGCTACGCAAGGAGAAAGAACGGAAAAGGGTGCTTGAGACGGAAATCCGCGCCAAGGAGCCCGAACTCCAAAACACCGATACGCTCTTCTCCGAGTTCGAAAGCTGGGACTATGCGAAAACCAGAGATAAGCGATACCATCAAAGTCTCGGGAAAATCGAGGAAATCGAACGCTCCCTCTACAATGGCAGTCGCTTCGAGAAAATCCGCCGCGCGCGACTCGCCGACTACCTCTACCTCGCGGTCCCTCGAGGAGCGGTACACCCCAACGAACTCGCTGACGGCTGGGGGTTGCTCTTCGTCGACGATTCTTTCGAGATCGAGTTGATCAAAGAGGCCGACAGTTGGGAATGCCCTGTCGAGAACAAGCTGCATCTGGTGCAGACTATCGCCATGTCGTCACTCAAAAGCGTCCTCTTCGCCAACGGAGTCTTAGTAAGCCCCGAAAATGAGATAAAACTACTTCCCCTTCCCCGCCGCCGTCGCCTCCTAAAATAGAATAGCGTCAGGGGTATAGCCCCAAAAGCCCTACTATATTCGTCAAAACGAGGCGGGGCAGAGGCACGTATAAGGGGAATTAAAAGAAAATGGCTGCCCGATAGGGATTCGAACCCCAACAAACTGATCCAGAGTCAGTTGTGCTACCGTTACACCATCGGGCAATAAAATTCTGAGAGGCAGGATGAACGGCGAAGTTATCACCGCATCATCCGAAAATCAACTATAAATGCGCAAAATATTCCCTCTCGATGAGGTCAACCATCAACCGATAGTCGAATTGCTCTTTCACGAGCCGTCTTCCCGCCTCCCCCATCTTCCGCGCTAAGGTGGGATTTTCCAAAATATCCTTGATTGCCGCCGCGACTGCCGCATCGTCGCCAGGAGTAATAAGCCGTCCCGTTTCGCCGTTGATCACTACCTCAGGGGCTCCATCGAGAGCAAAGGCCACCGCCGGTTTACCCGTGGCGAAGGCTTGCACCACCGATCGAGGAAGCCCTTCCCTGAGGGAGAGATGGACAAGGACATCCATCAAAGCGAGATAGCGGCTGACCTCATAAGGAGGAACTAACCCGGCGAAAGAAAATCTGCCGCTCAAGCCACGTCGGGCAACCTCGCCCTCAAGCGATTCCCTCATAAGCCCATCCCCTACGATCAGAAAATGCGCCTTTGGCACCGCCTGCGCCACCACCGCCGCCGCCGGGATGAAATGCTCATAGCCTTTAAGAGGGAACAAACGGGCAAGCGTCCCGACAACGGGAACTCCGTCTGGAATACCAAGAGACTTTTTTAATTCGGGATCGGGGCGGGCGGTGAAGAATGGGACAAGATCCATTCCGCTCCGAACGACGCCATACATCTGACGGGGCGCTATTCCTTCCTTGACGCACTGCTCCACCATCGCCTGTGCGACAGCGAGAATCCGATCACATTTTCTAGCTCCCCATCTTTCGGCGGCTTTGTACAATGTGTTCCGCCACCACTTCTCGTAGGGATGGAACGCTTGCCCATGAATCGTGTGGACAATCAGTGGAACACCTGCCGCCCTTGCCGCCACCCGCCCAATCACGCCAGCCTTCGAACTGTGCGTATGGACGACATCAAAACCTCGTTTCTTAAAAAAACACTTCAGTTCCAAATAGGCAGAGATATCTCGGAGAGGATTCAGCTCGCGCACAAGATGGGGCGTTTCGACAAGCTCAAACGGAGGAAGATCCACGATTTTTTTAAGAAGCTCACCCTCTGGACCTGGCGACAGCCCTGTGAGAAGGACGACTTGGTGTCCCTTCTCAACAAGTACTGCCACCGTGAGAAGAGTGTTTTCCTTGGCCCCCCCCACGATCATCCTCGTGATAACGTGACAAATTTTAAGATGGCGTGGTGACATCACAAAGGTGTTTCCTCAAGTATTTTGCCGCGCATGCATTTCACCGCCACTCCATACTTTGTTATCATGCGCTTGATCACGTCGTCGGCCTTCTCGTTCGATTCACATATCCCGAACAGACTCGATCCGCTTCCGCTGATTTCGGCGGCGAGAGCACCCGCCTCGCACAATTCCCTCCGAAAAATCGCAAGCGCAGGAAATTTTCGATACAGGCCGACAGCCAAATCGTTACGGAGGCAGGTGGCAAGTTTTCTTATGTCTCCTCGAGCTAATGCGTCGACCACCTCTTCCATTTCGACACCTCCCGTACCACATGCGCATGGCACGCAATGCCCGTATGCCCAACGTGCACTTGTCGGAAAAAGCGGGGAGAGGATAACCAAAGGAATATCTTCCTTTACTCGGATCGGCCTGAGAACCTCTCCGACACCTCTCCCGATGGAAGGATACGGCTTCAAAAAAAAGGGGACATCCGCTCCTATCGAAACGGCTAATTTATTTAATTCATTCTCTGATAGGGCATTATAATTATTTTGAAGCATTCTCAGCGTGGCTGCGGCATTGGAACTGCCGCCAGCCATGCCTCCGGCGACAGGAATGGACTTCTCGATATGAATGCTCCATCCAGGAGTGATGCCCGCCGCTTTAGCATAGGAGGTGGCGGCCTTATGACACAGGTTGCGGGCGTCAGTTGGTACCGAGGGATCGGCTGACGATAGTGTCACATCAACCCCTGTGATAGCCAGAGAAACCGTATCGGAGGGAGTTGACAGCGGAAGAAACACGGTCTCAATCTCGTGGTAACCATCTGGACGTTTTCCTCGCACCGCGAGAAAAACGTTGATTTTTGAATAGGATGTGATCGTCAATCTCATTTTTTTTGCCATTGTCGAGGAAAGATGGGAGATTGTTTGATTATCTCAAAAGCCGTAGGCCATAACGTGAGTTGATCAGGATTCACATGAATTTTCCCTCGCTCCGTGAAACGGCCCTGCCGCTCGTCAGGATCAACTGCGAAAATAGGTAGACCTTTCATTCCAGAAACGCAAAGCTGCTTGTAAAGTTCTTGGTTGCGCGTCTTGTAGTCTGGCGCCAAGGCAAGTGTCGCATACACTCCCTCCTTCAACACCTTGATGGCGGACCCGGACATCACAACGCCATCATCTACCCGTCCCTGCACGAGATCCACCCAGCTTTTCGCCCGCCACATCTTGCCGCCGATGAAGTCGCATAGGCAGACCTGGCTCTGTCCGACAATTAGGCAAAGCAATTGAGCTCCTTTCCCCGTCTCCTTGTCGAAAAGAAAAACAGCCTGCGCATCACAACCGACCTGCAATCCTAATCCTGCGGCAAGAAGACACATGTCAATGACGTCTCCTTTTCCCTTGTCCCAAGCCTCCATGGGGAATGTAGGCCGTTTGTTGTCTTGGTCGTATTTCTCAATTTTCATCTGCTTTTTAATGGCGTTGAATAGCATCTGTGGGGCTTCGTCGGACTTTATGACGAGTGAATCAGCCACCTCTTTGGCTCGGAGGGTATCGCGCCAGCTCAGGTAGTCCAGTGGAGAAAACGTTGCATTAAAGAACTGGGAGTTAACATTCTCAGCACTGGCAAGTCCGATATATTTCGGGGGCGTTGAGAGGATTTTGTCAGGTGACGTCATCTGGGAGGCGGCAAGTAGCGCCATCCTTGGATTATTATTTTTGATTGCTTCGATCCACCGCTTCACCATGGCGGCTGTCGGAGGAGGAGGGGGCGTGGGAGCCGCTGCCTCAGCTTTCTCATATGCGCTGCGTATGCCGCAGACACCTAACGCCGCAGCAAGCAAGGCGGCGAAAAGCCCGATAATCAAACAAAGTCTGGGAGTAGGATCTGACATGTGCGATATGTGCGCCTGTTGTCGTTTGTCTTGTGCCGGCGGATGGTTTCCGCGTAGGCGGCTACCTTCGCTTTCCATCATAATATAGATTCCGATTTGACAATCGGCACATCCGTTTTATTTTGTAATACTCTCAATCCAAGGGAAATATCACAAAGAAGAAGAGGACATTGATGGGAAACCTGAAAAAGAAGCGCCGCCGGAAGATCGCCAAGCACAAAAGACGTAAGCAGTTGAAGGCCAATCGGCATAAGAACAAATAGTCGTTTGAGCAGCGTTGCCTACAACCTCCGTATCATCATCATTTTCCTTGCACTCGCCGCCCCTCCATTAGCCTCGCTAAAGGCTGAAGAGGGGGGTACCTCAAGCCTGCTCCTTCAGGAGCGTGGACAGCGGAAGGCGGGTGCGTTGTTTCATTTTGCCGAGGCGCTTAGGGAAAGCGAGTACGGGCGCCGTCTTGACGCCAAAAGCGTGAAGGCGTTTGTCGAGGCTGTACGTCTTGACCCGGATTCGGGAGAGGCGTTGATGTTTCTCAGATCGTACTGGTTCCCACGGCGGATGTACGGTCAGTGCGTCAACGAACTTCTCCCGACCGCAGAGGCAAATCCTGGAATAGACGAACTTGTGTTGATGGTGGTCGAGGCGCTCATCCAGCAAGGGGAACTCGCACGGGCTGCGTCCCTTCTTGAACGCTCACTTATCGCCCAAGCACGCACTCCCCGAGAAACAGAAAAGTTCGTCATCCTCCTTGGCAGTCTTTATGGGCGCATGGAGGATTACGAGAAAGGGGAGCGCCTCTTCGACTCATGCCTGGCCAACGAAAGCTTCTCTGAAGATTTGAGCATCAGGGTTGCGGCACTGGTCTTCTTCTCCCTTAAGGCAAACAAGGACGTCGACAGCATCTTCCCCTCTTTTATTGCGGATTGGAGCAAAAGACGCTTCCGCAGGAAAATGGAAGATAATTTCGCTGTCATAGAAAAAATCTTCCAGGAAAAACGCCCGACCTTGAACGAAGTCGCTCCCGTTCTTGAGGTTTGCCGACAATTCAAGATGTGGGATCGTTTCGAGCATATCCTCCTTAACTCTCTCGCCTCCAATCCCTCTGACGTGGTAATCAGGAATTTGCTGGGAATGCTCTATTTCGAGAAGAAGGATTATGCCGAGGCGGCTCGTGTGTGGAAGTCTCTCTCAGAGGAAAATCCAAATGAGGCGAGATACTATCTGGAAACAGGGAAATCCTTGTTCTTCGGGGAGAAATTCCCGGCAGCCGCAAAGACGTTCGAGCGTTTCCTCATCATCTCACCAGATGATCCGGCGGCCCTTTTTTTGCTCGGTGTCGCCTATCTTGAGATAAAAAATTACCACAAGGCCATCTACAAGCTTAGCAGGATCCCTGAAAATCCAAAGGCCCATTACTACATCGCCATCTGCCATACTAGACTGAAAGAGTATGACAGGGCTCTCTCCGCCCTTAACAAAGGGGAAGAAGCCGCTAAAAAGCGAAGAGATGACACCGAGGAGACGCTCGACAAGAGTTTCTACCTCCTGTATGCGGAGATATACGAGAAAACAGGCAAATTTGATCAAGGCGTGAAAGTATTACAGGATCTTTACGCCCGAATGCCTGGAGACGACACTGTGGCGAATTTTCTGGGCTATGTCTGGGCAGACCATGGGGTGAACCTTGATGAGGCTGAGAAACTCATCTCAATCGCTCTTGAAAAGCAACCTGACAGTTCCGCCTACCTCGACAGTATGGCATGGGTTCTTTTCAAAAAAAAGGATTTTAAAGGTGCCGAGAGGTACATTATGAAAGCAATCGAATATAGCAAGGAGGAGCCAGACGCAGTCATCCTTGACCATGCGGGGGATATTCAGATGGGTCTCCTTCAAACGGACACGGCTCTCTCTTTTTGGAAAATGGCACTCCTCGGCGATAGCGAGGAGCTTGACAAAGCCAAAGTTGTTGACAAAATCAGATCTATCGACAAAACATTTGTTACTCCCATCGGAAAAGCCATAAAATAGAACCCCGAGTGAATGCTATGAGCCGCTTATATCTTGGACTCGACAGCAGTACGCAGAGCATGAAAGCGATTCTCATCGATCCTGAGATGGGGAGCATTGTCGCTGACGCATACGTGAATTTTTCCACTGATCTTCCTCAGTTCATGTGCCACAACGGGGTTCTCGACAATCCCAACCCACTTGTCAAGCACTCCAATCCTCTATTGTGGGTGACGGCACTGGATCTTGTCATGGAGCGGCTTGCCGCTAAGAAAGCACCGCTTGCCGACGTCGTCGCCATCAGCGGGTCAGGACAGCAACACGGATCCGTTTATCTCAATTCTCAATTCCCTTCAATCATTAAAAAGTTAAACGCGTCGAATCCACTTGCCGATCAGATTCCATCCGGCCTTGCGCGAAAGACTTCGCCGATCTGGATGGATAGTTCAACGAACACCGAATGCGCGGAGATTACGGCGGTTATTGGCGACAAAAAACTTCGTGATTTAACGGGGTCTCCGGCTATCGAACGTTTCACTGGCCCGCAAATCAGACGATGCTACAAGACCGAACCTGTTGTTTATAATAACACGACACGCATTCATCTTGTCAGTTCTTTTATGTCGTCGATTCTTTGCGGCGAATCTTCTCCGGTTGATTTTGGGGATGGAGCTGGCATGAATCTGCTCAATCTCAAGACACTGGAATGGGATGTGCAGATCGCCGACGCAACCGCTCCCGGATTGCTGGAGAAATTACCAAAGGCGGTCCCGGGAAACACGGTTGCCGGAGAGTTGCACCCCTATTTCGCAAAGTATGGCTTCACGCCCGGAATTCCTGTGGTGGTCTGGTCTGGGGACAATCCGTGCAGTCTTGTGGGCGTCGGCGCATGCGAGCCAGGAATCGCCGTGATAAGTCTCGGGACAAGCGATACCCTTTTCGCCGCCATGCGCACCCCACACGTTGATCCGCATGGCTACGGCCATGTATTCGGTAATCCCGCAGGCGGTTTCATGAGCCTCATCTGTTTTAAAAATGGCTCGCTGGCGAGGGAAAAGGTGAAAGACGAGTGTGGTGTAGATTGGAGCTATTTCGACACCGTCGCCTTCGCTGAAACGTCCTCAGGAAATAACGGAGACATGATGCTGCCTTATTTCATTCCCGAGATCACACCGCTTGTATTGCAAGCGGGAGTTCATTTGAAAGGCGACAAGTCCTTCGTCTCGGGAATGTGTGGCTCGCCCAAGAAGATCCGAGCGGTGGTGGAGGCACAAGCCTTAAGCATGCGTTTGCATTCCCAGTGGATTGGAGAGCGTTTCGAACGTATCCGGGTGACGGGCGGCGCCTCTCAGGGAGAGAAAATTTGCCAAACAATCGCCAATGTCTTCCAAACACCATTAGAGAGAATTGCCGTCACCGACTCGGCCGCCTTAGGCGCAGCCATGCGGGCCGCCAACGCAGTTGGAGACCTTTCCTGGAAGGAGCTTGCCTCAGCATATGCCTCACCGGTTTCGACCGTAGATCCTGATCGCTCGCTCGCCGCAGTTTACACCAATGCACTTTCTGCCTATGCGGAGTTTGAAAAGACGGCACTTTCTTCATAGGTCAACGTTATTAACTTGGGCTTTGCGCATCGCCACCTGCCGTTGCCTCCTCGTCATTATCATTTATGTGCGGAATTTTAACACATCTTGGGCGAGAGAAAATCACTCCTGAGCACCCTGCGCTGGAGGTCGTTCGTCATCGTGGCCCAGATGGTAAAGGCGCGGTGAATTTTGATATTGGGAATGATGGCCTTTCGCTCGGACTTGGCCATAGAAGACTCGCCATCATTGACTTGAGCGCGCGCGCAAGTCAACCTATGTTCTCCCCTGATGGTTCAGTCTGTATCGTCTTCAATGGAGAAATATATAATTACATCGAGTTGCGGGATGAACTGAAATGTGCGGGAGTTGCCTTCTCAACGGACAGCGATACAGAAGTTCTCTTAGGGGCGTATCAACACTGGGGGGTGGGTTGTCTTCCTAAATTGAACGGTATATTCGCTTTCGCCGTCTACGACAAGCGCAAGAGTTTGCTCCTCATCGCCCGCGACCATTTCGGAGTTAAACCCCTCTGCTACCACAACTCCCCCGATGGGTTCACCGCCGCGTCCGAAATCAAACAGCTTGCCGAATTTCCCTATATCCCACATAAAATCAATAAGGAAAAACTTTTCCACTTCCTTAACAGCGGGGACTTTTCATTCGATAAAGAAACGATGTGGGGTGAGGTGTATGAGCTTCCACCTGGACACTACATGGAAATTCCTGTTGCCTCATGGCGCCCAGGCGAACCGCTCCCCATCAAACAATGGTATGATCCCTCGCACATACTACCCTTCAAGGGAACATTTGACGACGCTTGTGAGAAATATCTCGAATTGTTGAAAAGCGCAATCGAGCTTCAGTTGCGTGCGGACGTCCCTATAGGGTTTCTTCTCTCAGGGGGACTCGACTCGACTACGATGCTGGGCCTTTGCGCAGCGATGCACCCCAACCGCGGGGAGTTGTTGAAAAGTTTTTCTTCCTGCTATGATGTCAAAGAGTTTGACGAGCGGGAATATATCGACACAATGATCGCTCATGCGAAGATATCCAGTTCACTCCATTTCCCCACTCCAGAGGAAAGTGCCGAGAACCTTGACAAAGTGATATGGCATAACGATATCCCTGTCCACCCGAGATCCGCTGTATCACACTGGCTCCTCTACAAACACATCAAAGAAGACAACGATAGCAGGATTGTTATTCTTGAAGGACAAGGAGCGGACGAGGTTTTCTGTGGTTACGCTGATTTCTTTTGGCCATTCATGCTGGAAAATGTAAAAAGGCTCCGCCTTGGAGTGTTGTTGCGCGAGGCGATGCTGGTTCGACGTAATTATGGGTACTCGTGGAAAGTGTATTGCCGGAAGTTCCTTCGAACCGTTTTCCCCGCAAGCGCAATGAACCTCCCCCCGAACGAGTCGATCCACCTTCCGGATTTGCTTGCGAAAGAATCGTCCTCCGCACTTCCGGTTCCCCGCGAAACGTCATCCATACTTGAAATGCACATGTCGCGTCTTGTGATTTTAAGATATATTCTCCACAATGTCGACCGTAATTCAATGGCCCATTCCCGTGAGACCCGGGTGCCCTTTCTCGACCATCGCCTCGTCGAATTTGCTCTTTCCCTCCCGTCCGAATACAAAATCGGGAAAGGATTCAATAAGTTGCTGAATCGCGTGTCGGTGGGAGGAATAGTGCCAGAAAAAATCAGATGGCGACGGGATAAGCAAGGGTATTCCAGTCCGATTTCCGTGTGGGCAGGACGTGAACTAAAAGACTTCTTCTCCCATGCGCTGAGTCAGGCGGCAGAAATGCCATTCGTTGACAAGACGATGATTATGAATAGATTCCAACGATATGTACAGGGGGAGTGCGCATTCGATCCGTTCTGGTGGCGCCTTGTGGCGGCTGACCGGTGGATAAAGCTCTTTCGCATGAATTGATTTCTCTTCGTGATATTTAATTGTCTTTGTCAAAATCCACGGTATTATTTTTAAAACAACTGATGGTGCCATTGCTATGCTTATTTTGGGGATCAACACCGGGCTGAACGCTTCGGCAGTATTAATGAAAGACAGCAAGATACTGTTCGGCGTCCAGGAGGAAAGACTTTCGAGAATCAAAAACCAGCCTGGCTGGCCCGAACTTTCCATCAAGGAGGCGTTGCGTCATTGCGGACTTGAAATGAAGGATATCGACAAAGTCGCAATTGCAGGCAAAAGCTCGAAGATCGCCCTGAGTCGGCAGGATGATCTCAATAAATTCCATGAGCGGTATGGAAAGATCAAGAATGCGTGGTTTGGAGAGTCTGAAAATCCCTTCTCTGAGCTGGCGGCCCGTGGATGGAAAAAAATCTCATCGACGCTGCAGGGAAGCGGAACGCAAAAGGAATCGACACTCGATGATTTCCTTGCGGAAAACGGGTTCATCGAACGACAAGGCCGCTATGACCACCACACGTGCCATGCCGCCGCGGCTTATTATGGTCTTGCCTCTAATCTCGCAGAACCACACCTTGTATTCAGCCTTGATGGTGGGGGCGACGGCAGAACTAGCGCCGTGTTTCTTGGACAAAACGGGAAATTAACGGAAATTGCCTCGTCCGACTCCTTTTCACCAGCCTGCCTGTATGCGCATATCACGTACATTCTTGGTTTCATGCCGCATGAACATGAATACAAACTCATGGGGCTTGCCCCCTATGCGCATCAAAAATACGCCGATGTTGCCAAAAACGCTCTATACAGATTCATAGGATTCGAATCGGGGAATCCCCTCATTTTCACCAATACCGATAACTACCCGTTGGTGAGAAATTCTCAAGGGAAAGAAAAGCAGACACTTATTGAAGATCTTTTCAAAACAACGCTTAACATGCGGTTCGACACCTTGTCGGCAGGACTTCAGCTCCTGGCCGAGGAAGTGGCGATTAAGTGGATCAAGGCCGGAATTGAAAAAACCGGGGTGCGTAGAATTTTGTTGTCTGGCGGGTTTTTCATGAACGTGAAAGCGAACAGCCTCATCGCCGAGTTGCCTGAGGTGGAGTTCCTCAACGCATTCCCTTCTTGCGGCGACGAGTCGAACGCATTCGGAGCGGCATTCCTCTGCCACCATGAATTCGATGAGCACAGCGGAAGCGTACAATTTGCTGACTACTGCGTCGGGCCAGACGCATCGTACGACATCACCGTGGCGAAGCGGAAATATGAAGATAAGGTACGATTTGAGAAATTCGATGACATCAATGCCGAAATCGTCAAACTCTTAGTTAACCGGAAAATCGTCGCGCGTTGCTCGGGTCAGATGGAATTCGGGGCACGCGCACTCGGCAATCGTTCAATCCTTGCTTCGCCTGACGATGGGCGTATCATCAACACGATCAACGCCGCCATTAAAAAACGTGACTTTTGGATGCCGTTCGCTCCTGCCGCTCTCCAGGATCAACTGGAGACTATTGTTGATATTCCTTCTTCTTTGAAAAATTCCTACTCACCGTACATGATGTTCACCTTCAGGACGAAACCCGGCAAGGCTGATTCAATCATCGCAGGAGTTCACCAAGCGGACAAAACAGCGAGGGCGCAAACTGTCAACAAACAGATTTATCCTGCATTTTATGACATAATCCGCCGGTTTTATGAAAAAACGGGCATCCCCGCAGTATTGAACACCTCTTTCAATTTGCACGGTTATCCAATCGTCAGAGGCGCATGTGACGCCATCGACGTCTATCTTAACTCCGATCTCGATTATCTCGTTGTTGACGAATATCTGATATCAAGAAAATATTAATTCAAAACAACTGGAGCGTATCATGACAGACGCAAAAAGAAAAATTTTCGTGCTGGACACCAACGTGATCCTTCATGATAGCTCATGTATGTATCAGTTTGACGAGCATGATATCGTTATTCCAATCAGCGTGGTAGAGGAACTTGATCGCTTCAAAAAAGGCAATGAGGCGCTCAACTACCACGCCCGCGAGTTTGTGCGCTCTGTCGACGCCTTAAGCGAAGATCAGCTCTTTGGGGAAGGAGTCAGAATAAGCCCCACGCATGGGAGGATCATCGTAAAACTTGAACGTGAGTTGCACAAGGATCTTACGCTCAATTTCCGTACAGACAAACCGGACAATCATATTCTCAATACCGCTTATTATCTGGCGAAGGAGCATCCGGACGTCCCGGTGATTCTTGTCACGAAAGATGTTAATCTGCGCTTGAAGGGTAAGTCCATCGGACTTCTTGCGCAAGACTATAAGACCGACCAAGTTAAAGACATTTCCACGCTTTATAACGGGTATAGAACGGAAAACAATGTCTCCGACGAGTTAATCGACCTTATATACAAAGACTCACAAGAGGTCAACGTCTCGGCTTTGAAGGTTGAGAAACAACTGCTTCCTAATGAATACGTCATCCTGCGGAATGATAAAAAGTCGGCTCTTGCCTACTATGACGCTTTCACCCAAAAGCTGCGCCGTGTGGACAAAACAGTCGCCTACGGAATTCGTCCAAGAAATGCGGAACAGACGTTCACTCTTAATGCCCTAATGAATCCCGCCGCCCAATTAGTGACGATTTCTGGGAAGGCTGGAACGGGTAAAACATTGCTCGCCCTCGCCGCCGCACTGGAGACTAAGAAAAATTACCGTCAGATTTTCGTGGGGAGGCCAGTCGTTCCGCTGAGCAACAAGGACCTCGGATTCCTTCCGGGGGACATTCAGTCAAAGCTCGACCCCTATATGCAACCGCTATATGACAATTTGGGAGTCATTCAACATCAGTTCAACGAGACAGATTCTAAGCACCACAGAATCAAAGAGCTGCTTGAAGAGGAGAAACTTGTCATTTCACCTCTTTCCTATATCCGCGGGCGCAGTCTTGTTAAAATATTTTTCATCGTTGACGAGGCGCAAAATCTTACACCCCATGAAGTTAAAACAATAATTACTCGTGCTGGAGAAGGGACAAAAGTTGTATTCACGGGAGATATTTTTCAAATAGACCATCCGTATCTAGATACACAGTCGAACGGATTGAGTTTCTTGATCGAGAAGATGCAAGGGCAAAAACTTTACGCTCACATCAATCTCGTGAAAGGTGAACGATCAGAACTGGCCGAACTTGCAAGCAACCTACTATGATTCCTTTTAAAAGATGATTGTGACGGAAATGAGCACCAGGAGCATCTATCCG
>CAYTFM010000108.1:0-25510 GCA_964436735.1 uncultured Victivallales bacterium | reverse complement strand
GCCAAGGCCGGGGGGCATGTGCAGATCATGGAAACCGATGTCGGCCTGTGTCGCCGTCTTGTTGAAGTCGAAACCACGCGCGCCGAGGCAGTCGTGGAAGTGGGTGTCCCGTAATAGTTTTCCCGCCTGTCTGATGACATGGGCGGGATCCTCGTTGTTCACCCATGCGTGTCCCGAGTCGAGAATGAACCCCAAGTGGCCGAGTTCCTGCCGCTTGATGAAATCGAGTATCACTTCGGTGTTTCGTCCCCACGAGAACAGGGGAATATTCTCGAGGTTAATCCAGACCTTTTTGCGTGCGGCGTATTCGCACAGGTGGGGCAGAATTGTTTCGAAGAGATGATCGATGGCGGTCGGCCCCAGTCTGTCCATGGTTGCCACATCGGCCCAGTTGCCATCCAAGCCACCGCCGCTGAGCCAGCTGAAGTGCCACACGGTGCTGGGTGATCCCCATGAGGCCGCGGTATCGACGATGATCTTACAGTTGGCAAGACTTTTCCCGACGTCGCCATCCGGCCCGATCATGCCGATCGACGCATGGGTGGAGACGGTCCGCATGTCTCGCTTCCTCAGCGCGTCGCCGATGGCGTCCACATGCCGCTGATCGCTCCATTTGCAGAAGCCGTCGGTTCCCACCAGATTGATGCCGAGTTCGCCGAGGGCGTTGAGATGCTCGTCGAACTTCTTCACATCGTCTATCGGCGCGTAGAACGCCAGTTCGTAAGGTTTATGTGTCATTGTGTCCATCGCGTTTTCCTCGGTCAATATATGAATGATTTCGTTAGTGTTTCTCTTATCTCTTCTAGCGACGTATCGTCAAAGGTCAGATACACCAACTCCCTGCCAAGGGAGAATGAGGTGTTGCCCTGCTCTTGTGCAACGCTGGTTGGGAAGCCGAAGAGGTCGGTGACCGCGCATTCGGGAGTGCCGCGGAGCGTCACCGTCCTGCGAGCGGCGTACTCGGCGTCCTTCGACCAGAGGGCGGCGACGACCCGCCGCTGTCTGGGGAGAAGGGCTCCCAGCCAGTTGCCGGAACTCTTCACCTCAAACAAATAGCAGACATGGTAGCGGCCCACGTCGACGCGGCCGAGTGGCGCGGCGTCGCCGAGAAATTCTCGCATTGTGTGGATCGCCTTGAAGCCAAGTTTTGGATTCATCAGCGTGTCCCAGATAAGGCCGGAGAGGGTGTGGTAGCTGTAGCCGATGCACCCTTCGCCGAGGGCGGTGGCGTACATTCTCGCAAGATACTGGGCCTGCAGTAGCTCCCCTTCGCCGAAGTCGACCCGCGAGACGGGGTAGTCATAGCCCAGCAGGCTGCCGACGCAGCGGGTCTCGTCGAGTCCGGAACCCATCCCCTCCTCGGTGAGGAAGATGTCCGGTTTGTGCCCGGCGGCGACAAGATCCTGCTTTGTCCCCAGGATTCCTTGCCGGTGGCTTTCCTTCTCGCTTTCCGGATTGGTCAGGCCGAATCGGTAAGGGTGGTAGCTGAAGGAGTCGAAGGTGCCGGGCGCGGTCGCCATGGTCGCCTTGTAGAGGTCGTGGCGGTGGGCGTTGACGACGCTGCCGCCGATGAGGTGGGCGGCGGGATCGTTAGCGCGCAGCGTCTTCGACGTCGCCTCAAGCACCTTCGCATACTCGGGACCGGTGAGGAAGGTGTTCGGCTCGTTGAGGATTTCCCAGTATTTGACGCGGCCCTTCAAGGTCGTGGCGAGCAGTCCGACCGCTTCCGTCCAGGCGGCGAGTTGGGTGTCGGTGCAGACGCCGCCGCCGAGGTCGGCGCGCTTCGTCTCGATCGCCTCGGGGCCGACGTTGCCGGGACCCGGCGCCCAGGTCGCCTTGCCGGTCAACGCGTTGGCGTCGCTCGGTGTGAAAAGCCATTGCAGGTTGTGGGCCTCCGTCGACTCGAGCAGTTTGGTGAACCTCGGCGACGAGATCATGTCGTTGATGCGGTCGTAGCCAAGATAGAGGTGCAGCGTGCCGAGCCCCATCGCCTGGAGCGAGGCCGCCTGCCGGTCGAAAATCGGTCCCGGCAAGAGGTGCGCGTAGGGCGGGGTGGCGGCGAAGAAGTCCTGGTTGCGGCAGGGACGGGCGGGATGTCCGACGGCCAAGCGGCACATCCCTCGGTCGATCTCCACGCCTGTCGTGTCGCAGAAGGAGTGGCGGAAAAGGAAGTAGCCCTCAAGCGGTTTCTCTTTCATCAGGTCGACGGCTATCTTCTTGGGATCAGACCCTGACTCGACGGCTTCCGCCCCCTTCGCCACAACGCCGTGGAATGGCGCCTCGATCGTCCATCGCATCTCGCCGAGGAACGGTTTACCTGTGCGGTTGATGATCTGTCCCTTGAACGGCGCTCCTGGCTCGAGAAGCAACCCGATTCGATCATCCGGTGCGAATTCGAGCACGGGGGAGAAGGCGGTCGCCTCCGGGCCCTCCTCGACTTTGACGGCATCGAGCGAGACGCGTCCCGAGCTTGTGGTGAAAAGCGCGGCGGCGAAGTCGGAGAAGCGTGGCGGCAGGGTCGTGGTCCATGAGTAGCATTTCCATTCGGTCGTCAGCTTGAACTTCGTGCCGACGCCTGACTTCCCCTGCCATGAAGGGGTGGCGAATCCCGCGTCGAGCAGGGCGCCCTCGGTTTCGGCCTTGGCGCAGAAGGAGATGGTCAACGGCGCGCCTTTTGTGTAGTGGAAGAACTGTGACTTGACGCATAGTCTCGCCGCCTTGTCGCCTTTCGCCAGATCCCGCAGTTCGAGGCAGTGGCCGTCGATTGCGGCGGAGTCCTCGATTACGCTCCAGTCCGTCTGATCCAAGGTCATCGGCATCCACGAGCCGATATTCCAGCCGAGCAGGCCCGACTCGAACGACGGGTTGAAAACCAGATTTTCACCGGGTTTGTGCCCGGCGTTGGGGTAGGGAGCGGGGGAGCGGGCGCCCGCTTTCACCGCGCCATCCGCGGCGATTGGCGAGTTGCTGTGTGGGCTGAGGAAATCTTTCTCGGTGGGGTTCCACTGGACGATCATCGGTTCGACATGCGTGTCGCCCGTGGTGAGGGTGGTGTCGATGTTTTTGTAATAGTCTTTCCCCGAGTCTTTCTCCTTCTGCAGCCACGTCCATTTGCCGCACGCCCAGATGTTGTTGTCTTTGATGACGCACTCCTTCGGCGGATTCTTTTCGTCGAGTATGATGCCGAGCCTGCACCATGATATGAGGTTGCGCGTGATCTGAATTCCCGAGCCACGGTTGACCCAGATGGCGTGTGAGTTGGCGACGATGGTGTTGTGGGTCACCACGGAGGATTCGCAGTTGTCGAGGTTGATGCCGTGCTGGCTCCAGGCGCCGACGATGTCATAAACGATGTTGCCGGAAATCTCAAGTGCGGAACAGTAGTGGAAGCTCACGCCGATTCTGCCGCCATGGATCGAGCAGGAGCGGAGGGTGATGTGTTTCGCATGGTTGCCCCAGACGCCGCCCTTGCGCACCTCGAAGCCCTCGACGGTCACATGGGAGGCGGCGATGGCGACACCCATGATATCATCACGGCCGTCGATGGCTGCTCCTTCCATTCCTTTAAAGACGACAGGCTGCCCTTGCGCTCCGCCGGAGGTGATGACTACGACGGCGGGTGGATAGTCCGACCATATTGGATCCTCGGTGAAGGTCTCGGTGTAGACGCCGGGAGCGACGAGCACGGTGTCCCCCGCTTGTGGCGGAGGCGCGTCGGGACAGGTCACGCAGCTTCCTTTCTTCGCCGCCTTCACTCCCTGACAGCCGGTCACTTTCTGCGCGGAGCGTCCCGTGTAGGCGACACGGATGTCCTTGCCGATCAGCAACGTCCCTTTCTCGGGGAACTGGCTCGCCTTGGAAAGCGCGAGTTCCGTGTCGCCATCCTTGGCGTCATTGAGGAGAAGAGCGGGTTGCCCGCGGTCGACGCTGCGCCACGCCGCGGCGGCGGTGGCCGCGGTACCTGCGTGGGCGTTGTCGCCGTCGGGCCGAACATGGTAGGTCGCCGCATGGCTTGGCGTGATGATGCATAGAAATGTTATCGCCCCTACGACCGTGAGTTTTTTTTGCTGATGCATGGTGGCTCCGCTCTGTTGTTGAGGTTGTCCGCTTCCAAGCCCCAACGGGGCTTTGTAACACAGGCCAGGGTTGGCGCAACGCGCCTACCCTGGATTCAGATTACGTCTACATCAACCCTGACGGGGTTGTGTCATATCACCCATTGGTCCGCATGACACAACCCGTTCCGGGTTGAATCTACGGTGATCAGATCCCAGGGTAGCGCCTGCGGCGCAACCCTGGGCTTCGGTACACAGCCCCCTTGGGGCAGTTCTGCCGCACAGTCTGAGGGATGATGTTACTACATTATGTCGCATGAGTAGGCTCCAGGCAGGAATGTGTGTCTATTGTTCGAAAGCCTCACCACTTCGCTCCGGTCATGCCGATGATCACGGGGACGACGTGCAGGTCTGACGAGTGGAACGTCACGCTCTTGATCTTCTTCGATGGCGCCGGATTGACCCATCGGACCACATAGAGGTTGTTCGGAAGCTCGCGCTGTATCCAGCGGTTGCCGGGCCATCTCGAGTACATGTCCCACCAGGCGGCGAACGGCGTCGGGCCGCTCCACGCCAGTTTGCCACACGCAAGATCGCCCATGTGCTCGAAAAGGTTGACGGCGTGTACCTTGTGCATCAGTGGGAAGTATTCAACAGAGCCGTCGTCCATTTGGAAGTCAGCACCGCCGAAGACCTCGCCCGAGCCATAACCGCGGCCGCCCTCGTAGGGATCGTAAGCCGTGATGAGGAGGTGGATGGCGTCGAACGCCGCGTCGACGGGTACCGGCGCAGACGCGGTGGTGAGGCGCGGCTCGGGGATGGTGAGGATCTTCGAACCGAGCAGCAGGCAGCCTTTGTCGTTTGGTTTGAGGGTGAAGGGTACGCCGGTGAAGACGCCTGGATGCCCAGTGAAGACATCGTTCAATCGCTCATTGCACACGCTTCCAATGTCTATGGGGGTTAATTTGGTCGCTGTTTTGACGCACGGAATATCTTCCCCGGTCGGTGTGACCTGGATTCCGAGATTGGTGGCGATGACGCAGGGCAGCTTCCGACCGCGTTGCGGCGCGGCGGTGATGAGTTTCGGCCAGTTGGTGTTGTCGATCAGGATGCGCCCTTTGCCACATGGGATTGTGATGAGCGCGCCATGGGACAGCAGTTCCTTCACACCGGAAAGAGTGGGCGGCTGGCAGGCGGACTCGATAAGGGTCGCACCGCCTCCGGCGGTATACTCGCCCGGCATTGGCGCGAGTCCGATACCCACGAAGAAGAGGTCGGAGTTCGAAAGTCCGGCGAGCAGAGGATCGTCGGTTTTCTTGATGACGTTCGGGAGAGGCTTTGGCGTCAGCTTAAGCCCCGTGAGTCCCGCGTCGGCCCATGCGGGCGCGGTGGCCTCTGACATGCCATTGATCCAGATGGTCTTGCCGTTTGCCGCGTCGGCGAGTGCCTTGGAGATCTCCTCGCGGTTCGACGTGGAGCCGTCGATTAGAATAACGGATGCGCTTGATTCGTCGGCGATGGCGAGACCAGCCTTCCGCGCCGCATCGGCGAGTGCTGCCGATTTGACGGAAAGTCCGCCCTTCACGGTGCGGAACGGTACTGTGGAAGAATAGCGCAGCAGATTGTCCATGAGCAGGTCGGCGACAGGTTCGACGCCAAGATTCGGCGTCAGTTCGATTTGAGAAAGCAAGATGGAGCCTTTGCCGAGTGGCAGTTCGGCGAGGGCGGTCGTAAGGAAGCCGCCAATGGTTCCGGCGTCGACAATCGAGATCAGATTCGAGCCGCGGGGTTTCCAGTAATTGTGGGCGGAGACGCGGGAGCCGGGGCCGCGCCAGAACGAAAGCTGTCCGGGTGAAAGACTCTCGAGAGCCGGATGCCCCGGAGCGCGCGGGAACGTGGCGAAGGAGTGATGTCCCACGTTTGGCGTCAAGCGGACGGGCAGCCATTCCGGTACACGCCCCTGCTGCTCCATCACGAGGACGCGCCCTCCCGATTCCGCGAAGGCGATGGCCGCGGCGCCATCAAACGAGGTGGTATCCACCAAGGCGTTCTTGCCGATGACGAACAGTTTGCCTGCCGCGGGTGCCGCGCCTTGCGCGAAGGCGATGCCGCGGCGCTCGAATGCCGTCGCCGTCTCGCCTTTCGGATCGTGGAGGATGAGCTCGGCTGAGGCTGGCGCGGTCTTTGGGTAGATGGTGAAGTCGGCGTCGCGGGTGGCAAGGAGTCGCGTGCCGACCTTCAGTTCGATGCGCAGTTTGGCGATGGCGGCACTCTTGACCGACGGAGCCTTACACCTCATCTGGACAGTGTAGACGCCGCCAGGTGTTAACGCGAGATCCTCCGAGTCCTCCGACAGAATAGAGCCGTCGGCTTTCGTGAACGTCCATGCCAGTTCGCCTTCGAGATGCTCAAGCAGGTCGTGGTGGACGGTGGCGGTTATGGTGGTTTTCTCGCCGCTCCAGAGATGGCGGAACGGCTCCTCGATGAAGATGGCCTCGGGCTGGAGCGTGTCGCCCCAGCCGGAGTCGGTGATCGGCCAGGTGGTGATGTAGGCCACTTCCCGTTTCCGCGCGGCCTGCATGAAGGACTCGTGCAGGCGATGGTAGTAGCGGTCGACGGACTCCTCGTCGACGCCCATCCGCGGATTTTTCTCCTGCACGTTGTAGACCTCCTCGTCGTTGAGGAGCGAGAGGGTCTGCGGGGTTTCGGCGAAACCGATGAAGTCCTCGCCCAGGACCAGGGGCCGCTTCTCGTTCCAGACGAGTGATCCGGGATAGAGTTGGAGTCCGTACCAGGTGTCCTTCTCGAAGATCTTCGCGGGGAATGAGTTCTGATACGGCATGGTGCGGGCGGGGTTGAACGCGTAGTGCGTGTTGATGATGTCGCAGTCGCCATTTGGGTCGGAGCCGTCGTGCTCGAGGATGACGCCGGGCATGGTGCCCCGGGCGACTTCGCGGAGGCGGGCGTAACGCTCAAAGAGCCACGGCCAGCGGTCGCCGGAGCCGCAGAGGAAGGTCTCGTTCTCCATGCTGACGCACATGACGCAGGGGTGGTTGCGCACTTTCACCAGCGGCTTCTCGGTGTGTTCGGCCATCAGTCGCCAGTACTCGCCGTCCTCGTGGACAAGGTTGCGCCAGTCGCTGAAGGCGAGATCGAGCTGCAGTTCGTGGCGGATGACGAATCCCATCTCGTCGCAGAGCTCGTTGCGGTCGACGCCTTCGATCTCGAACGCGAAGCCGCGTCCGAACCAGATGCCGCCTTCAGCGTATTGACGGAGGGCGCGCCAGCTCGTGTCGGGGGTGATGGGGATGTTGGCGTGGTCGGGGCGCGGCCGCGACAGCCGCGTGGCGAGTTTGAGGTTCTCGCCGTTCCAGACAATCTTCTTCCCCTCGGTCCAGACCTCGCGGAAGCCGAAGCGCTCATTGTGCTCGTCGATCTGCGTTCCCGCTATCGAGAGGTTCGTCTTGAGGCGGTACAGATAGGGCGCGCGGGGCATCCACAACCGAGGGTTCTCCCACTTCGCCTCGACCGTGACCTTCTCGCGCTCCTGCCCGCGGACGAGGAGCCTTGCAGGCGCCAACTTCAGAACACTCGTCCCCTCGCCAAGCACTTCGGGGACGAGATCGACGACCTGGCTGTGCTGCGAGTCGTTGACGATGGTGTAGTGGATGGTCAGGCTTTTGTTCCTGAACGAGGTGCGGATGTAGGCGTCCTCGACGCGGACCGCGGGGACGATCCGCGTCCACACGTCGGAGACGATGCCGCCTTTCATCGGATAAGGCAGGGTGACGGTCTGTCGCATGTCGTTGCCTTCCCCTTTCCGATCCCAGCCGGCCTTCCATGACGCGGCGCGGATCCGGAGCGCGTTCGCCGCGCCGGACTTGGCGGCGGCGGTGGCGTCGACGCCCAGCGGGACGTGTCCTTTCATGCCGCCGACGTTCACGCCGTTGACGAAGACCTCAGGGGAGTTGGCCACGCTTGCCAGATCGACAAGCAGTCGCTGCTCCTTTTTGATCTCGGGCACCGTGAATGGCGCGTCATACACGCCCCAGTAGTTTTTTTCGGGATCGTATGCCTTGTTGCAGTCGAACGAGCTTTCTCCTGGCGTCGGGATCTCATGAGGAACGGAAACCTTCTCGGCCTTCTGGTCCGGCTCGGGCTCCGGCGCGCTTTTGGGCCTGGGACGGAAGTCGAACGCATTGATCCTGAGGGATTTTCTAAATTGCCCGATATCGTCGCTTTCGAGAAACGCGGTGTCGTCGATGAGTGCGCCGGTGGCGTTGTCGACGAGGGAAATCTCCGCGCGGTACCGCTTGGTCGTCCCGGTCTTGAATGGCGCGGACCAGGTCCAGAACTCGCCGGGCTTCAGGGTGATTTCGCCGGATGACGCAATGATTGGCTCCATGAAGAAGTTCAGCAGACGCGCTTTGAAGTGGTACGATTTTTTCTCGCCACTGTTGTTCGCCGCGCCGAAGATGGCGGTGGCGCTTCCGTCCTTCGCGTCGGTGATGGCGGCGCCGGTGAAGCCTCCAGAGAGCGGAGCGAGACTGATGTCGTCGATGGCCGATCCCGCGGGGCCGAAAAGTTTGAGCGTCGCGCCTTTGGGTTCGACCGAGTTGACGACGATGGTCTCGACGACGCGGTAGGGATGGCGGTGCCAGTAGGGGGAACCATAGGTCCTGGCGCAGTTCTCGCCTTTTACGCCTTCAAGCTTCCAGCCGACGCCGGGGATCCGATAGGTCAGCTCAAGACGGTACCGTTGTCCGGCCGCCAGTTTCACCTTTTGAGAGCAGGAGCCAGTGGCGCCAAACAGCACCGCCTTGCCATTAGTCCGCAACCCGTGAGTCTCCTGGCAGTTCGTGGTTTCCCAGCCGACAGGCGTCGTGCCGCTCCATTCGTCGAGCGAGCTGTTCATGAGTTTTTCCCCTGCGTCATCGGATCGCGTCGTCACCGTGCCCTCCATAGCGTTGAGCGCGCTCGCGCCCACAAGAATTAGACATGCCAATTTCATCGAGGTTGCACATTTCATGTGGAGACCTTCCCTGTTATTAAGTCGTTATCGTCATATGTGATAGCATTACAGTCTTTGAGCGCGTCCTCATTGCACCGAGCGGGTGTGGTTATGTGACGCTCCCTGGCGGAGGCAGACGTACCAGGCGTCGCTTTGGGGGACGTTCGGCGTGATTGTGCCTGGCGAGCCTGACGAATAGGTGTAGCCGAAGTATTCGCGGTAGAAGGTCACATGGCCATCGACGAACAGGATGCCGCGGCCCGTGTCGTGGCAGTTGTACTCCGGATCGCGGAATCCGTATTTGAACACCCACGACTCAGATATAAGGATAGTCCCGCTGGGAAATCCGAGGCGTGTCCGCTTGGTGAAGTCGGACGGCCAAGTGCCATTGAAATGCTGGAACGAGCCGATGTTCGGAGCGTAGGGTGAGCAGTTTTCCGTGGCTGGTGTTCTCTTCGACAATGCGGTGGGACATTTGGTCTTGTCGTCATAGGTGTCGAAATACACCATGGTGCCCAAGCTGCCATTGAGCATGACACCCCATGAATACGGCGCGGAAACCCGATAGGCGGGGAAATAGTCATCGAAGTCGGTCGCATAGGAGTCGAGGCCGAGGTGGTATTGTTTCAGATTGTTGGCGCAGACGCTCTTCGCCGCCAACTCCCTGGCGTTCTTCAACGCGGGGAGCAGCAACGAGGCCAGGATGGCGATGATGGCGATCACCACGAGCAGTTCGATGAGCGTGAACGAAATTGCCGTCGGCAAACGGCGGTCATTTGATGAGATTGAGTTGCTGTTCATCGTGCGCCTTTGGTTATGTTATGTCAGATGTCGCATTTCATTTTTTGGATCGCGCGTCCTCCCGCGTCAATCCTCGAGGTGATGATATCCCAGGCGTCCTTTTCGGAGAGCCCCACCTTTTCCGCATCCCTGGCGAGGCGGGATCGATAGTGATCCGCGATCGTACGGAGGCTGCCAAGCCAGCGCGTGAAGTAGGCGGACAGCTCGGCGGAAGGGCTGAGGGCTTTTTCTCCGCAGACCACATAGATCGGTGACGAGTGGGCGATTTGACCAAGCCGCTCGGCCTCGCCGTCCGGCCACATCCGCGTGTTGGCCCAGCGGCCGCCGGGGCCGCGGACGACGGCGGCCAACCAGCCGGAATTGTCGACACGCACTTGTAGATCGACGCTCGAATGATGCTGTCCGAGCAGTTCCGCGCGGGCGGCGGGCTGACCGTTGAAGACGAGCTCCACATGCGTGAGACCCCATGGGCTGAAGGCTTCGACATGGACATCGAGAGAGCGGCCTGGGTTACATTCGATGATGTCGCCGATCCCTTTGTCGCCGATGGACATCCGCAGCACTGGTCCGTTCGTCGCAAAGGTTGTTCCGGCGCGGTATGCCTTCGCGATCTCCTTGAAGTCAAGGGAGGATGCCTGCGCATAGGTTCGACATGACGGGTAGGAGTTTGCCGCGCTGTCGATGCCGGTGTCGGTCGAGCCGCCGACGCCCAGACGGAAACCGAAATTGAGGAGACGGTAGTACTCGCGCAGGGCGATCGCCTGTTGTCCAGCGCCATCCGCGAGCAGCAGATCGTACAGGCAGGGCTCGCCAAGGAGAAGGATCAACGGCAGCTCTTTGCCGCAATTGAATCGTCCTGGATTCGCGACCGCCGCGGCGTGGTCGTCGAGGTCGACGACGGTGTTCCGCGGGAGGCAGATCATTTGGAAGGGATGCGCGGCGACGCAGGCCCCGCCGTGGTCGTTGATCGTCTTGACCACGTCGTACATGGTTGGGTAGAGGGCGAGGTGGTCCATGGGAGGTTCGACGGGGGCGTCGCCGGGAATCACACAGAAGTGTCCCCACACATGGCTTACCACCTCGGTCGAGAAACAGCCGATCGCGTCTGATTCCCGAAGGTGTTCATGATGCCGTCTGCGGTGAATGAAATACCCAGCTTGAAAAGGGAAGTAGTCCTGGCCATCCGCGCGTCCAAGGCGGATGGCGGTTTCGGCATTCATCATCGGAAAGTCCTTCGTGGCGTGTCCGGAAAGGTGCAGGTGATGGTCCCCCGCATGCCAGCCGTTCGCTCGCATCGGCATGACAAGCGGCAGCTCGAGATCCACGCGCTCAATATCGCCTTCCCGCACATGGCTGGCCTGCGCGCGGGCACGCATCCGCTCGGGGCCGGCCACGGCCTCGATGGCGTAGGCGTCGACCGGCGCCTCCACGGATATCTCACCTGAGGGGGAGTAGAAGAAGCTGAAACCATTTGAGGCTCTGACCGTGAATGAAGAGGTCGGGGAGACAGTTCCTGTTTTCGCGCCTGTCATTGATATTCTCGAAGGGACGAGCTTCTTTGTGGCCGGATCGATCGTCCTGATCACGAAGCGGCTCATGCCTGTGGCTGGCGTCGCGTGGTCGACAGCCGCGGATAGTTTGCAGTCGCCGATGGCTATCCCCGCGTCGGCCGTGGAGCGCGACTCGATCACAAATCTGACAACGAGACTTTCAGCTCCGGCGGGTGGAGATAGGCGCAGCCAGACCGGCGACCAGTCCGCCGTCATGTCAGATCTTCTGGCGTAGGACTCGTCGAACACCTTCGATCCGCCAAGCAGTTCATAGGGTTCGACCGCCATTGGATAGCGGCGTGTTTCTATGATGCGCTGGTTCGGGCCGCGCCACGTGACCTCGAGGCCGATGAAATCGGTGAAGTGGTGCCAGAGGATTCGACGTGGCAGCGAGTCGACGGGATACAGTCCTTTGTCCCAATACTCGAACTCGTCGCGCTCGGCGGCGCTTCTCGCCTCGGGAATGGTGAAGCCGCCGGGGCCGACGCATTTCAGAAGCCAGGTGGCGAGAATCTCGCCGGTGTCTCCCACCGATAGCGGTTTTGTCTCCCACCCGCCGCGTCCGACCACGCCATGCAGCAGGAGATACTCCGTCGGAATTCCTGTTGGCGTCGTCACCCTCTCAAGGCGTCCGGCGGTGGCATGAACTGGATGCCATTCGGGCTGTGCGTTTTTGTGCGAATCAGACATTTTCTGGCTTTCCTCAAGTCGCGTGATGGATTGGGTGTGCTGTTTCGTCACCATAGTTCCCCGGTGTAGGGGTGGACGAAATTCTCGACCCAGACGTGTGGGTACAGATCAAGTTGGCGGCCGTGATGGGCGAGACCGGGGCCATCTTTCAGGCTGCCACCTTGGTTGATGATGAGGGCGGCTTTGAGCCATGCGGCCTTGCGCTTCGACCAGCCGGTTTGGAAGAGCGATTCGTCGATGGTGGTGGCGTGCTGTCCGGTGGCGGCGTCTGTGCGGATCACCAGAGGCCGTCCTTCCTTTTCTGCGCCGGCAAGCACGGGCATCTCCTTCGCGGGCAGTTTTTTCGTGAGCCAGTTGTTGTCGTACAGCGATTCCCGGAAGAGCAGCTCTCCCTGTGTGATGCCCCAGCCGGCTTTGCCTTCCGGTTTGGCGGCCCGGAAGACTTCTTTTCTCATGACGACCTCTTTGTCGTCTGGTTTGAGGAGGGCGACCGCGGACTTCGCGGGGTCGGGCGGCTCGACACTGGTCATGTAGCGCAGAATATTGTCGACCAACCGCGTGGCGGCGGGATCGACGCCATAGCGGTTCGTGACATCCATCTGGCAGAAGAGGATGCGTCCCTTGCCTTTGGCGACTTCGAGCAGCGGCGACTCGCCGAGATCGAAGCCGTTGACGGCCAACGCCCGCGCCGCGCCGACCTGCGGGCGAATGAGCGGTTTCGACGCGACGGCGTTCAGGTTGCTCGTGTGCCAGACGCGGTCGGGGAACTCCCGTTCGCTCATCGTGATGGGCGAGAAGGAGTCACAGAGATCGGCGTCGCCGCTCCAGTAGGTCAGGTCGGACGGTTCGAGGCCATCGAATACCGGATGCCCCTTGGCCGCCATGAAAACGCGCCGTGGCCGCGTGTCCTCGGTGTTGACGCCGAGGATGTTCGGCAGGTTTTGTTCGAAGACGATGACGCGGAGTCCGTCCTCGATCAGCTTGTCGAGTCCCATCTCCTCGAGCAGGCGGAGGTTGAGCTGCCGGTCGTCGGTGAAGGTTCTGAGACAGTGCCGCGGGATGAGGAGCAGATCGCCGGGGGCGGGCGTCCCTGCGGTCACCAGTTCGCGGCTTTTGTCAAGCGCCCGCACGGCGTCGGGGCTGTAGCCCATGTACTCGAAGGTCTTGAGTCCTTTGACCAGAGTGGCGTCGACGCCCGCCGCCTTCAGCATGCTTTCGTTGTCGCGGTTCCAGAAGAAGTGTTGCCGTTCGTGGACGCGGTCATCGCTGAGGTTGAGTTTCCAGATCGTGCCGGAGAAGGTGATCGGCTTTGGCTGGACCTTCGGAAAGACGGTGAGCGCGAAGCGGTCGGACAGCGCGCCGGGGAGGTTTGCCTTCAGCTCCAGTTCGATCATGTAGTCGGTCCGTGTGTCGACTTTCGGCGCCTCGAACTCAATTGGGAATTGCGTGAGCGCGCGGGCTCCGGGGTTGACTTCTCCCTTCACGGCGCCCGAGGCGATGACGGCACCTTTGGCGTCGACGAGCCGCCAGCCGCCCTCGAGCGCCGCCGGATCGTCCCAGTCGTTGAGGACGATCGCCGCCTTGCGCACGGGGGTTCCTGCATAGAACAAATGATCCTTGGTGTTGAACTGTCCGTCCGGCCCGCCGATGTAGGCCAGCAACGGATTTGTCCCGCGGAGATACGCCTGGCCTCCGGGCAGGAGCTGGTCGACGTCAAGCAGCGGGAACCCCGTGGGCTTGGTGATGCGGCTGAGCCCGGGACGCCGCGGGTCCTCGATCTGGCTCAGGCCGTAGCGCTCCTCGGCTTTCTTTTTTGTGGGAAGCGCGAAGGCGTCCGCGGTGGCGATGTGATGCGCCGAGGCGTTGACGCCCTGCGTCCGCCAGGCGCGCCAGATGTTGTAGACCTGCTCGCTGACGGCCTTCTGGACCAGTGGCGTCGTCCGGTGCTCGTCGTACCACATCGTCGGCCAGCGGCGCAGTAGGTCGTCCGGTTCCGTCACATAGACATCCTCGCCGAAGAGGCGCGCCGCCAGTTCCGTGTGGATCTTCGGGAACGCTCCGGTGTGCGGATGCTGGAAGGAGGTGCGCCGAATATAGTAGTGACCTTGGAAGGGTGCGCCGAACTCGTGCGCCCATATCACTTTGGGCCGCCCGGACTGCGCCCAGTAGTCGAAGAATTGTTCTCGTTCTTGGAGGTCGAGGTTGTCGCAGAGATAGCGTGTGCAGGTCTCGATGGGGCTGAAAGGGCTGTTGGAGGTGGCGACCGCCCGTGTCGGGTCAAGCTGCGACAGGAACTCGGTCATCTTTTTGAAAATAAGGTGGGCCTCACGGGCCCGCGGGGCGTTGCGGTTGTCGGGGAAGTAGTCCCACGGCGCCGGGTCGAGGCCGACTTGGCCGGCGTAAAGCGTGTTGTGGCTGAAGGGGGCGTTTGAGCCCCAGCAGATGATCGCGGGATGCTCGCGCAGCCGTTTGACCCGGGCCGTGATCTCCTCGAGGTTCTCGTGTCCGCTCATGTCGGTGAGACCGCTCTTGGGATCCCAGATGTTGATGCGCACGAGGCTGCCGGCGTCGGCGTCGATGAGGAAGCCGAGCTCGTCGGCGACATCCATCATTACGTCGCATTTGACGCGGAATCCCATGCACAGCCCCATGGCTTTGAGGTTCTTGATCATCCGTTCGGCCTGCTCCTTGACGGCGTTGTTGTAGCCGACGGCTCCCTCCCAGGAATCGCCGCAGCCGGTGATCGGGACGCCGTTGATGACGAAGCGGCCGTCTTCGATCCAGACCTCGCGGAAGCCGAAGCGGCGGGGGAGAAGTTTGTCGCTGGTTGTCCCCGAGGCGTCGACAATTTCGACGGTGTAGTAGTAGAGGTTCGGATGCCAGCGCGACCACAGTTTGGCGTCCTTCCACTCGGCGGCGAGTTCGCATTGCCATGCGCCATCGCCGGCGATCTTCAACGGCTCCTTCGCGTCGATCGTTTTGACGAGCTCCTTGCCGTCCTTGTCGGCGTAGAGCTTGACGACGGGGCGCGGTTCAATCCCTTTCGCCGCCTTGCCGGCGAGGCGGATGCGGACTTCCTTGTTTCTGAACGAGGTCATAAGATAGGAGTCCTCAATCTGCGGCGCGTCCGCGGGGAGGCTCCGGAGCCAGATGTCACCGTTCACGACGCCCGTCCGCACGGTCAGAGACTGCTTCCCCTCGACAGGTTGTGGCAGTGCGAATTCAGTGGTCTTGTTTTTCAGAACAGGACCAAGTTCCTTGCCGTTGAGGATGACTGAGCCGTCCTCGGTGACGGGGCCAAGCTCAAGGAGCAGGCGCCGTTTCTCCCATCCCTTGGGAAGCGTGAACTCCCGCGTGTATTCGAAGGCTTTCCGGTCGACGCCATCGTCGGGGACGCGGACTTTCTCGGCAGCTTTGCTGGCGTCCGCCGGTTTGCCGAGCCAGAAGCCATTGAGGATGACGTCGCCTCTGAGGCCGTTGTCGCGGAGAAACATGGAGGGAAGTTCCCACTCCTTCTCCAGCGTCGGTGTGCCTTGAAGCGCCGTATCGGCTCCCATAGTCGCCATTCCAAGCGCGCCAGCTGTCAGCGTCATCAGGCACCTCTCAAACGTTTTTCTCATTTCCATCCCTCATCTTCATTCTGTTAGTGATTCACACCCACATCGCCGGTCGCCGTCATTTCGAGCTCGATCGTCTCGCCCCACATCAGCATCAGTGGCGTGGTCGCGCCACCGGTTTCCTTTTCGAGAAGGTCGCAGAACGCCCCGGCCACGGAGAAGGGGGTGCAACCGCCGATGTTGTCGCCATGGTTGCGCTCAGCCATGTGACCGGGGACGAAAAATCGCGGTTTTATGGCAAGGGCGGTGGCGAACGGGTCGCCGATGGACTCGTTCAGGTCGCGCCACAGTTGACCGGTCTTGCTCTTTGGATCGGCCCACATCGTCGGGCTCGGCACGCCGTGACCGAGGAACAGGTCGACGCGCCTTTCAGCCACCACGGACAGTTTGCTTGCCTTGTTGAAGTCGTCCCCGTCATGGAAAACGAGCACGGGCCGTGGTCGGTCGGGGAGATCGATCTCGATCAGCGTGTCCAGCACGTTCTTCTCGCTGACTTTGATCTGTGGATTGAATCTGACGAAGCTTTGCGGGTAGTGGTCGCCACGGTGGAAGGTCAGTCGCAGTGCGCCGACAGAGATTTGCTCGCCCTCCTTTGGGATGCGCAGCCCAGGACCTTTCGTCTTGCGCGCGGCGGTGGGCGAGCCGTCGTAGCCGCAGGCGAACACCTCTTTGCCCTTGGCCAGCATGGCAGCCAGCAGCGCCTCATTGTAATGATCCTCATGCCAGTGGCTGACCAGCAGCGCGTCGAGCGACTCCGCCAGTGGTTCGAGTCCGGGGCCGGCGATGTCGATTCCGAGCCGTTTGCCCCCAGCCTCTAACACGAACCCATGATTGTAGAGGTAGCTCACGCCGATGCGGTTGTTCGGCACCCGTCGCTTCTGCAGCCGTGCGATGGCGTCGCTCAACCGCATACTGGCGAAGCGCGCCAAGGGAGCGTCTTTCTCCATTTGCGCGGCCTTCGCCTTCTCCTCGTCGGTGCCGGACGAAAGCTTGAGATAGCTCTTCCACTGCTTGTCGTTCATCGTGCCAAGAAGCGCGTCCGCCGTGTTGAACGCCTCGGCCCGGGCGGCGCGCGTGGCCTCGTCCCGCGTCCAGGGAAGCGCGCGGAAACGCGCGTCAAGCGACGCGGCGCCGTTTGCCGCGGGCGGGGTGTTCGACTCGCCACGCCCCTCAGCCGCGGTGCCATTGTTCCACCACATTCCCATGCTCATGCAGATCACCATTCCTGTTCTAATCGCCGTTGCCATGCAGAGATTTCCCCGCTTGTTGATGTATCGATATATTTTACAAGTCGGACACATGCCGAATGAGGTCATGGGGTGTTGTGCGCTCACTGGACCTGTTTGACGTAGGTGTTCCAGTCGGTGCTGTTCAGCGGGCTCGGGTTGTTGGGGGGGATGCGGTCGACATGCCCGTCGACGTAGCCGATGCTTCTACCGCTGCGGTGGCAGTTGACGGGGTTGGTGATTTTATCGGCCGTCCACCAGACGTCGTAGGCGACGGGAGTCCAGAGTTCGGTGATGACGATGGCCCGCGAGGCGTTTCCGACGCGGAAGATGTTGGGGTTCATGTCGCGCCAGGCGGGGGTGCCGCCGACCAGGCCGGCGTAGAGGCCGCCGGCGTTGTCCTTGAATGCGGAGACGTAATAGTCGGGCCACGGGGTGCTGCCCCCCTGTAGTTTGTCGTTGTTGCTCACATCGTTGCTGGGGCAGCCGGTGGTGTAGATCTTGTCGTTATAGACGCCGAGGAGATAATTCGGCACATAGTCGACGGCGAGGTCCGTCTTCCAGCGCATGTTGCATGGCGCGAAGCCTTGGTGGTCGTTGGCGTACATGACGACGCCCGCCACGTAGCTCTTGATGTTGCTGGAGCAGGTGGCGAGGTAGGCCTGCTCGCGGGCCTGCTTGAGGGCGGGCAGCAGCAGCGAGGCGAGGATGGCGATGATGGCGATCACCACTAACAATTCTATCAAGGTGAAGGCGGCCGCCTTCACCCTGATCGAATTATTATTTGTCCGGCCGCGCCGGCCCAACTTGAAATGACGATCCATATGCGTGTTCCTTTCAGATATGTGCAGGTTGCGCATGTTGTTCATCAGGATGTCCGCGCGATCGGCTGCACCGGCGCGGGTCGTAGCGCTTTGCTGTCGCGGAGGCGACAGGGGTGGGACCAGTGGAGCGGGAGGGGACGAGTTCGTACGGCAGAACCAGCGCGGGATGTATTTTCCCCGGCTCGGCGAGTTTCTCGAGGAGCATGGCGACGCCTTGTCGGCCCAGTTCGCTGTGCGGGTCATGGACGACGGTGGCGCCGAAGTCCAGCACGAGCGTGTCCTTGGACCCGGCGAAGACGGCGAGCGACAGGTCCTCGGGAATCCGCATCCCGAGTTCGCAGGCGGCAAGATGGGCAATCATGAACTCGCTCATCGAATTGCATATGAGGGCGGTCGGACGATCCGCTTTCCGGGCGAAGAGCGCGCGTAGGTTAATGGCCAAATCGTCACGATCGTCAATGTCGACAAGCGGCATGGGAGGGCATCCCGCGTGTGTCATCGCCCGGCAGTAGCCGTCCAATCGGTCCTCTTTGCTGAAGTGGCGGTACCCCAGAGCTGCGGATGGTTTGAAGCCGCGGTCGGCATAGGCGATCTGGCGGTGCCCCAGTTCCAGCAGATGCCGCGTCAGCATGATGGCCGCGCCCGACTCGTCGGGGTAGACGCAGTCGCAGTCGCTTTTCGAGTTGAGCCAGACGGCGGGAATTCCCGAGCGCTCGATCAGGGCGCGGAGCTGGGGAGGCGCGCCCGTCTGGTAGTTCATCAGCGCGCCGTCGCACATCCAGGTGTCGAGGAAGCACGGCATGTGGCCAGGATCAGTCAGTCGCTCGTCGCTTTCTCTGACGATAGACAGGTGGTAGCCCGAGCGCATGGTGGCGTCGATGACGCCGCCGAAAAGTCCGGGGAGGATGGAACTGGTCCACGGAGTCTCACTGATGACGAAGGCGAGGGTGTTGAAGCGTCCCGTGGACACACAGTGCGCGGCATAGTTGCCGCGGTAGCCGATGCGGGCTGCGGCTTGACGGACGGCCTTCGCGGTGTCGGCGTTGAGTCCGACCTTCAACCACGAGCCGTTGAGCGCATGGGCCGCGGTCGAGCGCGAGACGCCGGCGGCGCGGGCGACGTCCAGAAGCCGAGGACGCGATATGGTTTCTGAAGGCATACAGGAAAATTCCCGTTGTCCACACGTGAATAGCGCATCTGAACCGGTACAGAAATTATACGTCGTTCCGTTGCATGGCGCAACCCCCGGGAGCGATTTTTCGGAAAAAGAGCGGGGTCTTGACAGCGCGGCGGGAATGGGGTATACTTGGGGAAGTCATCTGATGACCAGATGTGTTAGCGGCATGAAAACCATCGCCGCTGGATACCGCGGGAAACAAACACGCCATACTGTGCGAGGCGGCCGTTCGTCCGGTCCGCGGGAAAGCTGACGCGCATGGCAAGGTGGTCAAGTGGGGGGGACGGGCTCTGCGGTACTATATGAAAAGCTTGCAGTCAAAGTCTGTGCGCGTCAGAAACGCGTTGTTTAAAAAAATCGACTCCGGCGTGTTCGTCGAGGGGGGAGTCCTGCCGTCGGAGAGGGAGCTGGCGGAAAACTTCAAGGTCAGCCATGCCACGATACGCGAGGCCGTGACCCAGCTGGTGGCCTCGGGGCATGTCGTCAGAATGCAAGGCAAGGGAACGTTTGTCAAAAAACCGGCTCCGGCGGCGGTAGGCCGACCGAGGACCGTCAACGTCTACGCATGGGACACGCATGGTCTCGCGGAGCAGGATCCGTTTTTGGCGGAGGTGCTGTATGGCGCGCACCGAGCGCTTTCAAAAAGCGGCGGACATCTGCTGAGGTTCGTCGCGATACCCCGGGACAGCCGTTTCCCGGACGTCTTCAAGCGGAACAAGGACGAGAATGCGAACTGTGGCGCGTTGTTTGTCGCGTATCTGCCGGACGCCGCCGACTGGCGAATCGTCTCGGAGCGCAAGATGAGGGCGGTGAGCATTGGCAAACCGAAGGAGGGTTGTCCGATTCCCTTTGTGGAGATAAACCATTTTCAAGGGATGCGCAAGGCGGTCGAGAAGTTCGCGGAGCTTGGCCATCGGCGGATGCTTTTTGTCGACGTGTCGTCCGACTATCCCTCCGCGCAAGACCGGCGCAAGGGGTTTGAGAAGGGACTCGCCGACTTCGCCTGTGAGGGGCGTTTCGTCCCTATCGCCAGCATGGGAGCGGACGAGCCGCGGGAACGCCTCGCCGCGTTTTTGGGATCAGGATTCGCCTTCAGCGCGGCGGTGGTCTATGGCGACCGTCCCACCATCGGCGTCTTCAAAGCCCTTGAACGGCATGGACTGCGCGTGCCGGACGACGTGTCGCTCATCTCTTACTCCGACTACGACTGGATCGACGACGCCTGTGGCGTGAAATTCACGAAAATCCGGCAGTCGGTGCCGGATCTGGCCGAAGCCGCATGTGATATGCTGCGCGGCGAGATCCGAGAAACCGAAGTGTGGAGGGACACGTTCTTCCTCGAAGGAAACACTCTGAGGGCGAGATGATGTGGGCGGTGTGACTGCCAACTTGAAGACCGGCGCGTGGGCACAGCACCGCTGGACAGATTGTTTATCTAATATAAGGGATAGAGCAATGCTCATCGAACTATTTCCGATACGGCGGAGCCGGATCTTTGACTCTATCAAGGTGAAAGCGACCGCTTTCACCTTGATAGAGTTATTAGTGGTGATCGCCATCATCGCGATCCTCGCGTCGCTGCTGCTGCCGGCGCTCAAAAAGGCGCGGGAGATGGCGGTTTCGACGAGCTGCCTGTCCAAGCTCAAGCAGATCGGGACGGCCTCCGCGATGTATTTCGACGACAACCAGGGGTGCGTCTATCCCTACAACCATGGTGTGCCGGGGCAGGAGGTGTACAACCAGGGGCTGTACTTCCAATACAATCTGTGCGGCTACCTGAACACCGCCATGCCCATCACCTCGGGAACGGAATATCTGCCCAACGCCGCGGTGTTTCAGTGTCCTGCGAACAGCGGCAGGGCGATCGCCAGCAATTACGGCTACAACGTCTACATGCCCACTATCATCAAACGGGCGACTCAGTTCAGGAAGCCGTCGAGCGTCCTCCTGTGGTCCGACAGGGACTCGGGGACAGACAACTCGTGCACCATCAACTACTGGAGCTTCGCCAGCGGGGATCCAAGCAACGACTATTGGCCGTTGCGCCTGACTGACCCGTCGGCGGGAAAACGTCATAGTTGGTCGGCGAACGTGGTCTGGGGGGATTTGCACGCCGCCCTGACCAAGCAGGTCAGTCCGCTTCCAGGCGAATGAGTGTATTAACAAGGGAGGTAGTTGGATGAAGAGGTTTCTCACGTTGTCGGCGCGCGTGGCCTTCGTATTGCTCGCAGTGGTCGGCGCATGTCAGGCCGAGAGTGTCGTCCTGTTGGACGCCTGCGACGACGCGCCAGGCGCGTGGAATTTCTGGCAACCTGGGGTGCGCACCTTCAGCATCAGGAAGGACGAGTCTGACAAGACACAGGGGAGCGCCTCGCTGCAGATTGACATGAAGGAGGGAAGCGGATTGGTTCAGCGCGTGATTCAAATCCCTGCTGGCGCCGACGGCGTTCAGTTCCAGGCGAAGGCCTCCAACGGATCTCGTACGGGCTCTTTTCCCTTTCAGATTGTAGAGGGCGGCGGCGAGACGTTCGCCTATCCCGTTAAAATCGGCGAGGCGTGGACCTTGATAAAGATCCCCTTCAAGGATATGAAGCTGTGGCATTACGGCAACGCCCCGATCGAGAACGCCCGGCTGGATCTGGAGAAAGTCGTGACGCTGAAGATCTACTCCGCTGGACAAGGCGGCGCGGTTTTCCACATCGACGCGGTGGAGCTCTTCTCCGAAGGCGCTGCCATGCGCGCCGTGGCCGTCGAACCCAAGGCCGCCGCTCTGGAGGTCGTGGTGAAGGATCCCGACATGGAGGCGGGAGTGCCGCCGCGGGCCTCGTTCGAGTCGCTGCCGCGGAGTTGTTCCGACGTCACCATCGACAGCACATCGTTCATGCGGAACGGCAGACCCGTCTTCCTGTTTGGCGGCTGGCAGGGGGACAACGAGTGCCATCCCTGGCTACTCCGCCTGCTCGGCATGGATCTCTATGTCTACAACGCCGACAACATCTACTCGATGTACGGGGCGAAGAGGGAAGGGAACCGGCTGCTGGTGGAAAGGGCCGACTGTCCATGGTACGAGGCGTGGATCTACCGCGCGGAGTCGAACGGCCTCCTCTTCTGGCACGAGCAGAAGGCCCATGCGAGATTCGACGCCTTGCAGAAACAGCTTCCGGAGGTGATGGACGCCGGCCATTTCATCTGCTATGACCCGCTCAATCCGCTGGGGAGGAAGCTGTACGACCAGATGTTCGGATCGTGGATGCGCTACACGAGAAAATATCCGATGTTCTGCTACGAGCTCTTCAACGAGACGATGTACGCGAACAAGCACGAGTCCGCCCTCGCCGACTTCAGCGCGCGGATGGAGGCGAAGTACGGCTCCATAGCGGCGGCCAATGCCGCCTGGGGAACGCGGTTCTCCGCGTTCGCCGACGCCCGTCCTCCCGGCCTGATCGCGGTCAAGGACCCCAAGGCGGTCGACGGCGGCGCGGAGGTCGAGCTGGAGAAGCGCCAGGCGCGGCTGCATCCCAACCTGTGGGCCGACTGGCTCAAGTGCCAGGAGGCGCAGTTTGGCGAGGTGATGACGGCGATGATGCCGGAGATGCGCCGGCACGATCCGCGGCAGGGTGTCCTCAACACCGTGCAGTCGCATTGCAGTCTGCAGTGGGACTACGTCAGCTCCGGCGTCCATCCGGCGCAAATCGCCGCTGCCGTCGACTTCTACACCCACGAGGCGGGACTGTCCGTATGCCCTCAGCTCCACCGGAACGACACGCATCAGATCCTCGGCATGCTGTCGCTGCCGCTCTCCTGCGACGTCGTCGCAAACCTCTGTCCCGGCAAGCCGGTCTTCAATGGCGAGTCGCCGATCCATGTCAGCGACGCGGTGATGTCCGAGGAGGAGATGCTCAAAGGGGATCTGGCCGACCTCCATTCGACGTGGAAGTTCTTCGACGCCACCGCGGCGCCGGAGCCGGACGGATGGCGCGGAACCGGATTTGACGATTCGTCATGGGCGGACATCAAGGTCCCCGAGATGTGGGGCAGGCAGGGCTTCCCGAACTGCAAGACAGGACTGTACCGCAAGAAGTTCGCGCTCGCCCGCGGAGGCGGAAAACTCTATCTGAACGGCAAGGACTTCTGCGACCTCGCCGAGGTCTATGTCAACGGCACACTCGTTCAAACCACGAAGAACTGGAACGACAAGTTCTGCGTCGACGTCACGGAGTTGGCGAAGGACGGCGGCGTGATCTGCGCCCGGATTCAGAACGCCTATTTCAAGGATGGGATGTTCTACGGCGGCATCCGCGGGTACGCCTCGCTCAACGACGCCCCATCGCGGATGCGGCCGGTGATGCGGCCGTCGTACGTCCGGGCGCACGCCTGGCTTCAGGCGATGCACGGCATGTCGGGCGACATGATCTGCTACACCAGCACGGGGTTCGAGAGCGCCATCAAGATCGTGCCGGCCGTCAAAAAGGAGATGGAGACCGTCGCGCCGCTGCTGCCCGCCATCAGGGAGGGCGGAGCCAAGGCCGCCATCGTGTACCCGTTCGAAACCTTCCGCTGCTTCTATCACGACTCCTATCAGGAGTATCTCAGGGCGCCGCTTACGAAAGTCCTTTTGGGACACTACGCCGCGCTGCTCTTCAGCGGCCTCGGCGTCGATGTCATCACCAACACCGATATCGTCGAGGGGCGCGCCGGGAAATACCGTATGATCGTCGCCTCGCAGAATGTCAGGGTTCCCGGCGCGTGCCTGGAGAAGCTCAAGGAGTATGTCGCCGGCGGCGGCGTGCTGGTGGCTGACATGGATTCGTTCACGGTTGACGATGGGACCTATGAGAAACTGGATCCATCCACCTTGGTAGGCGCGGCGGCGGTCCCGGTCGCCGGGGGCGCCGGCATTGACGGTGCGGTGCTCGCGCTGAAGGGCGATGAGCCGGTTCTCCGCCGCTTGGACGGCATGTCGGCGTGCGATCTGAAGCTCGCGCCAGGCGCGGAGGCGTGCGCCGTCTTCGCGGCCAGTGGGAAGCCTGCGGCCGCGCATATGGCTTCTGGCAAAGGGCACGCCTATCTCATCGGCGCATCCCTGCCGCATCAACCGCTTCGGCGGCTCTACGCGAAGCTTGCGTCGACCCACGGGATCGCACCCGATTCGATTGCGGTCAAGACCAATGGCTCGCCGTCGGAATTTGTCGAGATGCGCGTTGTCTCAAAGGATGGGCGGCACCTGTTGTACGCCATGAACTGGGGGATGAAGGATTCACTTTCGCTGCGGTGGCCAGCCGCCCCCGATGGCGTTTACACGATCCGGAACCTGCTGAGCGGCCGGACGGTTACCGCTCCTGACGGCAAGGCGGCGTGGAGCGCGGAGCAGCTGCGCGCGGGGATTCCCGCCACGCTGGAGAATCTTGATCCGCTCTGCCTGCTGCTCGAGCGCGAGGGCGCCGCGCCGCTTCCCCTGCGCGGCATTTCTCCGACGCGGCGCGAGATGCTCTCGCGGCTCTGGCGCCCGCCGGAGGAGCGGAAAGACGCGGCCGCGCCGCGCGGCAAACTGGTGTTCGTCCCCGAGTTCGACGGGCTTTCCGGCGCGCCGCTGCCGAACTCCTACTACCCGACCGCCGAGGAGCTGCTCCGCCAGGCGGGGTACGAGCTTGTTGAATACGCTCCGGGCATGTCGTTGGAAGGCTATGCCGCGGTGCTGTGGGCCAGCATTGGCTTTCCTGCCTCGGACGCCGATGTGGCCTCGATCAAGGCGTATGTGGAAAAGGGCGGCTCGCTTCTCCTGTTTGGCGACGGCATGGCCAACTGGCACACGGGCGTCAAGGGAGCGAAAAAATTGTGGAACGCCTTCGGATTGGATGTCGCCAGCTTCAAGTGGCTGTCGACCAAGACGCCCTCGCCCGGATTTGACTTCATGCAGGTCACGTGCCCGGTGGAATCATCGCATCAGGCACTGTTCGGCGTACAGTCGTTCGTATCCGCCTTCGCCGGCGCGATCGAGATCAAAGGGAAGGGCGTGGCGTCGCTGCTCGTGGCTCCCGCTGGCACAAGCCTCGAAGGGCTGCCTCTCATCGTGGAGACGGCATGCGGTGGCGGCAAAGTGCTTGCCATCTCCGATCACTTCTGGCTCAAACCGTTGAACTTCGAGCTGGGCGGCAATCCCCAGCTGCTCTGCAGCATGGTCAACTACCTGGCGGGAAAGACGGGTGGGGTTCTTGCCGACGAGGTGAAGGCCAAGGCCCTCTTCATCACGAGGGAGACGCTCGCGAAGGCCGAGCGCGAGGAGGCCGAGGGCGTTCTGACCTTCGCACCGATACCGGCGGATCCCAAGGACGCCCCGCGCCGCGCCGGCGTCAAGGGCGCGCCGGGCTACAAAGACCCCATCATGGACATGGCCGACTGACGTGCCGCTTTCCGTCGGCCGTGGATGTGATGTCCTCCGTGGCGGAACGTTGTATAGCGCGAGGCGGAATGCTATGGTGGCGCAACTGTCTATGAGGAGGAAGGATTGAAGGCGTCCATGAGCACGAGTCGGCTGCGCGTCAACGAGGCGTCGTTGGAG